>CALDTZ010000028.1 GCA_937924805.1 uncultured Saprospiraceae bacterium
CAATATAATTTGGCATTCAAAAAAGAGATGATTGATTACGGTTTAAGTTTATATACCGATATCTTATTTTATGTCGATGTCGATAATATCATTTCCCAAAAGGCCATGACAAATTTAGGGGCTACCAAATACGGTATTGAAGGAACACTTCATTATCCACCTAAAAAAACAAAGCCATTTATCTATGTGATCAACAAAGACAATTGGAAATTTTAAAATCAGTTTTTACTTTTTATTTCTATTTTTCAGATGTAACATAATAGCCTCCCAAAATATTTCGTATTCTATAAGTTCCATTTCTGAGGGGTGCGTTGATTTTTCGAATGGGACAGACCTTAGTTTTACTAAAAGTGCTTGAGTATGGCGTTCTACTGCTACTGGGTGAAAATTTTGCTTACCTACTTCCAACAACATTTTCATAAAGGTAAAGCTTCGAAATAACGGATCGGTCCTCATATACCGCCGCATATATTTATCAATCGCTTCTGTTCTTTCTTCAATCTTCGCCGAAGCATTTACTAGAATATAGTAAACAAGTTGAAGTATTATTATCGAAACATTCATTCCAGCTTTATCCTTATTGTATTCAGGAACTGAATTGAGAAATTTCCCAAATTTTAATTTACCTACTCTTGTATTAAATTTTAAGTCAAGATTTATTAATAGGTTATAGACTTCTATATAATTAATTAATAAATTATTTCTCGCTATTACATCCGCTCTTAGGTTTTTAAATGAACGAGAAGATGTACTTCTATTGTAAAGCTCTATAGCTTCTTTTGATTTTTTCTGCCGCAATAATAGTAAGACTTTTAATTCCTTAAATCTAAACCAACTTACCGTTTTAGGTCTAGAAAGCAATTCTCCATCTGAAATAATAACGAACGCTTTTTCATAATCTCGAATTCTCAACAAATAATTAGAATAGTAAATTTTAAGCAATAATATTTGCCCGAAATCATGTGGATATTCAATTTCAAATTTCTCTAGAATTTTTTTCAAAAATTCACACAATTCAAAATATTTGTGATTTAATTCAAAATTCAAAATTCCTATGACATAATAGTATCTATAAAAAGAAATCGTCCTTTCATTTTCTTCAATTAAACTTAATTCATCAATGTATGCTTTTGCTTTCTCTTTTAAAGCTTTTTCATTTCTATTCTTCTTAGTATAATACCCAATTAAATCTGTATAATACCATTCAACTTTAATTTCTTGGCTTATTAATTTTAGACCATGTTGACTTGAATCATAATACTTCTTTGCTTCCTTTAAATCTCTCTTAATTGTGCCCGAATGTATAAATAGGTTTCTTGAAGCATTAACTAAGTGAGCAGGCTCTTGGTATTCCTTTGATTTCTTGTATATCCATTTATAAATTTGAATTGAAGACTTCCTTGCTTGAAGTTTCATCAAAATATTTGCAGCGGCTTCTCTTTTGACAAGTTCAAAAATATTTCTTTGTCTTAAAGAAAATTTAAATCTGCTTGGTTTGAATAAAAGTAAAAGTGAAATTAATTTACTGCCCAATGAAGAAGAAATTTTCATTCCTTTTCTGGAAGTCTTTGGAGTGTTGAGGTCAAGATATTCAAATTCTTGTAGTTCTTTTTTATTTAAAAAACTATACCATTTCTTATTCCCGTGAAATATTGTTTGTTCAATTATTAGTGTTAATTCTCGATCTATTACCATTTATCAAAAATACATCAATAATTACACATTGAGAAATAATAATAAAACTCTAATAATCAACACTTTAATAACAAAATATACGTTTAAATCATTAGAATATCGATCCAATATTCATTGTAATTTGTCCATTCATATTTAATGGACATCATTTACTTTTAAGTTTATTAATTAACTAAAATTGTTTAAAATGATAGATTTTTTATACTCAGCGTGGGACTTTATTGTTGAAGAAATGGGCGGGCTTTAATCACCAAATTATTTTAAAAAAATATTTCGTTTTGTTAATACTCTAATTGCAAGATAGAAATTATTTTTTAAAACAACCATTATATATTTATTTATTTTTAATATATATATAATTGCTATATAATGATTTATATAGCTAAATATCGATTTAATGTCCTTAAAGAAACTCTTTATTGGGTCTTCTTCGGAAGAATACCATTTAGCAGAAGCAATACAAACTTTGTTGACAGAAAAGTTTGAAATTACTATGTCCCCATGTACCATTTGGGACCATGAAACAACAACGCTTTGTACAGAATTATTTGATCACAGAGAAGTCGCACATCAATCATTTGACTACGCAATTATTATTGGGTCGGATGAAACGTTCAATATTAAATCAACAACCCGTTCCATTGGATCTGGGTTCTTTTTATCTACTATCGCTCAATTAAAAGCTTCATTGAAGGTTTCAAAATGTGTGTTTATCACGAGTTTCGAGTTAGCAGACCATCTAGATCTTATAGATTTGAGCGTTAAATCGTTTATTAAATCGGACATTATTAGCTTTGTTGACACCGTAAAATCGGCAAGTGATTTTTTGACAGAAAAAGCGTTCTCCCCTATTAAGTAATACCGACTACTTTACTTTATTCTTTACCTGATCATTCAATCCTTACGTGGCAAATCAATAACTTTTCTTATTTTTCAGTCATGATACAATCGCAAAAAATAGCGTTGATTGGTGCTGGAATTATGAGCGCCACTTTAGGTGTTTTAATAAAACACTTATTTCCACAGTCAGAAATAACCATCTACGAACGACTCGATCGTGTGGGTGCTGAAAGTTCGGATGCATGGAACAACGCAGGAACAGGACATAGCGCATTTTGTGAACTTAATTATACACCTACAAACGAAGATGGGAGTGTAGAAATATCCAAAGCACTAAAAATCAGCGAGTCCTTTGAAATCTCTAAACAGCTTTGGGCTTACCTACTAGAAAACGACTTTATACAAACCAAGGCTCCTTTTATCCATGACATTGATCATATGAGTTTTGTTTGGGGTAAGGATAATCTTTCCTTTTTACAAAAAAGATATCAAGCAATGACAAAATACGCCATATTTAAAGATATGGATTATACAGAGGATTTTGATAAAATTGAAGATTGGGTGCCATTAATGATGAATGGGCGTGATAAAAAGGAAATCATAGGTTCAACAAAAATGGCGATCGGCACGGATGTAAATTTTGGGTCAATTACTAGAGGTATGATCAAATATTTGGAATCCGCAGATAATGTCGAACTTCTTCTAAACCATGAAGTTCAAAACTTGACCAAGATAGATAACGCATGGCTTATTGAAGCTAAAGATCTTAAATCTAAGGATGAAAAAACAATGGCTTTCGATTTCGTTTTTATTGGCGCAGGAGGTGGTTCTTTAACATTACTTGAAAAGGCAGACATTCCCGAAGGTAAAGGTTATGGTGGATTTCCTGTAAGTGGCCAATTTTTAAAATGTACAAATCCTGATGTGGTCAACCAACATGAAGCCAAAGTTTATGGTAAAGCTGCTACGGGTTCACCACCTATGTCTGTACCCCATTTAGATACTCGAATGTTGGATGGCGAACGTTCCCTTCTTTTCGGCCCCTATGCAGGATTCTCAACAAAATTTTTAAAAAACGGATCCTTCTTCGATCTTCCACTATCTATAGAAATGCATAATGTTTGGCCTATGCTCTCTGCTGGCATGCACAATATTGGGCTAACCAAATACCTAATTGAGCAAGTCATACAATCTAAAGAAGATCGATTTGAATACCTACAAACGTTTTATCCCGAAGCTAATATTGCAGATTGGACCCTTATAAAAGCAGGGCAACGAGTCCAGATTATCAAAAAAGATGACGCGGAAGGTGGCGTTTTGAAATTTGGTACTGAAATCGTTACTAGTGAAGATAAATCGATTGCCGCTTTACTAGGAGCATCACCGGGAGCTTCCACTTCCGTATCCATAATGCTCGATCTATTACATCAGTGTTTTCCTGATTATTTGCGAAATACGGAGGTTACCGAAAAATTAAAAGCAATGATTCCAAGTTATGGTCGCTCCTTAATAAAAGATGGAGACTTTTGTTTGAATGTTCGAAAAAGAACGACTGAAATATTAAAACTAAATTGAGGTATTTCATTCATTTAGCCTATAAAGGCACGCAATATAGCGGCTGGCAGAGGCAAAAGTCGACAAACAAAACGATCCAAGAAATCCTTGAATTTACCTTTAGCAAAGTTTTAAAATCAAAGATTACCTTCATTGGTTGTGGTCGTACAGATGCAAGTGTGCATGCAAAACAATATTTTGCTCATATTGAAACAAACGCTATATTTCCTGAAAATTTCTTGTACATCATCAATCGAAATTTACCCGATGATATTAAAGTCATAGATACAATTCATATCCATGCATCTGCTCATGCGCAGCGTGATGCAACCCAGCGAACATATGAATATCATATGCATTTCACCCCAGATCCATTTTTAAATGAATTCAGTGTTTTTATCGATAAATCGAAACTTGATTTTAAGAAAATGACCAAAGCGGTGTCATTTATTGAGAAGCAAAGTGATTTTCTGTCCATGTGCAAAAAACCTGATCAATATGCGACAGGTCATTGTAAAATCTATCATACAGCTATAAATATTTCGTCCTCAAAATTGTGCATTTCAATCACAGCAAATCGGTTTCTCCAATCCATGATGCGACTATTGATTGGAAGAGTCATTGATATTGGTATAGGTACCTTCACCTTAGAAGCTTTCGCCTATTGTTTTGATCATCAGCAACGAGCAAGTAACCACAATTTAGCTCCACCTCAAGGCTTACATTTGACTAAAGTCAGCTACCCTTTCTTTGTTCCTATCTGATTAGTCAAATTCTATCAAGTAAAATAGCGCATTATTTAATTTTATGTCATTCCACTGCCCTTTGACACCTAAAGAACCACTACCTATCGGCCATTGCGTTAACCCCAAACCTAATCCATCTTGACCACTTGCATTATCTGGTTCTGTCCCCCAATTTGAATACAAGCCATTCACCGGAGAACCTGATGCATCGCCCATCCAAAACTGAGTCCCCATCCCATCATTATTGCCATCCCATATCCATTCACTTTCATTTAAAACGTCATTTCCACCCAACCAGACATACGAAGCACTACCCCCGTCAAATGAAACCGTTTCATTAACATCAAGTGACGCTATATTCATAATTGCTGCAAAAACGGTATTGTTTTCATCTGCAGAATTAATTTCTGCAAGGTATCCACCTCGTTCTATAGCACATGCAGCCGCATCTTCCCAGTTCTTATTTTTCATTATAAATTCGTAATTCTTTCCATTTGCTACAAAGCTGTGCGTTGTTTCATCCGTAGTACATACCGTAACCTTGATCGATGCCACATAGCTAGCAATGGTGCCGTCTTCCGCTGTAACGGTATATAACACATCATTTGTAAAATCTAGGGTTTCTCCTGAAGCAGGTGTGACACTCGCTTTTTCAGAAATCGTAATATTAGGTGATAGTGCCGAGATATCAGAACCTAAAGGTAATTCTACAGAAATCGTATTCGAAGCTTGACTGATATCCGCTGTCACATCAAGAACTTCAAAACCTAGAATTGATTTACCTGAACTAAAAACCACAGGATCTTCACTACCGCAAGAGGTAATCAATAAAAAAAAGAATGAATAAAAAGGAAGCCATTTCATAATTTGTATTTAGATGATTTAAAGATATGACTAAATTATATATTACAAATCGTTCAATGTATGTTATCGAAGGTCGATTATAAAATAGTGCCCTCTCTTTCCTCAAACAACCTATTAAGAAAGTATAATCGATCAAAAAAATCAAAAAACGTTTGCTTACTGAACACAAAAAATGGTGTACCCTTAATTTTTTCGTATCTTTTATAATAAACCAACTTACCTATGAAAAAAACGACCCTACTTATTCTATTTGCTTTTCAATTTATATTCGTAAACGCTCAAACAGTGGCACCCAATTTTACGTTGACCGATGTGGAAGGAAATGAACATACGCTTTACGATTATCTTGACCAAGGAAAAACGGTAATCCTAGATTTCTATGCTGTTTGGTGTGGACCTTGTCAACAAAATGCAGCCGGAGTCGAAGAAATATGGGAAATGTATGGACCCAATGGTGCAGATAATGTAATGATTCTAGGCTTAGAAGCGGATGATGACTCTACCGATGATCAAGTCTTCGATTATGCATCTACATGGAATACGAACAATCCTCAAATTAATGATACTGAAAATATAAAAGACGTATATGGAGTTGAATATTATCCTACTTATTTGATCGTTTGTCGAGACCGAACTTACCTTCCATTTTCTGGGGATCCAGAAACGATCAAAGGTATATTAGAAGAAGGCGTTTATAATTGTGAGTCTTTCCAAGATTTAATGGTCGATGCACGGATTTATGACTATAATAGTTCTACTGTATTATGTTCAAATGAAACGACTCCAAATATTACATTAATGAATATGGGAAATGATCCTTTAGTTAGTGCTGATATTAACGTATTTATAGGAGGCGGCTTCCATAGTAAAACGGAATGGACAGGTAATCTTGCCACGTTTGAATTTGAAGATATTAGTTTATCTCCAATCGAGTTTAGTGGATCAGATATGGAAAACATTCTTATTCAAGTGGTTAAACCAAATGATGCTACTGATCTAAATCCTGAAAATAATAGTCTTGAAGTAGCGATTGCAGGTGGTGGTCAATTGTATGATACGGATCAAGTGCACTTTCAATTGTATTTTGATAATTTTCCTCAAGAAACATCATGGGAAATTCTCAATTCAATTGGAGAAAAAATACTTAGTGGAACCGATTATATTGGTTTCCCAAATTTTTCACCACCGATTGATACTATGTTTTCTTTACCTAAAGGGGAATGTTACACTTTCAATATTTATGATGATGTAGGTGATGGTATTTGTTGTTCTTTTGCGGATCCTGACGAAGGATTTTGGAAGTTTATCGCAGATGATGGGACCATTATAGCTGAAGGTGGAAATTTTGCTACCGTAGAATCTGCAGTATTTGGAATCGAAGGTGTTTCAAACAATGAAGACCTAACTACAAAACTAGAACCCATATTATTTCCAAATCCATGCGATGATCAAATCACGATACGTCATATAGATCATGATTTTAGTTGGGAAGTGTATTCTTTAGATGGTTATTTACTCAGTAAAGGAACAACTCATAGACAAGGATCAAATCATATTGATTTACATTTTTTAAGTGTGAATGGAATGTATCTGCTTAAATTAAAGACAGAAGAAGAAACAACCATTCATACGTTTATTCGCCAGTCGAATTGATCTATCCATTCTTTTGCTAACAACATATAAAAAAAGCCCTTCAAAAACGAAGGGCTTTTTAGTAGCGTGAGGCGGGCTTGAACCGCCGACCTCAGCATTATGAATGCTGCGCTCTAACCAGCTGAGCTACCACGCCAAGATTCAGGATTGCAAATATATAAATACAAACAATTATTTACCTACTTTTTCAAAATAACTTAATTATTTCAATTCGAATCATTTGAACCCAACCAAAAGAATCTATTTTCCCGTCTTACTAAAAAACAATAAAACATGAAACATTTAATCATTATTTGCCTTAGTCTATTTACTATTCATCAAATATCAGCTCAAGATCAAACCATTGAAACAGAAAAGAAAAACCTTGATATATCTCATAGTTTTGGGGTAAATGTTAAATCAATCATTGGAATTACTGATTTTGGATTTTTTGTATCCGATCCAACTCCCTTTGCATTCAACTATAATCTTAATGTAAATAAAGTTGGATTTCGAGCAAGCTTCGGAGGCGAATTTCGAAATAGTAAAAATGATAGTGACGATCAAATAGTAAGAGAAAACAAAACACGCCAAGCAAACTACAGACTCGGTATCCATTACAAAGTATTACAGAGAAAGAAATTCAATGTAAAATTAGGATTAGATGGTGTAAGAAATAATAATTATTATTACTACTCTACCCAACAGCCAGGAAGTACAGAAGTAACTTATGAAAATTATTTAACACAAACAGGCTTTGGACCATCTATCCAACTTGAATATGAAATCAATGACTTCATTTCGATATCGACCGAGTCGTGGTACTATATTTCTTATATATCACAAGAAAATAAACGAAATGAGAATGGGCAAGAATATATCGAAACATCAAATGGATGGCAGAGTGATTTGTATCAACCTTCTTTACTTTATCTAAACATAAGGTTCTAAGAATTCTTATTTTTATCACTTATGAAAATAAGTATCATTGGTGCCGGAATCGGTGGATTGACGACAGCTATCGCTTTACAACAAAAAGGGATCGATTACCATCTCTTTGAGAAATTTCCAAGTTTTAAGCCCATTGGAGCAGGTATAATGCTTGCGAATAATGGTATGCAAGTCATGGATAAACTAGGATTTACGGAAACTATTTCAACGAATGGGTTTCATTTTAGCTCACTAAACATTACGAATAAGAAGCTAAATATAGTATCGAAAGCATCTACTCGTTTTAAAAAAAATACACTTAAAAGCTATGCAATCCACCGATCCAAACTTCAAGAAATATTACTATCAAAAATTCCAGAAGCCAATATTTCATTAAATAAAGAACTGGCAAACCTTGGTGAGCCTTTGGAATCAAATGTAATCCATTTTAAAGATGGCTCTAGCCATATCTATGAAGGACTGATCGCTGCTGATGGGATTCATTCCAACATTAGAAAATCATTATTCCCTGCATCAAAAATTCGTGATCCAGAGCAAATGTGTTGGAGAGGGGTGCTAAATTTTCAATTACCAAAAGTTTATCAAGGCCAATTGCATGAAATGTGGGGTAAAGGAAAACGATTTGGGTTTGTTCAAATCAACCAAGATCAAACCTACTGGTATGCGCTAAAAAGTGGTAAATCATCGAAGCTAAACAAAAAAGAGCTCCAATTACTATTCGCAGACTTTCATAGTTTAGTAACCGAAATTATTACAAATACAACAGACGAATCAATCTTACCAAATAAGATTGAAGACATTAAACCAATGAAGCAATGGTCAAGTGGGAATATTTGCTTAATTGGAGATGCTGCACATGCTACAACACCCAATTTGGGTCAGGGTGCCAATCAGGCAATTGAAGATGCCTATCTTATTGCTGAATGTCTTTCGAAAGAAAAGAACTACCAAAAAGCGTTTACTCGTTTTCAAAATAGTAGACAAATCAAGGTAAATCGGATTGTCAAATCAAGTTGGAATATTGGCAAAATGAGTCACCTCTCCAATCCAATAATGATCACTTTCCGAAATTTTGGTATGAGATGTATGCCTTCCGGGGTCATGCAAAAACAAAATGAATACATTTATACTTTAAATGAAACCTAGAACCAAGAAAATCAAAATCCGATACTTTTTACTATTTTCAGATAAAAAAGTAAACTAAAAATTGCAATCGATATTTTACTGAAAGCAATTCAAAATCATCAATACAAAACAATATGAAAAATCTATTCAATGCGGAGGATGTTCAATTTACCATTAATCGAATTAATAAATTGACTCCGGAAACTCAACCGCTATGGGGAAAAATGCACGTCGATCAAATGCTCGCTCATAATTGTGTAGCCTACGATATGACACTAACAGACAAGTATAAAAAACCATCCGGTTTCGAAAAATTTATGATTAAGTTGTTTGCAAAAAAGGCAGTCGTAGGCCCTAAACCTTATCCAAAAAATGGGCGAACAGCTCCAGATTTTATTATAGCAGATCGGAGAGATTTTGAAATTGAAAAAGCACGGCTCATCGATAATATCAAAAAAGTACAAAATATGGGTGAAGCTGCCTTTGATCAAAGAGATTCCCATTCGTTTGGTAAGCTATCCATTACAGAATGGAATACCTTGTTTTCAAAACACCTAGATCACCATTTAACACAGTTTGGCGTATAGCCGAATGATTAACTAAAATAAAAAGCAGTCATTTGATTCATTTCAAATGACTGCTTTTTATTTTACAAGAAGATGAAAGAATCTAATCTTAAAAAAAATTTACATATAACATAAATAAATACAAAAAAAATAAATTATTTTACAAAATATAAAATTTACATCAACTAAATCACCGATTGTTTAAAATTTAGGAAAATAACTCCCTTAGATTTGAAGTATCAACAATAATTAAATCACTAAAACAAATTAGTATGAAAAACTTCAAAATCATTACAACCTTAATTGCCATCTTTTTTTTAACTCAGCAATCGGATGCTCAAATAAAATTCGGAATAACGGCTGGTGCCAATCTATCGAAGAGTGAGATCGATATTGGAACTATAAGTATAAATACAAAACACAAACCTGGTCTAACCATTGGTGTAAGCGCCGAAAAAAAGATAGGAACCCATTTTTCATTAAATTCAAGTATCCTATACAATCAAAAAGGCTATGTACTTAAAGATTTATTTGGAGCAAACGACGACAGTAAACTAATTATCAACTATAACTACATAGACATTCCTTTAGAAGTTGGCTATACATATAAGAAATTTAAAATTACTGGAGGGCCTTATGTATCTTATGCATTAGGTGGCAAAGCATCAATAAACGATCAATCTCCTGTAGGATATTTAATCGGTGAAAAATATGATGACGAGCCCCTTAAGATTAAACCAAGCTTTAAAAAGGTATCTATTCAGAATGCAGACCCCAATGTAGCTTATATGCATGCCTTAGACTTTGGGTTAAACATTGGAATAGGTTATAAACTTGGGCCTTGTTTAATCCAAGCCAAATATTCATTAGGCATAAACAATATCTCACCACGGATTGAGGAAGTAGAAGGCCTGCCTTCTATGATTGAACAAAATCGTTCGATGTCATTAACAGCTACCTACTTCTTTGAAAAAAAGAATAGTAAAGACAAGATATAATCATAGGGTTTGTCATTATTCATAGAAATAGTGACAAACCCTATATTTTCTTTTTTTACTAAATGTAAATTGTACCTTTTGATGTTTACGAATTATACTGGATTCAACATTGACTCTCCTTTATTTTTGAATAAAATCATGAAAATGAAAAATCTAAAAACAACAATCCTATTTATTTGCATCAGCATTTTTTCACTAAACCTATCTAGTCAAATCTCAACAGGTCTTATCTTGGGTGGCACATTCACAAATGCAAATCTGAGCAAAACCTCCTTTGCAAAATTAAACGCTACAAAACTGCGTTCACAAGCTGGTTTTTTTATCGAAAAGGAGATTAATGAACATTTTTCCATTAGGCCAAGTCTATTATATACAGAAAAAGGGTTCCAACTCAATACACTAAATGTTGCTTTCTATTTTGACAACATCATTGCAGAGAGAAATCGATATTCATATTCACTTAACTATCTAGAACTGCCTGTAACCATAAACTACACGTTTAAAAAATTGGATGTAGGCTTGGGTACCTATTTTTCACTTTTACTATCAGGGAAAGAAAATTATAAAAAAATAGATCTTTTCAATGAAGACAACTCCTCACAAGTCACTGGTGGTCAACTCAAAACATTCTATTCAACAAAACAACCATCTACTGATGAAAGTGCGATCAGTGGAATTGATTATGGATTTCTATTTTCACTCGCATACCAAATCGAAAATATAAAGATTCAATGGCAATCAAGCTACGGCCTTGCTAGTTCATATATTAGTTATAAAAATGCTGACCACGGAAATTCAATAATAGAACATCGTAATAAATCTAAAACACTTTCTATATTATTCTATTTCAATAGAATTAAAGAATCAAAAAAGGTACGGTCTCGTTGATCTCCATAGAATCCATCGAATAATTTCATGGAAAAACCGCATCTTTGCATTTCACTAATAACTCAATCCAAATGGCTTATCATACAACCGAAACGATTGTCTACCTTAACGGCAAATGGATTCCTGCAGCAGAAGCAAATGTCAGTCTTTATAATCAGACAATGCATTATGGGAATGGAGTTTTTGAAGGCATTCGAGCTTATGATGCCCATGGAAGTGCCGCGATCTTCAAGCCTAAAGCACATTATCAACGAATGATCGACTCGGCAAAAACGATGCATATCCCATTTAGCTATAGCGTAAAAGAACTAACCGATATATCGCATCAATTATTAGAAAAAAACAAGCTAAAAGATGCTTATATCAGGCCACTGATATTTCTTGATCCTATGATGTCGCTTGTGCCTGTTGAAAAATCAAATTTATTCGTTTGTGCATGGGAGTGGGGACGATATTTAGGAAGTTCGCTCCTACGATTAATGACCTCATCCTATCAACGACCAAATCCTAAATCTGTCCATGTTGAGGCGAAAACGGTAGGACATTATGTAAATTCTATTCTTGCAACTACCGAAGCTAAACAAAAAGGATTTGATGAAGCAATATTACTAGATCAAAATGGTTTTGTAGCAGAAGGTCCTGGTGCTAATTTTTTCTATGAAAAATATGGCATACTTTATACATGTCCATTAGGCAATATATTACCCGGTATTACACGAGCTACGATGTTTGAGTTAGCAGCAGCTTTAGGTATTGAAATCCATGAAAAACAAACAACCATGGAAGAGGTAAAACAAGCAGATAGCGCCTTTTTTACTGGTACTGCTGCAGAAGTAGCTGGCATCGGCTCTATCGATGATTATTCGTTCCCACTTGATTGGGAAGAATCCATTGGAAAAAAACTATCCGATGCTTATCAACTTGCTGTTCGAAAAATTTAAAAGATGATTACTCATTATGCGATTCGTCTGAAGGCCAAACCTAGAGGATTTCATTTAATAACAAATGAAATCCTTCAGCAATTACCGCCTATGGAAGGGGATGGACTCATGAATATTCATATTATGCATACTTCAGCAGGTCTATGTATTAATGAAAATGCAGATCCAGATGTTCTCCATGATTTTGAACTCTATTTCAATAAATTAGCTCCTGAAAACATGCCTGCAATGAAGCATACAATAGAAGGACTTGATGATATGCCTGCCCATATAAAAGCAACGTTAACAGGTCAT
>CALDTZ010000029.1 GCA_937924805.1 uncultured Saprospiraceae bacterium
CGTATCGTTCTTCGCCGATTAAGATTTCTTCACGCTTAGATAATGAAGGGATATCCGATTTTACATAATCACGTACAACAAGTGCATCTTTTATGTATTCTGTGGCTACGCCAATGGGACTCCATGTAAATGCGTAAAAGTGGGGTGCTTCTGCGTGCGCTGATAATGCACCGACTCTCATTTTTATTTCTTCTACTTTGTCTACTTTATGTTTCGCTGTGAAATCGTTGAATAATTTCATCGCCAATACATTAATAAATCCGGGTGCTAGACCTGTCTGCAATACGAAACCTGTATTAGCGCCTTGAGCAATCTCCGTGACTAAGTCGGTTTCTTTTACATATTCCGTAAGGTTTGCGTAATGCAATGTATAGGTCTTAGCATAGGTTGCCATGGTTGGCGCTAATGCACCAGGTAGGCAATCTAATATGATTTCACCTTTCGTATAGATTGCAATCTCTTCATCGGTCAATGCCCCTTTGGACATAATGAAGTGGTGTATAGTAGAATCCGATTCACCTACAAAGTCGATCGCTTCTTGGCAAGCTTCTTTGTTGATGTCACCGATATATATATCAAAGGTATACCCTGATTGATTTGCTAGGATTAGCGCTGCCGCTCTTCCTATTCCCCCCGCCCCAGCAATAATAATTGTATGCTTTTTCATAATTTTTATCTGTTTTATGTAGGTTCGTTTTCATTCAAAACTGCTGTAAACATACAATACCTATTGAGACTTTATGAAAATATGGATATCAAAATTTTAATGCATTAAAAAAAACATATTTGTAAAAATCTACAAACGAATAAATTACAACTAGAAAAACATATTGTGAAATATAACAATATGTAAAATATTGATTTAGATAATAAAAACATATTATAAAATTTTGTAATATGATATTTATTGCTTTATATTTGCCTATCGATTTGAAATTACCCGAAATATCCAAATTACCCGATTAGATGAGTAAGACGAGTACCAAAAGAAAGTCTGGCAAGAAAAAGGCGACCGTAAGTGTTTTTAATGACGAAAGAGTCTTAAAAGTAACTGGACTCGTATTTTTATTTATTGGCATATATTTAACTGTGGCATTTGTGTCCTATTTATTTACATGGCAAACGGATCAAGACAAGGTACTTTTACATTCATGGTCCATGTTGTTCAACAGTGAAGTTGAAGTGCAAAATTGGTTGGGAAGATTAGGTGCCATCGTATCAAATGGATTCTTTTATTGGGGGTTTGGATTCCCATCTTTACTATTCGTTTTTCTTACAGTAAAATTTGGAATCTCTTTAATTCGAAGAGAATCGTTAACTTCTTATTTGACACTCTTTACAAAAGTGTTATTAATTACATGTTTTTTATCTGTAGTTCTTGAATTCGTATTATTTCAATCTCCTTTTAGTTGGGGTGGTGCGATTGGAAACTCAGCATACATATGGCTAACGAGTTTTGTTGGCCGATTAGGATTAGCATTATTATTTATACTCATTTGTTTAGCATCTGCAACATGGATACTAAACCCATCAATGGAAATGAGTGCTGTTAATTTACCAAACATGGGGGATAAGTTTCCTTCCATGGAAAAGTTAACCGCTTTCTTAGGTGTTTCAAGTGGAAGACCAACACCGCGTCCCTCAAGATCTGAGGCTCAAGAAGAAAGCAAACAAACTAGGCATACCAAGCATGATAATAGAAATGACTTATCAATGGATCTCACTGACAGCCGTGAATCTAAAGTCGAATTTTTGAAACCGGGGGCTGTTCCAAAAACTGAAAAGGTTGAAGGTGATTTAAACGCTGATTCTATGGAGTTTAAATTGCCCGATTCCTTTATTCCAAAGAAGAAAGCTGTGTTGGATGTCAATGCAACCTTAGAAATTGCAGAGCCGAAACCTAGTCCAGCACCATCTTCTGACGAAAATCAAGAACCGTCACCATCCACACCACCACTTCAAACGGTGGTTACCGGAGCGGATGGTAGTGAAAAAGTATTACCGATTCAACAAGAAAACGCGGATAACTTAGAACCTTATGATCCGACGAAAGACTTGTCAAATTATGTACATCCAAAACTTGAGTTTTTGGAGAGTTACGATGAGATGAAAGTAGAAGTGAATCGTGAAGAACTTGAACAAAACAAGGATCAGATCATCGAGACCTTGTTAAATTATAAAATTCAGATTATTAAAATACGGGCAACCATTGGGCCAACCGTAACCTTATATGAAATAGTACCAGCACCAGGTGTTAAAATCAGCAAAATCAAAAATTTAGAGGATGATATTGCATTGAGCCTTGCCGCATTAGGTATTCGTATAATAGCTCCAATCCCGGGTAAAGGGACGATTGGTATCGAAGTGCCAAATAAAAAACCACAAATCGTTTCTTTTAAAGAAGTTATTTCTTCGGATAAATTTACAAATGCGAAAATGGATTTGCCTATTGCATTAGGTAAAACCATCGCAAATGAGGTTTTCGTGGCGGATTTAGCGAAGATGCCACACCTACTGATTGCAGGAGCAACAGGTCAAGGTAAGTCTGTCGGTATCAATACTATACTGATGTCATTGCTTTACAAAAAACATCCATCACAGATTAAACTGGTATTGATAGATCCGAAGAAAGTAGAACTCTTTCCTTATGCAAATTTGGAGAAGCATTTCCTTGGCTTTTTACCAGATGCTGACGAACCGATTATTACCGATACATCGAAGGTTGTAAGCACCTTAAATTCTTTGACCATAGAAATGGATGACCGATATGATTTGCTCAAAAAAGCAAGAGCAAGAAATATCAAAGAGTATAACGATAAGTTTACAAAAAGAAAACTCAACCCTAACAATGGGCATAAATTTTTACCTTTTATTGTACTCGTCATTGATGAGTTTGCTGATCTGATTATGACAGCAGGAAAAGAGGTTGAATTACCCATTGCAAGGATAGCCCAATTAGCCAGAGCGGTAGGCATTCACATGATTATCGCCACTCAAAGACCGACTACCAACATTATTACAGGTATGATTAAAGCGAATTTTCCAGCGAGAATTTCTTTTAAAGTTACTTCGCAGATTGATTCTAGAACCATTCTTGATGCCAAGGGTGCCGAACAATTAATCGGTCGAGGAGATATGCTTCTTAATGTTGGTAGCGACATTGTAAGACTTCAATGTGCATTTGTAGATACACCTGAAGTAGAGCGTGTTATTGATCACATAAGTGACCAACAAGGATTTGGACAGCCATTTTACTTGCCAGAAGTGAAAGGTGAAGACGATCTAAGTAATGATGGTTCAAACTTAAAATTTTCAGATCTTGACCCAATGTTCGAGGAAGCAGCAAAGCTTATTGTCGGATCTCAACATGGATCAACATCAAGCATTCAGCGAAAGCTTAGTCTTGGATACAACCGAGCAGGAAGAATTATGGATCAATTGGAAATGCTAAGTATTGTAGGCCCAGCTATGGGAAGTAAGCCAAGAGAAGTGATGATGTTTTCAGAAGTGGAATTGGCCAACTTTTTAGAGCACCTTAAAAAGAAATAAATTAAACATTACAACTTGGGCAAACCCCAGAGATCGTAAAATTTGTTTCTTCCACAGCATAAGTCTTAGGTATTGAATAACTAGGGATAACCTGATCTAGGCATGTCACCGTTTGACATTTTTTACAACTAAAATGAATATGTGCATGCTCATGTTTATGATCGTCAACACAATCATGACAAGCGGCAAATTTGGACACACCATCGATATCCACAATTTTGTGAATTCGGCCTTCGTCGACTAGTTTGTCGAGCGTACGATAGATCGTTACTCGATTACAAAGATCGGTATATGCTTTTTGCAAATCTTGATGCGATACCGCAGATTCTGCAAGCTCAATATGCTCGAGTATTGTTAGTTTTATATTCCTTTTTAGTGGTTTGTTCATAGCTTATTATTGGCAATTTTTATTTTTTGCTTTTTGCAGCTTCCGAAATTTCTCTAACTGCTTTCAATAAATCTTCTTTGGCCTTTTCAAAGTCGATATCACTATCTTCCGCCAGTTTTTTAATACTATTTTCAAAATCCTTTGAGTCTACATCAATATCTATATCACCATTGCCATTTTTTTCCATCAGCTCACCTACCTGTTTGAGTATACTACCTGTAAACTTTAAAACGCCTCCAGAATATTTTTCTACAAGGTCTTCAATTGCCGCTTCAGACATCGTCAATGCCTCTTTGATATTAATATCCAAATCACCTAAAATCTCTTCGACCGTTTGATCACCAACCATCAAATCACCGTTATCATTGTTTATGGAAATCGACCAATCCTCCCCATCATCTCTTTTAAGTCGCAGTGAATTAATCTTGTTACTATCGTCGTATTTGAATTTTACTATCGACGAATGTTCATCACCATTCTGATCAACAATTGTAATTTTTGATTTTCCTTTTTCTATTTGATCGGCAGTCTTTTCGATCGTTTTGATTAGCTTTTCACTGCCTTTCTCAACCATAAGTTGTGCTCGGTCAAATTCTCCATCGGCCAATGCCGTTAAAAATTCATCGGCAGCTTGCTGGGGTGTCATATCGTCGGTACACGAATAAAAAACAATAGACGATCCAATAAGTACGATGTATGTAAAGAGTGAAAATGATTTGAATAAAGGCATGTGTTTGGGTTTAAAAGATCATGATGTATCATATACAAACATAAAATTCAGCAAAAAATTCCTCTAAATCGATGAATCAGACTTTTTTTTCTACTTAAGTTTTTAAATCTTGGACCTGCAGTCAAATGATATTTTGTTATAATATGTGTAACTTTATGCCCAAAGTATTGAGCAGATATGACACAGGTTAATTATACAGAAGACAATATACGATCACTCGATTGGAAAGAGCATATACGATTAAGACCTGGTATGTATATTGGGAAACTGGGTGATGGCTCCAGTGTGGATGATGGTATCTATATTCTTATCAAAGAGGTAATCGACAATAGCATTGACGAATATGTAATGGGCTTTGGTAAAAAAATCAGTATCGAAGTAAAAGAAGGAAAAGTAATCATTCGTGATTATGGTCGAGGAATTCCTCTTGGAAAAGTAGTAGATGTTGTATCAAAAATCAACACCGGGGGTAAGTATGACTCAAAAGCATTTAAAAAATCGGTTGGACTAAACGGGGTAGGGCTTAAAGCAGCGAATGCCTTATCTGATTATTTTAAAGTACAAGCCTATCGAGAAGGAAAAACCAAAATGGCTGAGTTTTCTCAAGGAGTTTTAACCTTAGATGAAAAGATCAAAAAAGGTGAAGGCCTTAACGGAACCTTGATCGAATTTATGCCGGATAAAACTATATTTTCAAATTATAAATTTCGACCTGATTATATCGAAAATCAACTTTGGAATTATGCGTACCTAAATGCAGGATTGAAGCTTGAATTTAATGGTAAGATCTTATTTTCAAAAAATGGTTTATTGGATTTATTAACGCATAAAGTAGATGTGGAAAAAATTCGATACCCCATTATCCATTTAAAAGGTGACGATATCGAAATCGCCTTAACCCATGGAAATGCCTATGGAGAAGAGTATTACTCTTTTGTTAATGGGCAAAATACGACTCAGGGAGGGACACACCTTGCTGCATTTAGAGAAGCAATTGTAAAAACATTGCGTGATCATTTCAATAAGAATTTTAATACGAAAGATATACAGCAATCTGTAATTGGAGCGATCAGTGTGCGAGTAGAAGAGCCGATCTTTGAGTCCCAAACAAAAACGAAATTAGGGTCTATTGAAATCGGTCCTGAAGGACCAACAGTACGAACGTTTATTCTAGATTTTTTAAAGACGCATTTTGATAATTTTCTCCATCAAAATAAAGATGTTGCAGATAAGATACTTCAACGAATTCAACAATCCGAGCGTGAAAGAAAAGAAATTGCAGGCATCAAGGATTTAGCAAATAAGCGTGCTAAAAAAGCAAATATTCATAATAAAAAATTGCGTGACTGTAGGGTACATTTAACAGATAAAAGAGGAGATGAAACGCTAAAGTTGAATTCGTCTATCTTTATTACAGAGGGTGATTCAGCGAGTGGTTCGATTACCAAAGCTCGAGATATAAAGACGCAAGCAGTTTTTAGCTTAAGAGGTAAACCGTTGAATAGTTTTGGAAATACCAAAAAGGTAGTTTATGAAAATGAAGAGCTAAATTTACTTCAGCATGCTCTTGATATTGAAAATGGAATTGAACATCTACGATACAACCAAGTTATCATCGCAACAGATGCGGATGTCGATGGGATGCATATTCGATTATTGTTGCTGACTTTCTTTTTACAGTTTTTTCCAGATTTAGTGAAGTTGGGGCACTTATATATTTTGGAGACACCACTATTTAGAGTACGAGATAAAAAGCAAACCTTTTATTGTTATTCGGAAGTAGAAAAGCAAGATGCAATAGATGCATTGCGAGGTAAACCAGAAATCACTCGATTTAAAGGGCTAGGAGAGATTTCTCCGGATGAGTTTGGAGGTTTTATAGGTAAGAATATAAAGCTCGAACCAGTGATTTTGGCTAAATCGACAAAAATCGAGGAAGTCATGGAATATTACATGGGGAAAAACAGTCGGGAACGCCAAGAGTTTATCATTGATAACCTCAAATTTGAAGTAAATAAAGAAGAATATGGCGATGAAGAAATCGATGATAATCACGCCGAAAATGTCAAAAAAGTGGTGCTCGATTCTTTATAATACTGTCGCTTTGTCAGTAAAAAATCACTAATTGGATGGTAAGTAAGACATATCTTCCTAAATAATGGAATGGAATAATACTTGGTTTATTCAGTTTAGACAACACAGCCATTAAATTAATTTCAAGAAAAAGAGAAGGTATGTTTGAAGAAATGAATACGATGCCAGTAAATGAGGAAAGCGAATTTTCACCGATGTTTGCAATTAACGATGATGAAGAGCAGAAAAATGAAAACCTTCCAAATAGCCTCCCAGTCATAGCCCTTAAGAATACTGTTATGTTTCCGGGCACGGTAATACCGATTACCATCGGTCGGGAAAAATCAATCAATGCGATTGAAAAAGCATTTAAAGGTGATAAATTTATAGCCGTATTTTCTCAAAAGGAAATGAATGTTGAAGACCCTAGTTATGAGGACCTTTTTAATATTGGGACGGTAGCTAAAGTAATAAAGCTGTTGAAAATGCCCGACGGGAAAACCACGGCGATACTCCAAGGTCGGGTTCGTGTTTCTTTAGATTCAATTGATTCAGACGAACCTTACTTAACGGCATCAGTCAGCTATCTTGACGAGATTCCAGCTGTCGATGAAATGGAATTTAATGCAACCGTTTCTTCCATTAAAGATTTAGCAAAAAAGATCATCGACTTGTCTCCAAGAATTCCATCGGAAGCTGTCATTATGCTAGATAATATAAAAACACCTCATTTCCTTATCAATTTCATAGCGTCAAATTTGAATAAGAATGTATTGAAAAAACAAAACATTCTAACCGAACCCAAATTAGATGAAAAAGCAAAATTGGTATTGCAAGCTGTTGATGCTGAATTACAACTTCTTGAATTAAAAGGTAAAATAGAAGGTAAAGTTCGTGGAGAAATCGAAAAGCAACAAAAAGATTATTTTCTAAATCAACAATTAAAGACCATTCAAGATGAGCTTGGTCAAAATCCACATGCAGAAGAACTTATTGAACTCGAAAAACGAGCGAAAGATAAAAAATGGTCAAAGGAAGTGGCAGCACATTTTGCAAAAGAATTAAATCGTGCTAAAAGAGTCAATCCACAAGTAGCTGAATATTCTGTTACACTTACCTATTTGGAAACCATGTTGGATTTACCTTGGGGTGAGTATAGTGAAGACAATTTTGATCTTAAAAAGGTGAAGCAGATTCTTGATAAGGATCATGAAGGGCTGGAAGATGTCAAGGAACGAATATTAGAACACTTAGCAGTCCTTAAGTTGAAAGGAGATATGAAAGCGCCGATTTTATGTCTAGTAGGTCCTCCAGGCGTCGGAAAAACAAGCCTAGGAAAATCTATTGCAAAGGCAATCAATCGATCATTTGTACGAATGTCACTGGGTGGATTGCATGATGAAAGTGAGATTAGGGGTCATCGAAAAACCTATATTGGTGCTATGCCAGGGCGGATCATAAAAGGAATCAAAAAAGCAAAATCATCCAATCCAGTATTTATTTTAGATGAAATAGATAAAATTGGTAAAGATTTTAGAGGCGATCCAAGTTCTGCGTTATTGGAAGTACTTGATCCAGAACAAAATGATAAGTTTTCAGACAACTATCTCGAATTGGAATATGATCTTTCCAAAGTACTATTTATAGCGACTTCAAATTCATTGAGTACGATACAGCCAGCACTTCGAGATCGAATGGAAATTATAGAAATTAGTGGATATTCGACTGAAGAGAAAATTGAAATTGGTAAGAAGCATTTGATACCTAAACAAAAAAAGGAACACGGATTAAAATCGAGTGATATTACCTTATCTAAAAAAACGATTCAAGCTCTTATTACCGGGTATACAAGAGAGTCAGGGGTTCGGTCACTGGATAGGAAGGTTGCAAGTGTGATGAGATCGATTGCAAAAAAAGTAGCCATGGATGAACCATACAACAAATCCATCAAGCCACAAGACTTAAAAGACCTAATTGGAGCACCAAGATTTAATCGCGAAAAAGCCATTAAAACAAAAGTGCCAGGTGTAGCGATTGGATTAGCATGGACACAAGTAGGTGGTGATATTTTATACATTGAGACAAGCTTAAGCAAAGGAAAAGGTAAACTGACGCTAACGGGTAATTTGGGAGATGTAATGAAGGAATCAGCAACTACAGCACTTTCGTATATCAAATCACATGCAAATTCATTAAACATTGATGATACCACATTTGCTGAAAAGGATATTCATATTCATGTGCCCCAAGGAGCAATCCCAAAAGATGGCCCTAGTGCTGGAATAACGATGTTGACGGCGATCGTATCGGCATTTACATCGGAAGTGGTAAAACCGTATTTGGCAATGACAGGAGAAATTACTTTGCGAGGTAAAGTACTTCCAGTTGGTGGTATCAAGGAAAAAGTTCTTGCTGCAAAGCGATCAGGGATGAAGACCATTATGATGTGCAAAGAAAATAAACGGGACGTAGAAAAAATCAACCAAGCGTATATTGAAGATGTCGAATTTGTATACGTAGAAGATATGCAAGATGTTCTTAAAAATGCGTTGAAATAGGTAGGTTGATATTAAGATTATTGGGTTAAATTGTTGTTAAGATTTAACACAATTATCTTTTATTACCCTATAATTGGGTTTAATGTGCGTAAATTCTTTGATTATACTTTACCTTTATATCGGACAAGGAAATAATTGACTGCATGACCAATAACTTTATTATAACCCAAAAGTCGCACCTCTATTTTAGTTTGGTTGTGTGTTTCCTAGTGTCTTTTTCAACTGTCTTTGCTCAAGAAAAGGAATACATCCAATTTTCTGGAGTTGTCGTTACAGAAGACGATAACGGTGAACCTCAACCTTTACCATATACGGATATAGCTATTTTGAATACAAGTAGAGGGACAGTATCGGAGTTTGATGGATTTTTTAGTTTGGTTGCTGCGATTGGTGATACCATCGTTTTTAGTCGATTGGGTTATAAAAGTGCACGTCACGAAATAGCGGATACATTGACTGATGATTTTTATTCTTGGTATCAAGTAATGAGTCAAGACAGTATATTGCTACCGGAAGCCGTCATCTATCCTTGGCCGAGCAGAGAACATTATAAGATTGAATTTTTAGCAATGGATGTATCCAATGATTTACGTCGCCATGCTGATGACAATCTTGCTGAGCGAGTACTCCGTGAGATGCGGTATGAAATGCCAGCAGATGGCAAAGAAGCTTATAATTTGATGGTCGACAACCAAATCCAAGTAGCTAAATACGACGGCCAATTTAAGCCACAGCACATCTTTGATGCTATGGCATGGGCTAAGTTTATTAAAGCATGGAAAAATGGGGATTTCAAAAAGAAGAAGAAAAAGGATAAATAGTCCATGTCTGAGATACAGATCATTGTTACTCTTTTAAGTCTAATCTATATTTATTTTGCAGTCAATAATAAAGCGATTGCTTTTGTTTTTGGCTTTGTTGCTTCCTGCCTTTGGGCTTATGAAGATTTTGTTCACATCAACCTCAAGTTTGATGGATTTCTTCAACTGTTTTACGCTTTAGTCAGTGTATATGGATTGTATTCATGGAAATATGGTTCGGAAAATAAAGAGGAAAAAGCCATTTCAAAACTAAGCCGTAACAATCATATTTTGATATTTTTTTCAAGCATGATAATTTCCGTTATCGTTGCTTTTATAGGCTTGCAATTTTTTAATACGGCCCTACCATATTTGGATGCGATTACGACAGGTTTTTCAATAGTTGCCACCTTTCTTTTAGTTCAACGGTACATCGATACCTGGATCTATTGGGTTTTTATCGATTTAGCTTACATCTACATATATGGAATGCAATCCGCTTGGCTATTTGCGGCTTTAATGGCACTATATGTTGTCCTAAGTGTTCAAGGTTATTTCAAATGGACGGCCGTTTTTGCATTAGAAAATAAAAAATTATCAAGTTAACTAGTCTTTTTTGTTAAACGTTTGCTAAATGTTTGAACTAAGTAGAATACAATCCATACTATAACCGTAATAGTCCTATCATTATAAAAGTATTCGCTTGAAAAAGGCATTTCAAATATCCATTTTTCTAAAGTTTTGTTGCTTTTTCCTATTTATTGGTCCAGTGTTAGGATCTACGATAGATTCATTAAAGACATTGCAAGTTTCTGGTCTTGTCATTGAGGTAACGGAAGATGAAGATATTCAACCAATCCCATATTCAACGATCAGTATATTACATTCAGATCGCGGGATAGTTTCAGATTATGATGGATTTTATAGCTTGACTGCAAATGTCGGTGATACATTAATTTTCAGTCAGCTAGGTTATAAAAAAGCTTTTCATATTGTCCGAGATTCAAGTGAATCTGAACTTTATACTTGTAGTCAAGTATTGATGAGAGATACTCTTGTTTTTCCAGAAATTGTCATTTATCCATGGCCTAGTGCTAGGCATTATAAAATTGAGTTTTTAGCTATGGATCAAAGTAAAGATGTACGAAGAAAATTTTCTGATCATATGCAATCTATATTATCCACGAACATGAATACTTTGTCATCAAATACAGTTGACGATTCGTACCGATTGATGTTGAAAATTTATGATCCGAATGGTCCAAATTATGCTGGTGCAGGAGTAGCTATTCCCTTAAATATAGATTTGAAGGATATCAAAAGATTTTTTAGAAAATGGAAAAAAGGAGGTTTCAGAAAACCTAATCCGCAGACATTTCTTAAAAACCCTTGACAAACTACCGTTTTTTAACCATATAAATACCTCCAAATATGGCTATAATTCCGACCATCTGAAGTAATAAGATGATTTCACCGTCCAACACACCCAAAATTAGTGCTACAATGGGAATCAAAAAAGCAACTAGCGATGCAAAAATGGCATCCGTCATTTTTACCAATTTGTAAAAGAGTAAGGTTGAAATGACCGTTCCTAATACAGCAAGAATACTAACAGCCGAAAGACTTAACCAACCACTTTCATGGGTCGAAACAAGGCTAATAAAATCAGTAAACCCAACTAAGTAAATGAGTGATGGAGGACCAATACTTGAAAAAGCCAAAGTAGCAATGACAAGAGGTGAATATGATTTTAATCGATGTTGAACAAGATTTGCACTTATTCCATAACACATTGTGGCTAGGATGATAAGCAATCCATAAGGAAGGTGACTGATTGAAAACCCAGAATCATTGACCAGCAATAACCATGAAGTACCAAAGAAACCGAGAAAGATACCTATGACTTTGGTTATCGAACTTTTTTGTTTCCAAATGAGAAAAGCAAATATAATGGTGAAAATTGGTGTCATTGAATTTAAAACACCTGCTATACCGCTGTCGATTTTTACTTCGGCTAAAGGAAAGAGAATCCCAGGAAGCATATTTCCTGTAAGTCCAACAAGGAAAAAATCAAACCACTTTTTTCGATCGATTGCTTTTAGTGCTTTGATTAAAAAGGGTATAAAGCATATAAATGAAATCGAAACTCTAGCCAATCCTACTTGGATTCCATCAAAAGCAAGGAGTGATTTTTTTATAAGTATAAAAGAAGCACCCCATACAATACTGAGCGAAATTAGAATGATCCAAGCGATGAAGTTTTTACTGGATGGCAATGTCAAAATTTTAGTTGGCAAAGCTAAGATGAAATGTTTATAAAATGTGATTAACTAGAATAATGTATAATAGAATATTTCATGATGTTCACAGTACATTTGCAGCCATAATAGAGATATTCTTATGATCGATGTAAAATTATTTTCGGGAAGTGTTTCCAATGACTTAGCAGAAAAAATTGCTGATTATTATGGAGATGTTCTGAATACGTGTACGCTAAATAAATTTAGTGATGGTGAAATGCAACCAGTCATCAATGAATCAGTACGTGGGAAATATGTTTTCTTCATTCAATCAACGATACCACCTTCTGATAATTTGATGGAATTATTATTGATGATCGATTCAGCTAAACGAGCATCTGCAGGTTATGTTACGGCGGTGGTTCCTTATTTTGGATATGCTAGGCAAGATCGAAAAGACAAACCTAGAGTTCCAATTTCTGCTCGATTGATAGCCAATCTTTTTGAAGCCGCTGGGGTTGATCGAATTATGACGATGGATCTTCATGCGGATCAGATTCAAGGATTTTTTGATATTCCTGTCGACCATTTATTTAGTGATGCGATCTATCACCCTTATCTCAATAATATGGATTTATCGAACGCAATATTTGCTTCACCAGATGTGGGGGGTGTTAAGAGGGCTAGGAAATATGCTCAAATTT
Source organism: uncultured Saprospiraceae bacterium (assembly GCA_937924805.1). GTDB lineage: Bacteria > Bacteroidota > Bacteroidia > Chitinophagales > Saprospiraceae > JAHDDO01. The sequence goes on from CALDTZ010000029.1 coordinate 13,043, forward strand.
TCGGGAAAGATTTAGTAATCTGTGATAAGGAAAGAAGGATTGCAAACGAGGTGAAGAAAATTACGGTTATCGGAGAGGTAGAAGGTAAAGATGTAATCTTGGTTGATGATTTAGTTGATACGGCAGGAACATTGTGCAAAGCGGCGGACGCCTTGCTTGAAAAAGGTGCAAAATCGGTCGTTGCATTTTGTACACACGCTGTGTTGAGTGGCAATGCATACGAGAATATTGAAAATTCGCAGCTGACAAAATTAGTGGTTACAGACACGATACCACTAAAACAAAAGTCCGATAAAATAGAAGTATTAACGGCTTCCAAATTGTTTGCACGTGCGATTAGAAATACGCATGAATTTAAATCAATTGAAGCTCTATTTGTAGAAAAGCATTAATTACGTGTTTTTATTTTAAAAATTATTATCTTTGCATTCCTTTTCAAGGAAAGAAAATTATAAAACATGCAAGTAGTATCAGTAAAAGGTCAGAGCAGAACAAACTTCGGAAAATCTGCAAACAAAGTATTAAGAAGAGAAGGAATGATTCCAGCTGTTCTTTACAGTAAAGACAAAGTAGTACATTTCAGTACGACTCATAAAGAAGTAAAATCACTAGTATATACTCCTGATTTTAAGAAAGCATCGATTAATGTTGAAGGAAGTGAATATACATGTTTACTTCAAGATATTACGTTTCACCCTGTGACCGATGAAATTACGCATATTGACTTTTTGCAATTAGTTGATGCGATTCCTGTTAAAACAGAAGTTCCTGTTAAGTTTGAAGGCGTTTCTCCAGGTGTAAAAGAAGGTGGAAAATTAATCCAAACCATGCGAAAAATTAAAATCAAATGTTTACCAAAAGATTTGATTGGAGAGCTTGTTATCGATATTACTGATTTAGAATTAGGAAAAGCAACTCGAGTTTCAAATATTGCAGTTCCAGAAGGAATAGAAATATTATCAAATGCAGCTACACCAGTTGCAAATGTTGAAGTGCCGAGAGCACTTAAGAGTGAGGATGCAGCAGCAGCGAAAGAACAAGATACGCCTGCAGAAGAAGATGCAACTGAATAATACAAAGAATAACGTAGTATATAGAGCATCCAATATTTATTGGATGCTTTTTTTATGCTTTATATTCAAGTATCTTTTATTTCATTATTACAAGACGAACAATGAAATACCCTTCGATTGCAAAAACAATCATTGATTTAAAAAAACTTGATTTGCAACTTCGTGAACGACTTGTTCTTCAAGGTAAATTAAACGATGGATATAATCATGAGATGGAGCAATTGCATAAAAAAAATGCAGTAAAACTTGAAGAGATTATAAATAGGATAGGGTATCCGACGGCAGACCATGTAGGAAAAGAAGCAAATGAGGCCGCATGGTTGATTATTCAGCATGCTATAGCAGAACCAATATTCATGAGGAAATGTGTAGCACTTCTCAGATTAGCGGTCATTAACGACAATGAAAATCCAATACATTTGGCTTATTTAGAAGATCGAATTGCTGTTTTCGAGGAAAAACCCCAACGCTATGGGACTCAGTTTGATTGGGATGAAAATAATGTGTTAAGCCCGCAACCCTTTGATAGCGAAATTGAAGTAAACAAACGCAGAAAGGCAATTGGACTCAATTCCTTGGAAGCACAAATAGAGATTATTAGGTGTCGATCAAAACAGGAAAATCAATTACCACCGAACGATTTTAATCAAAGGAAGAAAGAGCTAAAAAGATGGAAAAGAAAGGTTGGATGGATTTGATAAGAAAATATGGAAATGATATGAGCGTTTTTATTTAAACGACTCTTTTATTATCTGCAAATATTAGAGTTTTAGATTGGTATAGAAGTTGTTATATATTATGTATAATTACAATATAATAAATATGAAGATTCTTTTACTATTATTAACGTTCTATTTATCAAATCCAATTCCGACTCCAAAAGCATTGCAAATAGAGGCAACATGTGTGGAAGAAGGCATCGTTCCTAAAGAGAAAAAATTAAGAACGGAAATTATCAAGACTGCACGAAATTATCTTGGCAGTGATTACCAATATGGTGGGACTACACCAAGTGGTTTTGATTGTTCGGGTTTCATTTCTTTTGTTTTAAATGAATACGGATATGAGTCCGGTAGATCATCATCTCAAATAGCGAGTAAAGGTTTACCCGTATCTCAATATCGAGTGAAAGCAGGGGATTTATTGTTTTTTGGCTCAGGAACTTCAATTTCCCATGTTGCCTTAGCTACGAAAGTGAATAAACATGGGGATATTACGATCATTCATAGTACGACTTCAGGTGGGGTAATGGAGGAAATATTTAATGAATCAATATATTGGAAATCAAAATTTATGTTTGCGCGTGATATTATCACGAAAGCAAGCCGATAATCAATCTTTTGATCAATTTTTCTAATTAAATGAACCACTTTTAACTTTTGAAAGTTAGTTTTGTGGGCTTAAGAAATAATCAATGTTGCACTTGTTCAAATATATCTTTGATTTATTGAGAAAGTTCACAGAAAAACAAACTATGACGAATATAATCTTATTTGGACCTCCTGGATCTGGTAAAGGCACACAAGCTGCCAAATTAGTAGAAAAGTATAACCTTTTGCACATATCAACTGGAGATCTATTTAGATATGAGATAGGTAATAATACGCCATTAGGACTAAAAGCAAAATCGTATATAGATAACGGTAATTTAGTGCCAGACGAAGTTACCATAGGTATGCTGAAAAACAAAGTTGATTCGAATCCTGATGTAAAAGGCTATATTTTTGACGGGTTTCCACGGACGATACCTCAAGCAATTTCTTTGGATGAATTTTTAGCTAATAAAGACTTAACGATTAATGCTCTGATTGCATTGGATGTTGATGATGAAGAGATCGTAAATCGAATATTATTGCGTGGAAAGACTTCTGGTAGAGCGGATGATAATGATAGATCTACAATTCAAAACCGAATTGATGTATATAATGAAAGTACTTCACAAGTGTATGGGCATTATAACGAAAAGGAACTCTCCCACACAATCAATGGACTAGGAACCATAGAAGAAATTTTTGGACGATTATGTTCTTTAATGGATACCAAAGTTTAGAGTAAAGCAATTATGGCGGACCAAAATTTTATTGACTATGTGAAATTGTGTTGTCGATCTGGACCAGGTGGTGCAGGGTCTGCACATTTCAGAAGAGATCGACTTACCTCGAAGGGTGGACCTGATGGTGGTAACGGTGGAAGAGGAGGTCATATAATTTTGAGAGGCAATAAACAATTATGGACTTTGTTACCTTTGAAATATAGGAAGCATGTAATTGCGAAAGGTGGAGGTAACGGTGAAGGTGCTTTAAGGTCTGGTGCTTTTGGTGAAGATATTATTCTTGAAGTACCTTTAGGAACCATAGCCAAAGACGTAGATACAGGTAAAGTTGAATTCGAAATCAGTGAAGATGGTGAGGAAAGAATCATTGTTCCCGGTGGTCGAGGTGGGTTAGGAAATGCAAATTTCAAATCAGCAACCAATCAAATTCCAAAGTATGCGCAGCCCGGTGAAGAGGGCAGAACAGAATGGAAGATTTTGGAGTTAAAGGTGCTTGCGGATGTAGGTCTTGTCGGTTTTCCTAATGCTGGAAAATCAACGTTATTAGCGAGCATTTCAGCGGCTAAACCCAAAATTGCAAATTATGAATTTACTACGCTAGTCCCAAATCTTGGGATTGTCGATTATCGAGGTGGTAAGTCATTTATTATGGCTGATATCCCTGGTATCATCGAAAATGCACACTTAGGTAAAGGTCTAGGATTTAGGTTTTTAAAACATATAGAACGAAATGCAGTTCTATTATTCATGATTCCCGGAGATACGGACGATATGAATAAAGCCTATGAAATATTGCTTAATGAACTTAAGGAGTTTAATCCAGAACTAATGGATAAACCTCGTATTATAGCGATAACAAAAGCAGACCTTTTGGATGAGGAATTACGTCAATGGCGAATCGATGAAATAAAATGGAAAGAACCCTATCTGTTTATATCATCCATTACACAAGAAGGGCTAACCGAATTAAAAGACAGAATTTGGAATGTTCTGAACGATGATTAATTTATACCAAGCTCATTTGTACTTTACGTTCAATTTCTTCAACTTGATCTTTAAATAAGTTGTCTGTATCGATTAGATTTTGAATGGCCTGAACCGAATAGATTACAGTACTATGGTCTCTACCTCCAAAGTTGTCACCGATATTTTTTAACGATTTTGTTGTATAGTTTTTTGCCAAATACATGGAAAGTTGTCTAGCCATTACGACTGTTCGTTTCCTTGTTTTTCCTTGAAGCTTTTCAACTGGAACTTCAAAATGATCGGCGACTAAGTTTTTAATGTTATCAAGCGTAATTTCTTTATTTGCTTGATTGACATATTTCTTAATAATTTCTTTAGCAAGGTCTATATTGATTTTTTTATGATTCAATGTAGATTGTGCGATAAGTGAAATTACGACACCTTCTAGTTCTCGGATATTCTTTTTTATATTGAAGCAAACATACTCTACCACTTCTCGAGGGATCGTATTAATTTCATCACCAAATTTATCTTCAAGGATAGCAACTCTTGTTTCGTATCCTGGCGTTTGGATGTCAGCCGACAATCCCCATTTGAATCTAGAGATTAATCGATCTTCCATTCCGTGAAGATCTTTTGGAGGGCGGTCAGATGTTAATATAATCTGTTTGCCAGCTTGATGCATTCTGTTGAAAATATTGAAAAGCATTTCTTGGGTCTTTTCTCTATTCGCTAAGAATTGAACATCGTCTATGATCAATACATCAATCAGTTGGTAATGATTGATAAGATCAGCGATCGTATTCTTTTTGATCGATTCAATGATTTGATTCGTAAATTGATCGGTATTTAGGTATAGGACATTTTTTGACTTACCGTTTTGTATAATTTCATTCCCTATAGCGTGTGCTAAGTGAGTCTTTCCTAGACCAACACCACCATAGATAAATAATGGATTAAAAGCAGTACCTCCAGGTTTTAAAGCAATTGCTTTTCCAGCACTTCGAGCCAAACGATTACAGTCTCCTTCGATATAGGTTTCGAAGATGTATTTTTTATTTAATTGAGAATCAATTTTTACTTTTTTGATTCCAGGTATTACAAACGGGTTTTTAATATTTTGGTTATCAACTTTAGGAATTATTTCAGTCTTTTGGTGATTTTCTACCATCAAAAGATATTCTAATTTACCTTTTGGTCCTAAAACAGATAAGATTGATTTACGTAAGATGTTTATAAAATGTTCTTCCAACCATTCGTAGAAAAATTTATTAGGAATTTGAATGGTTAGTATTTCATTTTCAAGTTTTACAGCTTTTATAGGTTCGAACCAAGTTTTATATTGTTTTTCATTAACACTTTTCGATATTATCTTCAAGCACTCATTCCACGATTGTATATGTGTTTCTGTTTGATTGTTTTCAATTCTGATCATTCAGTGTTCAAATTTAATTGGTTTCTAAATACATCATGAACAAGTACTTAAGTACTCGCTTAAATGAATTACTGTAATTAGCCTTTGGGAGGTCAGTTCGTTCCTTGGGTGAAACAAAAATTGGAAAATTTAACCAATAAAAAAAAAGTAAGACCACATATTTTCAAGGATATAGCCCAATTTACTAAACATTAACATATGCAGAAAAAAGGTATTTTTTATAGAGTGAAACTAAGGTGCTTAAGGATATTATTTTTTTATATTAGTAATTAGTTCACCGTTAAGTTGTTGCAAGATTTACAATGATTTTTTCTGTTATTTTCGAAGTATATATCAATTTTTCCTAATGCAATTCCGGCCCATCCAACTTGGTTAATGTAGACGGCTTCTCCAACGGCATTTTCCCTTTGATCAATTTGATCAAGAAGAGTATGAGTATGGCCGCCTAAAATCAAGTCGATATTAGCTGTGTTTTTCGCAAATGTTACATCACAAATTCTAGAAGCATTTTCATACTTATAGCCAAGATGCGATAGACAAATTATATAATCACACTCTTTTTCTTTCAAAAGAGCGGCAGTTGTATTTGCTGTTTTAATAGGATCTAAATATTGCGTTTTTTTGTATAATTTCTGCGGTACGAGCCCTTCGAGTTCAATTCCAATTCCAAAGATTCCAATCGTTAGATTTCCTATTTTTTTTATTACATAAGGAAGGCAAGCTTCATGTAGTACGGTATCTGTAAAATCATAATTTGATGATACTATGTCAAATGAAACATGAGGAAGTTGTTTGTGTAAACCATCAATTCCGGCATCAAAATCATGATTGCCAAGGGTAGCAACATCGTATTTCATTTCACTCATCAGTTTGAACTCCAACTCACCACCGAAAAAATTAAAGTACGGAGTCCCTTGAAACATATCGCCACTATCTAAAAGGAGAACATTTTTTTCTTTCTTACGAATGTCGCTTATTAATTTTGCTCTCTTTGCAGCTCCACCCAAACCAGCATATCTACCTCCATTATTTGGGAAAGGATCTATCCGACTGTGTACATCATTGGTATGAAGAATACATAATTTAGTAATTTCTCCTTTGTCAAATAATTGAAAAGGGAAATGGCCAGTGGATAATAATAGGCCACCTTTAGTCATATTTTGTATAAATGATCGTCTAGATGTCATCGGTGTTAATTCTTATGCTAGGATTGAAATCTAATGATTGCTTATTAGCTGTTTTTTGTTCAATATTTTCAATAATTATTTTACGTATAAAAATACCTGAATTTTCTTTTTTTAAATCTATTAAAAAATCACAACCATCACCTCCATTGGAAATATAATCAGGCATTGCTACATGATATTTTTTGTTTTTTTGCACACGTTTTTCTTTTATATAAATTTCAGAAAGAGTCGAATCTTTCACGATTAGGTTCAGGTTTTTACTTACTGGCCAGCCACCACTGTAGACTATTTTTTCACACAACCGCCATAATTCGTCTTTATTCAATTCCACTAAAACCAAGGTATTGTCGAATGGCATTAATTCGAAAATAATATTTTTAGTAATCGAACCTTTTGGAATAAATGGGATTCTAAGTCCTCCATAATTTTGGATCGCAAAATCTACTTCATTTTCAAATCGTTTTTCGGCTTCCTCTGCTAATAAATCGGCAAACCAATTACCCATACTTGAATTAAGTCTTCCTTTCACTAAGTCTTTACTTATGCTTCCAATAACTTGATTCATTTCTGCTTCCATTTCTTTTTTATATGGAGCAATCAATGCCGTAATCCTTTCGTCACTGGATACGTTTAAAGAATCTATGGAAACATAATCACCTTCAACTTGACTGATATGTTGTACTGTTTTACAGCTCTGAAAAAGTACAAACCCTAAACATAAAATTGCTAAATATTTTTTCATTGAAGGATAAGTTTAATTTCTTCTTTAATAGCTTGTCTAGCAGCGAATAATGGATTGTCATCGGCAGCTGAAGCAACGATCAAGAGATTTGCAAAATCTTCGGCTAGATCTTCTTGATTAAATTTGGAAGAAAAATCAGAAACAATACTAACCATATTATCCTTGCTTAATTGTAGGATTTTCCAAAGACTATCAGACACATATAGTTGTTGAGCTAGATTGTGTTCATATTCCTTTTGAATAGTGACAAGCATTACTGTAGTTAAGTCAGATACTCTCATATTAGAATTTCTAAGACGAAGTACCATATTTTTTAAATCTATTCTTTCACAAAACAACATAAGGCGTTCATAAGCTTGAAGCTTAAGAGGAAGCTTTTGATCTACCATTTTTGATCGATATTCTAAGACACTTTTTGCATGTTGGGCGTCTAAAAATTTCTTTAAGATAAAATAGGCAGTAGCTAGGACAATTAGCGCTGGTAATATATATTTTAATATTTCAGAAATCATTCAATTTGTTTTTTCAAGTACAAAGTTTGATAAAAATACATTCTACCAAAACTAAAGTGCTAATTTTGAGGTTTAATATTTAGATTTTCTTTTATTAGAGGATCTTTTTTAATATTTAAATGAAGATTAGCATTATGGCTGAAGTACAAATCCATCCAATTAAGTTTACAACTGATGCATTAAAACAGTTGAAAAGACTTCGTGACGAAAAAGATGTTCCTGAGAATTATGCTCTAAGGATAGGTGTGAAAGGCGGGGGGTGCTCCGGATTTTCGTATATACTTGGGTTTGACGAAAAAAAGGAAAAGGATGAAGAGTTTACCATCGATGGATTAACAGTGTACATGGAGAAATCCCACGGTATTTATTTAATAGGGATGGAAATAGATTGGCTTGATGGTCTTTCAAATAGAGGATTTACGTTTAAAAATCCAAATGCAGATGAAACTTGTGGGTGTGGAACATCATTTTCCGCATAGGAATTCATATAGTTAAATAGAGATAATTTATATACAGGCTTGCCGATTGGCAAGCCTTTTTTTGTGTAATTATTTAAAAACGGTAACGTTTTGATTTGTGTTAGACACTAGTAGTTTGTAATTAAAATTGTAAGCTTTTAAAACAAATAAAAATGACTGATTTCAAATTCCTTACCTTCGTTTTTCTTTTTATCACATTAGTAATGACATCTTGTTCTGACGAATTTGCAAAAACGGATGATCATTTAGAAATCGAAAAAGCGCACAACTTCAAAGAATTAGCAAAATTAGAAATAGCTGGAGACGATAAAATTGAAAACAGCTACATCGTAGTTTTTAAATCTTCTTTTATTAAATCTGTTCATGATGAAAATCTCCATTCACCAACGAATAGGAATGATGCAACCACACTTCATTCAAATTTAAAAGCACAAAAGATAAATATTGCAAAAGAACTTTTATTCGAAAGAAATATAGATGAAAATCAAGTAAAAAGTTACTTAACTGAATTATTGTCTGGCTTTGTTGCGGAATTAAGCAATTCTCAATTAAAAGCCTTACTAAAGGATCCCCGAGTAGATTATATTGCAGAAGATAGAATGATAAAATTGATTGAAACGGAGGAAGTTGAAGATACAATTGGTGAAGGAAATCATATGATGGAATTTACACCATGTGGAATTGAATATCATGGTGGTTCAAAAAATGGAGAAAATCTAGATACTTGGATTTGGATTATGGATACAGGTATCGATGTTGATCACCCAGAGTTGAATGTCATAAATGAAGCGCCTTTTGCTACAAGCTTTTATGGTGATGATTGGGAAGATAGAAGAGGCCATGGTACTCATGTAGCAGGGATTGCGGCAGCGAAAAAGAATGGCGTAGGGATTGTAGGTGTATCTGCAGGCGCTTCGGTAGTTCCTGTTAAAGTGTTAAACGATGCAGGAGAAGGTGCTTGGTCAAGCCTAATTTCTGGGCTTGATCATATCGCAGGATATGATATTCCTGGAGATGTATTAAACTTAAGTCTAGGTGGTCCAGATACTTACTTTTGCAATGATAATAATCCTATGAGAACAGCTATAAACAATATTAGTGATGATGGTACATGGGTAATTATAGCATCTGGAAATGAAGGGTATAACAATCAATATACGGCACCTGGATGTATCGATGGAACGCGAGTATTAACTATTGGGAATATTGATTGCAATGATCAGTGGAATTCAACTTCAAATTATGGATCATCGGTTGATTTTGTAGCTGTAGGAACCAATGTATTGTCTACGTTTATAGATGGAGGGTATGCGGTTTTAAC
>CALDTZ010000030.1 GCA_937924805.1 uncultured Saprospiraceae bacterium
CACCTTGGATGTAGGTTCAGGTTTTTCTATGATCACTTGGTCAACAGGTGAAAATACCCAATTGATTACCGTTTCAGACCCAGGGACGTATTCAGTAACTGTAATTGATGCGAATGGTTGTGAAGGCTCGGCTAATATTGAAATTACGATGGTAACAAACCCTCAGCCTGTGATTACTGGTGAAACTGCATTTTGTCCCTTATCATCTACCGAACTAAATGCAGGGGCGGGTTTTGCTTCCTACCTTTGGGGCCCCAATAATGAAATAACGCAATCGATTACGGTAGCAAGTGCCGGGACATATAGTTTGACAGTAACAGATGCATTGGGTTGTGAAGGCTCGGTTGAAGTTGCAGTGACTGAATTAACACCACCTTCTATTTCTGGCTTTACATTTGAGGATGATGATAACAATGCTTCAGATGGAGTAGTATGTATTGGGGCAGATATATTAGTAACAGCAAATACCGTTGCTGGATCCGATCTTAACCTATCTTATAGTTGGAATCCCGGAAGTTCAACGACAGCAACTAATTTTATTACAGATATTCAAGCAGTGACAGCTGTAAATGTAACAGTAGAAGATAACAATGGATGCACTGATACGGATAACACCGTTATTACATTGCATCCCGAGATGAACATTGTTCCTTCTTTAGTAAATGTTAGCTGCAAAGATGGAAGTGATGGAATTATTTCACTAGCAGTTACACCTTCAACAGGTTCATATTCGTTTGATTGGAGTCATGACTCTAACCTTACTTCCTTTTTTGCTGAAGATCTTACAGCAGGTGATTACGTAGTAACGATTACAGATAATAATGGCTGTTCTACAGAAGAAACCTATACAATCACAGAACCAAATGCTTCATTATCGGGGACTATTACGAATGTCATGAATCAATCAGATTGTGATAACCCTAATGGGTCATTTATGGTTAATGCTACCGGAGGTACTTCGCCTTATACTTATATGATTTCTATTGGATCAACTTTTCAATCATCACCGACTTTTAGTGGATTAGGTGCAGGTACGTATTGTGTTACGATTAAAGATGCGAACGATTGTGAATTTAAAACAGCCGATGTTCAAATAGGATCAATTACCATGATTAGTTTCGAAAGTGCTATAGTGCCAAACACAATGTGTTCGGCGCCTTTTAATGGTAGTATTACTATTTCAAATGTAATGGGTGGAACTGGACCCTATACTTATTTGTGGAGTCCTACTGGAGCAGTATCAAGTAGTTTGTCTAATTTAAATGGAGGAAGTTATTCCTTAACGATAAAAGATGCACTAGGTTGTACAAATACGAATTCCTTCGATGTACCAAATGATTTCATGACAATAGATCCCCAACTTTCAGTGGATGATGCAACAATCTGTTTGGGTACAAATGTTACATTAACCGCTATTTCAGACCCTGGGTTTTCTTATAGTTGGAGCCCAAATACAGCAGGGGGCAATACGAATACTACGACAGCGATGCCTAATACAATTGGTAATCATACGTTTTCAGTAACTGTAACAGACAATCTTTCGGGGTGTGAAAGTACAGATGATATCAGTATAAGTGTGCTAGCTGCTCCATCTGGTGAAATAACCGTTTTAGAAATGAGCGGATCCAGTAACACAGATATGACTATTTGCCCTAGTGGAGAGGCTCAATTAACGGCTCCAAATGCAGGCTCGATGGGTACTTATAATTGGTCAAATATTACAGGGATGGATGCGATGTTGCAAAATCCAACCGTTTCGCCAACAGCAACAACTACCTATAGCGTTACCGTTACAAATAGTTCAGGATGTAATCATATCACAACAGCAACGATTACTGTAGCATCTATACCTTCAGGTTCGATTACAGTAGTAGAGACAAGTGGAAATACAGGAGATAATACCATATGTCAAGGAGCTTCAGCAAACTTAATGTCACCAGTTGGTGGAACGTGCAGTTGGGCAGCTCCAATCCCTATTGGAGATCAAGCATCGTGTAATGTATCTGTTTCACCAATGTCAACGACTACCTATACTGTGACCGTGTCTAACGTAGCTGGATGCAATGCGACATTCAATACACAAGTAATGGTTAGTGGTTTACCTTCTGGATCGCTTTCGATTACAGAGACAAGTGGTGTTGATGAAAATGATGAAATTATTTGTACTGGTGATGAAATAGAACTTTCTGCGCCTTCCGCAGGTGCAAATGGAAGTTATAATTGGAATGTTGCTAGTTTTTCAAACACAAAGATAAATACAGATTCACCTTCTTCAAATACGAATTATGAAGTTACTGTTACGAATGAAGATGGTTGCAGTATTACTCGATCAAGAACAGTGATGGTTGATCCATTGCCACAACCTATTGTTGTGAGTGATCCCGAAAATTATTGCCCAAGTCCAACAAATGATTCTGGAATTTCAAATTCTGTTACCCTATCATTAACGGATTCTTATGATTCATATAATTGGAATAATGGAAATGCTACTTCTTCATCGATAAATGTCAATAGTGGCGGTTTGTACACAGTTACTGTGACAGATGATAATAATTGTAAAAATTCGAATGATATTAATATCAGCACTACTTTGCCATTGGATAGTACAGAAGAAATTGAACAAACAAACTGCAGCGGTAGTGCGGATGGAACCATTCAACTCAACGTAACTGGTGGGAGCAATAGTTATAGTTATGAATGGGGTGATGATACGATGGAAACGACAGATTCTCGAACAGGATTAACATCTGGAGAATATTTTGTTACTGTTACTGATGATTTGGGTTGTACGTTGGAAAAATCCATTGAAGTTGCAAGTCCGAATCAGGTAGATATTGTTGTTACAACTTTACGGGAAACTTGTGTTGGGGAAAATAATGGAGTTGCCAATATTACGATATCAGGTGGTACGGCACCTTATTCCTTATCAAGCTCGGAGCTTGGCAATGTTATAAACATCATGAATGGTGAAACGAAAACGTTTGTTGACCTAGAACCCGGCATCTATCAGTTTACAGTAACCGATGATAATAATTGTAGTTCCGAATCAAGTTTTGAAATTGATGACGGTAATTTTGTAGACATTTCTTCAGACCCATTAAATGATTTAGATATTTGTTCTGGACAAGAATCAATAGTAAAAGTGTTAACTATTACTTCATCACAAGTAAGCGAAATAGAATGGCAAGTCAATAATACTGTTGTACAACAAGGAGCAAGTAAAAGTTACCTATTCGATGAAAATATGCCTGGTGTTTACACCATAATGGTCATTGGTACAGAAGAGGAAAACGGCTGTAAAGACACATTAGTCTTTACCATTGAAGTATTTGAATTGCCTGAACCGATGATTATTGATCCTTCAAGTACTTTTTGTGCTGAATCATTGGGTGAGCTTTCTTTAAGCCAATCGTATAATAGTCATGTATGGTCCCGGAATGGTTCTACTATCAATAATTCGGATGCCCAAATGATTGAAATTAATACAGATTTCCCAGGTGTATTTGACTATTCAGTATCTGTGTCTGATAATAATGGATGTATTAATTCGGATAATCAATCAGTCACTGTAACAGCATTGCCCGAAGGTAATATTGCTTTTGCTGGAGATCCAATTGCAGAAAATGTTATAACTTTTAGTATTCTGAATTTAGAGTTGGATGCTAATTGTTCGAATTCAACATCATATACGTGGACCGTTGATGGTACCGAATTTAGCAACAACAATAATGCTGAATTTGAACAAAGTTTCGAAGAAGGAAGCTATATGATTTGTTGTGTATTGATGGATGGTTGTGGATGTTTGCAGGAGATCTGCAGTGAAATAACAATTGTTGATTCTGGTGATTGTTTCACCTCTTTTAATATTGAAAGTGATTATTGTCTAAATGAAGAAATAAACGTTAGTCCTAATTCAGAAGGTACAAGTATGTTTGAAATTTCAGAAGCAAGCTGGAAAATTGATAATGTAACATATGGAATAGGAGATTTCATTGGAAATGGTTTTGAGGGGGAGGTATCCGCATTTAATAATTTGGCTGGACCAATCAATGTAACTTTTACACAACCAGGAGAGTATACGATTTCTTACTCCATAGAGGCTGGTGATTGTAATTATACATTTGAAAGGACGATTACCATTCGTGAGGAATTATCTCCAACCTTTGCTGAAGACACGATTGTTGTTTGTGAATATGATCAAATTGAATTGATATTAACTAATTTTAGTGAAGGATCTAAAGTTTCTGTCACTTCACCTTTCGAGGATTTTACAATGTATGATGCTAACAGAATTGTAAATGTAGGCAATGAATCTTTTGCCTATACAATTGAAAGTGTGGAATATTCTACAGTTCCAAATTGTACGAATCCCAATGTGAGCTCAACAGTATGGGTAGAAGTGTTGCCAGAAATTGGTTTTACAGACCAGGCAATTGAATGTGATGAAAGCAACCAAAATTATTCACTCAACTTTCAATTATCAGGATATCCAAGTGGGTATCAATTAGTGGAAGCAACGGGATTAGATGATAATGGTAATATCTATGCTTTAAATCCAGCAAATTATACAATTATTGGAGCTTCTTTTTCAGCAGATAGCCTGATTGCATTAGATTTAATCACGTTGAAATTTTTACCGCAGGAGGCTACATTTACGCCATGTGATACAGCTGTTTATACGCTTAGACATAACTGTGAATGTGATTGGGATCCAGTAGATATTAATATTGGGAGCACAGGCATTTTTAATGCGAACTGTGAATCAAGTGCTTTTGATGTGAGCACACAATCGGGTACAATTGACTTTTTTGCCTCTCATGAAGATCCATCCATCGGTTTGTTTTTAGGTATTTACAATTTGGGAGAAGTGAATTTTGATCAAGCATTGGTAACGATTGATTTAGATATTGATATTAATGAGGATGATGAAAACTATTTTGTTAACAAAACGATCTCTTATAACGATTATAAAGATGTACTTCAACTAGGAGAAGAGTATGTTATCAGAACTTTAGCAGCAAGGAAATTAATTCAAGGAGATGGCCAGGTAGTGGCAGAATTAACAGGAAGTTGTAATGCAATAGGTCAAAATGTACCTTCGTTTATATTTTATCCTAATCCTAGTCAAGCTATTTCTATTGACTATTTGAATATGATGGATGAAAATAATGAATTACTGCCTGATTCTATCGTATGTCTCAATGAATCAAACGTTCAAATCTCTATTTCAAACTCAGATTTACAAAACAAACCATTATATAATTACATTGCATCTGATTTAGATATATTAATTGATGGTACTCCTTTTGGACCGACTTTAACAGATTCAAATGCCGTGTTTTTTATTGATATTCCAAATCAAATCACCTCAGATAGTATTCTATTAAGTTTAATTGAAACGATTGAGTATGTAGTGCCAGATCAAGTAGCCAGCTTAGTTTGTACAGATACTTTTTATAACACATTAACCATAGATCCGAATTCTGCACCCGATAGAAGTGAAGTCGTTTGGTGGGAAGGGGATATCTTAGCCTCTAAAGCTGAACCTATCGAAGAAATGTGTTATCGATGGGGTATGAAATCAATGAATGTCGATGGTTTATGGGTAGATACGTTTTTTGATTCTGAAGATGTAAATGAACCAATAAATGTTAGTGAAACGGGCCAATTTTTATTTGCAGGAGGTAGCGAAGAATTGCAGCAAATAAATAATTCAAATGGTGATGATTATGAAAATTATTTCTTTGTAGATACATGGCTTAACATCAATGGTCAATGTCCTGCTTATGATCCAACGATCTTTTGTACGACACGTAATTATTATAATAGTAATGGACCACCTATCATTGGACAACGAGGGATATCCGATAGCAATTTGTTTAAAATTTTCCCTAATCCAAATCAAGGCGTTTTTCAAATTGAATTAAAAGGTTCGTGGAATGGTAGTTATGTAATGAATATCTATGATTTAACAGGAAAACGCATTTTAAATCAGTCGTTTGTCAAATCAACCATCGTCCATAATCATCCATTAAACGAATATATTTTGCCTGTTAATGCTGGAGTCTATTTTATACAATTAATAAATGAAGAAGGAGAAGTTAGAACGGAAAAGTTAATGATAAATCATGAATAGTTTTTTTATCCATATCATTTTGTTCCAATTTTTAATGGGATTCTCCTTTGGGAATAACACCAATTATGAAGCTTGTGAAATACTAAAAGAAGAAATATCACACAAAGCAAATAAACATAGGCTAAGATTGTTTTTTAAGTCTTACCTCAGTGAAGCACAAAGAATCAATAATGAAGTACCGATTGATTCATTTGTAAATAAACAAAAAAAATGGTTCGAACAATCATCAAGGGTTTTTCATGATTTTTATCCGTCAGAAAATAAGTATGTCTTTTATGAAGATTATTTTGATGATTACATCGAGATGAATGATTCTTTGGGAATTTATTTTTTGTTCCAACCAATCCATGAAATAACAAATAATATTTATTGGTCTGGAACAAGTCATTTAAACCCTGAACCTTTTCCTTCTGATGTATCAGGGAAGTCGTCTTTTTACACAATACAAGTAAAAAAATGGGCTTTCCAACAAATTCAAAAAGATGGAAGCTTGTCTCGGAATGAAAAACCAGTTTTGATTCGATTAAATTATAAATTATTGGTGGATCGTGAAAGAGACGAAGTGAAAATCATCGGAATATATAAACAAAAAAACACATGAAACAATATCTCATAAAAAGATGGGTACGTGTATTATTACCTATAGTCCTTGTTGGTTTTATTCAAACAAGGAATATTGCACAAATAGAAATAACAAAAACGCCGACAATAAATACTGAATTTATTTCAGCAGATATAGATGAGGCGACGAAAATGGAGTTGATTAAGGTTATTCAAAAGAAAATCAATATTTATGCTTCAGTAGCTGATTTTGTAAAAATGAATGGCGGGGGTATTTCACCTGATAAATCGATTGCTTTTGGAGAGTTATTTACTTCTGGAGCTGAAGTCATAAATGATTTGGTCAAAAAACCTGAAATGATCCATAATGCAGATTACTCAGATAACGTTTTTGAATACCTCTCATCGACGGGTGTAAAATTCGATTTAGATAACATCATTTTAGACCAATTAGGCATCAATGCCTCGGGTAATTATTTTGCTGCCATAGAAATGGATAAAATTATGTTTACTTCATTAGATGATCAAAATAATGGAAGATATAATTCGAAAGGTAAAAGGGTAAATATGAAAATGCAATTTGAAATTCCTGCCTACGATTTTGGGTTAGCAAAAATTACAAGAATTTCAGGTGAAATAAATGAAGTACGTCTAAAATATAGTGTGCTTTCTGCATGGTTAAGAGGGGGGTATGGATTGGTGAATAATAAGGTAGGTGTTAATACAGGGTTTGAAGAAGCAACTATAAATCAATTTAATTATGGGTTTGGAGTATTGTATCGTTTTTCGTTAAATAATAAAAGGAAACTATTTATTGCGGGAGGTTTTGGAATCGACTACCATACCGTAAATGCAAGCTATAACTTTAATGGGTCTGGAGATGAAATTGGTCATTTGTTAGGTGTATCCGAACCTGTAGATCAGTCTTTTATCAACAATAATGAAAAGCAAAATGTAGTGATTACAAGTAAGTTTATTCCAAACAGTTCAGATGAAGGGAAAGAGCAAATTAATGGTTTTAGAGCATCAGTGCCAATCGGAATTTCCTATAAATTAGTAAATAATATTAATACAAATATGTATTTGGATCTTTTGCTTGTTCCAGCATTTACTTTTGGCTTTAATACGGGCTCAAGAGAACTTAATTTAGAAGGAATCAAACGCCCAATAGAAGATACTTCATACTTCCCTTCAGAGGAAGAGTTACTCAATAATGAAGTCGAATTAGCAGCTTACCAAACAGAAACCCAATTGACACAAACGGTAAACAAAGCATCTTCAAACTTTAGTTACGGAATTATGCTTTCACCGGTCTACCAATACGATTTAAATACCAATTTTGGTCTTGAATTTGGAGCTGATGTTTTCTTAGGTTTATCTTCTCTATTTCAAGAAGATCAAATAGGAAATTCAGAAGCATTTGGTGCTCGGAC
Source organism: uncultured Saprospiraceae bacterium (assembly GCA_937924805.1). Classification (GTDB taxonomy): domain Bacteria; phylum Bacteroidota; class Bacteroidia; order Chitinophagales; family Saprospiraceae; genus JAHDDO01. The sequence continues at coordinate 8,131 of CALDTZ010000030.1, forward strand.
AGATGAGCAAATAACCATTTTACAGGATTACTATACTTCAACAGTTCCTTGGTATATAAATTTAAAAGCAGGTGTATATTACGAATTTGGGAAAGGGAGATAAAAAATTGATAATGAAAAATCTGACAACAATAATAACACTTCTACTTTTGTGTATTGGCAGCACTGTTGTAGTAGCACAAAAGGTTAAAACAATTCCAGAAAAGTATATTTTTCCAAAAGACTTTGATCCTGTTGAAGATGCAGAAAGGTATGAGATTCAACTCAATGAAGAAGGAAAAGTTAAAGACAAAAATAATGGTCTTTGGTATATTCTTTCGGATCGGAATGATAATCAGGTTTATGCAAAACCAAAAGAAGATAGCGAAGTGGTTCATACACTAAGTTTTAAGGATTATGCTTACGTAATTGAAGATGATGAAAAGAATTGGTTGAAAATTGGATATGGCCGAATTAAAGACAACAAGTTTACACAGTTAGTTTGGGAAGGTTGGATTCCTCGATCTAATATTGTAATGGGTCCATATGCATTGGTTAATAAATATTCCAATATCCATGTTAAAGCATTCCTTTTAAACAAAGCACAGAATTTTGCTCAAATTTTAAAAGATGAGAATTGGCAGTTAGCAAATCTTTATGATGGTCCTAATGAAGGATCCAAACCTATTGGATCAAAGAGTATTTATGAGTTTTATTTTATTCTTAAAAAACAAGGAAATAGATCTTTGTTGGTAAAAGATTATTTCGTTAAAAAGAATGATACGGAAGCGTCGATCGTTGGGTGGGTAGATAATTCTAAACTAGATTATTGGGCGACAAGAATTTCGTTAGAACCTAATTTTGAGGAAGGTGCATTCGAAGAAAGAAAGGCCAATCCTGATTTACGTGTTTTAGGTTTTAAAGATTTACAATCGTCTAATAATTATTCAAAATTCATGACATTTGAGCCCTCTGCGTTGTTATGGGACCAAGACCCAGTCAAACTTCCAGAGACAGCTATGTCATCATTAAATCCTAGAAGATTAAACGGTCAGGTGATTCGTTTTCCTATGTTAAAAAAGCGAGCCAAATCGTACAGGTCTGGATCCATAGGAGAAATCAACACGAAAAGCATTTCGTCTATAGGAAAGAAATCTGTGACAGGCAAAATTCCAGAACATGCAGCTGGTGTTTTCCAAGAGATTTTGCACGAAGCAAATGATAAGAGAACAAATTTGAATGTGTTTTTTGTAGTAGAAGGCACGGCGTCTATGGCCAAAAATAAAGTGGCCATAATCAATACCATTGAATATTTAGATAAGAAGCTACCCAGTTATGTCAACATAAACTTTGGAGCAAGTTTTTATCGTGATGTTGATCTTCGTTCAATAAAAAAAGATTTTGAACTTTGTAAATTATCAGAAAACAAAGCGGAAGTTGTTCAGTTTTTTAACAATGGGACTTATGACAATTTTGATGATTTTGATGCTTGGACGAATATGAGATATGGTCTTTATCAATCGTTATTAAAAGGTGGTTTTTCAGAAGAAAAAGGAAATATTGTGATTCTTATTGGGAATAATTCAGATTTCAGTACCAATATGTCAAGAAAGCTTGTTGATGAAAGCGTAGAAGGTGGTAAATACGTTCCCAAAAACAAAGATATTGAAAAATTAGCAGCTAAATATGAGATCAATTTTGTGGTTTATCAACCAGAATTAAATTCTAGCGATGAATCTGTAGGTTTTTCACTTGAATCTAGAGGGATTATTGAAAATCTATCATCTCGATTGTACGATAATTTAGATGCTTTAGAGTCTGCATACCCTTCATTGGCCGTGCCTACGTATACGTTACCAGAAATTGAAATTTTAGAAGAATCTTCCATTAAACTTACAAACGCAGCATTAGCAGCGTACATAAAAAAACCAGCAATGGATGTTTCTTTTGATGGTAATGAATTAAAAAAGTTTTGTACAAATGCTGTTGAAGATTGTCAAACACGAAACAATAAAACGCATAGTACACTTTCCAACATAATAAATAATGGAGAAGGTGTAGACTTTGAAGTAAGCAGTGGAAACTGGGAGCCTGCTATTGCTCATATTATAAATAGAGCGATTGAATCAGCTAAACTTACCAAAAATATTTCAGAAGAAGATTTATCAAAAATCGTAGATCGAAAATATAAATTGTTTAGTCAAGTTTACCTTCCTTTAAAATTAGAAGGAGCTGATCATCCACTATTTTCATATGTTGTCTTTATGCCTAAAATTGATTTTGACCAATACACTGGAATTCTAGGTGATTTAGATAAAACAACCATGGGATCACCGGATAAACAAAGAGAAGGTCTATACTATGCTTTCATAAGTTTGATTGAAAAGTTTTCTGGAGAACAATTGTCTAAACGAGAAAAAGAAAACATGAGTATCGATGATCTCCGTAGTTTAATGCAAGGGTTAGAACTTGAAGGTGGCTACTATTTAGGTAGTAAATTAGGATTTAATATCGGTGATATTCTCGATGATCGTAGGTTGCCGGATGAGGAAATTGAAAAAATAGTCGAGCGTATAGTAAAGAAGAAAGAGCATTTGGTAAGCATCCAAAACCAAGGAGATTCTTATCCTTTTATATTCATGTCAGCAGGTGGTTTTAGATACTATTGGTTACCAGCGCAATTTTTATTTTAATGGATAGTTCCTTGTTAAATATTATCAATCTAGATTGTAGTTACAATCAAAAAGATATAGTATTAAAAATTCCTTCTTTAGGGATTTCAAGAGGATCTTTAAACTTTATTATTGGAATTTCAGGGATTGGGAAAAGTACATTTATTGAAACATTAGGGTTAATGAATGATACGGCGCTTAAGAATGAAGGCAAAGTGATTTTTGATAATGAAGTCAATATCCTTAATTTATGGGCAAATAAGGATGGAAAGGATTTATCTGCTTTTAGAAAAGAAAACTAGTCATTTATTTTTCAGTCGACTAACCTTATGCCTAATTTTTCAGCCGGCGAAAACATGTGTTTGGCATTGCTGTTAAATGGTAAAACCTTTGAAGAGAGTAAGAATATAGTTATAAATCTAATGAAAGAAGTAGATTTGGATCCAACTCTTTTTGATAGGAAAGTAACTGAATTATCTGGTGGTCAAAGACAAAGAATTGCATTTGTTAGAGCTTTTGCTGCAAAATTTGAAGTCCTTTTTGGTGACGAACCAACAGGAAATCTAGACGAAGAAACAGCCCATAAACTAATGAGTACATTAAAGACGTATTTGCAAAAAAATCGCAAAACAGGAATCATTGTTTCTCATGATATAGATTTAGCCCTTGATTTTGCAGATCACATTTTTTTTATTAAGAAAAAAGGCAATGATCAATATCATTATGGTCATTTAGATCAAAATCAAGTGTTTACAAAGAAAGAGGATTCTTGGTTTTTTGGACAAAGAAACATTACTTCATCCATCCGACAATCTATTCAGCAAATTTTTAAATCAGGGGATATAGATGAATAGTTTTACAAAATTATTCAAAGCAAATGAAGCTAAGGAATTTGCTGGCAGAAAAAATATTGGCATTTGGATTTTGTCAAGCATTTTATTGTTGACTTTCATTGCAATTGGTCATGCAGTAGGAGGGTTAAACGATTTGCAAAAAAGAATGGATAATCCATTTACAAATTGGGTCAACTTACCTTTAACAGGTGCGGATTCGAGGGAAGCAGTAAAAGTTGTTTCGTATTTTGATAAAAAAGAGGTTTGCGATGAATTCTCGATTGATAGGGTAAGTGGCTACAATAAATACTGGGAAAAAGTAAGGCATTTTGAAAATAATTCAATTATTGAATTAAAATCTCGGTGCGTAGATCCTGGGGAAAAGTTATTAGATGTAGTCCTTGAATCTCAGAATGTACAAATAAATAATAACCATAAACTTAATTTAAATAATACGGATAAAGAAGCATGGGTTATCCTAAGAACAGGTGCTCTATCAAATATAGGAATGAATATTATTAGTATTGATTCTTTAAATTTTTTACCAATTTCTGTTAGTTGGAATTTGGATGTTTCTCAAGATGCTAAGTATATGCAGTTTTTCATTCCTATTTTGGCAGTCGTTGATGAATTGCCAGATAGAGTTGATATGATCATGCCATTTCATTTGCAAGAATTAATGCGTTCTGATTTTTCTGAAACAAGAGCAGTAAATATTGAAAAAACAAATAACCTGCAATTTCTGACAAGAAAAATAGAATCCGGTAAGATAGATGAGGTTAATTCAATGATAAATATGAATGCTAGAATACTCGACCATGATGAAAAGCACCTATTGATAAACGGAGCATCTTATCAACACCATGAATATTATTTGGATACATCATTCACATTTATGGAAGTGAATCAACTACTCCATAATTTGCAAGGCACGTTTTCTTTTATTTCCAGGTTTGATCAATTAAATATTAAGACAGCACATACCTTCCAACTAACAAGACCACACTATATAACCTTTAATTTTAATTCCCTTGAAAATGTCAAAGATTTGAAGGATCTCGTTCAAGAGAAATTTCAAATGGAAATTAGTATGAACCAAGTAAAGGATAAAGAGAATTTTTCAAAAGTCACCATACTAACCTACACCTTATCCATAATGTTAATCCTATTTAGCATTATAAGTATTATTATATTTTTATATAACACACTAAAAAATCATTTGCAAAAAATCAAAATGAATTTGGGCACCTTAAAAGCTTTTGGTTTAAAAGACAAGGTGGTTATAAGTATTTATTCGAAGATTATAAATCAGTATTTTTTAAAATCGTCTTTCTATGCTTTCTTGATTAGTTTGGGCTATTTACTAATAAACAAATATCTACTTAATAAAAACCATTTTGATTTATTTAATGTGCAAATTATTTTAGCTTGGATTTTGATTTTAATATTTATTAATATTATTTCTAATAAGCTACTAAAAGAAACATTATTGAAATCTCCGGGTGATTTAATTTACAACAGAAACTAAAAAATGAAGAAATTTATCATATTACTAATGTGCATATCAATAAGTATGGCTTGTAATTCCGAGGCTAAGAAGAATAAGGAGATAATACCTTCGAAGATGGATAATGAAATGGATTTAAACGATGTAAATGCTAAAGAAGCTAAAAATGAAAAATCGGAGGAGGTAAGTAACTTGGAAAGTAATAAAAAGGAAATTTTAGCAGCCCAAACGACAAAGAATGAGACTAATTATAAGATAAAACCTCCAACAGAAAGTAAAATTAGTCAAGAATTAGTCGAAAAAAAGATCAATACAAGTGTTAACAAGACCAAATCTTGTAATGATATTATTGAAGAATATAAAGGAATCATAAATCTTGTTTCAAAAAACAAAACGACTGAAAATATTTCAAAATTAAGTCAATTAATTAAAGATCCATTTTATATAAAATGTAAGAAGAGCGATCCCAATTTTAGTAAAAAGATTAAAGAATTAGAACGTTCTCTTTGATCCTTTAAAAAAAAATTGTATCCAAACCCAATATTAGGGTTTATTTATTTTCCTATTGCAACACCAAAATGTTTTATCTTTTGATAACATCCTAATGCTTCATCTATTTTATTTCGTTTTAATTTCAAACGAATTTTCCATAATCGCGAGGGGAATACATTTATTAATAGGTATAATTAGTTGCTAGTCAAGATAGCAGGCCTTGAGGTTTTTAGTTATATTGTGATTTAGTCAAATGTGAACGATTGTCAATAAAACTCGCATGTCGTTTAAATGATTCTTGGTACTTTTAAATGGATTTATATCCAAATAATCTATGAATACCAGAGATAAAATACTCATCAATAACTTTTATAATGCCGAAAACGGTGTTTGTGTATTTAATCTTAAGGGTGAAATAATTGCGGTAAACAATGTCGGTTCAGCATTTATGGAATCTATTCTGGGAATAAAGCCTAAAGAAGGTGCGTCTATTTTCGAATTTTTCTCAGACGATTTAAATCAGGAATTTCTACCAAAGTTTACAGTGACAAAAGAAGGTCATAGTAGCCAATTCGAATTTTTTTTTGAAAAGAAAAATGAATATTGGTTTTTTATTTTATCAAAATTGAAAGATGATGTACTTGGTGAACATATGATGGTTGTTTTTCTTAACACCACAATTACTAGAAATCTTCAACGGACAATGCAAAAGCTTGCCTATATGGCAAAGTACACTCAGATGCTAGTTACAATTTGCGACAATAATTTGAGAGTGTCATATGCGAATGATGCCTTTGAAGAAGTTTCTGAATATAAAATAGATGAAATTAGAGGGGTAAATGTAATGGATATGTTAGTAGGGAAGGATACATCCCAAGAGACTGTTGCTTATATGAAAACAATGTTGGCTAAAAATGAACCTTTCAGGACAGAAGTACTGAACTATTCGAAAAATGGTAAAGCGTTTTGGCAGTTTTTAGAAGTGGTTCCAATAAAAGATAATGACCATAGTGTGATTGGCTACATGAGTGTTGGTAGAGATATAACTTC
>CALDTZ010000031.1 GCA_937924805.1 uncultured Saprospiraceae bacterium
TTTTGCTACTTCAGACATAACAGCAAAAATGCTTGTCTTGGTATTTGGTAATTTTGATGTAAATGAAATCAATGTAATTGTGATTAATGGTGAAAGCGAATATACTAATTATCCTTGATGATCAATCTTTCAATATTTTGTCAAAAACAACTCGCATTAAACCTACCATTTAACAAATAATCTAAGCACTATTTAAATAATTGACTTTTCATTTTTTCGATACGATCTTCTAGTTTTTCGCTTGACATTCTTTCTCGTAACCGATCAACCATAATTGGAAACGCAAACGGAGGTGCTTTTACTGGATAACTATACGTAAATATTTGTTTCTGAATCCTTTTTAAAGCTTCACGCATTCTAAATTCTTCTAATTGAAAAGTCATTACTTCGTCATACGCTTGTAGGTGTAATAAATTGTCTGGTTCATATTCACGAAATACATTGAATAATAACTGTGAAGAAGCTTGTAGGTGTCTATCTTTTTTACGTTTTCCTGGGTATCCTGCGAATATCAAGCCCGATATTTTAGCAATTTCTCGAAATCTTCTTCTCGCTAATTCAACAGCATTTATACTTGATTGAATATCTTCAGCCAGTTTTTTAGTTGAAAAAAGAGCTTTGGTAACAACATTTTCGACATCAATTTTTTTATCAGAAAGTAGCTCAAACCCATAATCGTTCATTCCAATGGTAAAACTTATAGGCATCATACTACCTATCCTATTGGCCAATAAGGCACCAATACCTTGATGAACATTTCTTCCTTCAAAAGGGTACATCATTAAATGATACCCATCTTCACTCTCAAAATATTCAATTAAGAATTCACCTTCACCTGGTAAAATTGATCTTTCTTCTTGAGTTTCAAATAACGGAATTAGGGTAGAGATCTCTTTATCGTTAATAATTCCTTTTTTATAATCATACAATTTCTTTCGTAATACTACACTCATTTCTGAACTAAGCGGCATTCTACCTCCTTGATAGGATGGAATTTTGGCTTTCTTCTTTTTAGAAATTTTTACTTGTGCGACCATGTCTTTTACTCGAACTAAATCCAGAGCTTTGCCAGAAAACCAAAAAGCATCACCAATATTCATTTGAGATATAAACCACTCTTCTACGGAGCCAATTCTTGTTCCTCTTCCAAGTTTGATCTGCATCATACCGCTGCTTACGATTGTACCTATCGATAATTTGTGTCTTAATGCTATTCGTTTATTTTCTACAATGTAAAGACCATCGACGACGACGACTTTTTCATATTCATCATACGCTTGCAGTGATTGACTTCCATGTTCGAGGTAGTGTAATAAAAACTGCCACTCTTCCCTACTTACACTACTATAACTAAAAGTCTTAAGTAATTCTTGATAAATTGTTTCAGGGTGAAAACCTTCGGACACCGCTAATGTCATCAAGTATTGAATCAAAACATCAAAAGACCGAATGTAGGGTACTCGTTGTTCTAGTATATCACCTTCTATTGCTGTTTTTAGTGCTGCAGCTTCAATTAATTCAATAGAATGTGTTGGTACAAAATATATCTTTGATTTAGCTCCAGGTTGATGCCCACTTCTGCCAGCTCTCTGTAAAAACCTAGCTACCCCTTTTGGACTGCCTATCTGAATAATGGTTTCAACAGGTCGAAAATCAACACCTAAATCCAAACTAGATGTACAAACTACGGCCTTAACATTCCCGTTATATAGTGCATCTTCGACCCAGTCCCTTACATCACGGCTTAAAGATCCATGATGAACTGCAATTTGTCCAGCAAAATCAGGATACAAAATGAGAAGGTTTTGATACCATATTTCACATAAAGCTCTAGTATTTGTAAATATTAATGTAGCCTTACTTTTTTTTATTATTGGAATAACTTTTTCAATCATCTTAAGCCCAATATGTCCTGACCAAGGAAATTTTTCAATGACATCAGGCATAATCGTATGGGCTATAATTTTCTTTTTAATTTTTGATTTTATAAAAACATGATCCTTGGGTTTTTCTACACCTAGAAGTACATCTATGGCTTCTTCCATATTTCCTATTGTAGCAGATATTCCCCATATTTTTATATTTGGGCATATGCCACGTAATCTAGAAATTAACAATTCTGTTTGAACGCCTCGTTTTGATCCTATTAATTCGTGCCATTCATCCACAACAATAGACTTAACTTTTCTAAAATAATGACTATACTTTTTTTTCGTCATTAATACGTGCATGCTCTCAGGCGTGGTTATCAATATTTGTGGTGGCTTGGACCATTGCTTATTTCGCTCACTAGTCGTTGAATCTCCACTTCGAATGCCGACATCCCAATCCAAACCTAGACCTTCTATTGCCCGCTCGCATGATAACTTAATTTCCTTGGTAAGAGCTCTAATGGGTGAGATCCAAATCAGCTGCAGACCTGTCTTTTCTCGGGTGGCAAGACCTTCTAGTAATGCCGGAATCAGAACTGAATACGTTTTTCCACTTCCAGTTGGCGCATTTACGATTCCACTTTTCCCATCTAAAAATGCATGCCATGCTTTCTTTTGAAACGGAAAAACTTTCCATTTTTTTGAAACAAACCACTTTTCTGCTTTTTGGATAGACATCTATTTTATTGAGCTTCCGTTTTTTTAATGACGCTCAATGCAATTTTTATAGTATTATAATCGAGTGCTGGATTTGTCTTTTCCTTTATTGCTGTTAAGCTATCCTTGAGTTTTACTGTATCTAATGATGCTTTTACATTAGCGATATCATCTACCGTGATGAGTTCTTGAATTTCAATATTTTCACCAGACTCGTACAATTCTATAAGATGACTTATTACTGTTCCTTCACTTAAAGATCTTGAAGAGGCAATTTCTGACGTACTAAGTCCTTCATTAAACATATTAAGCGTTTCTAGTTTTGTTTTGCCTCTGATTTTTTTTAAGTGCTTTTGAGTTTGGATGTATTCACGAATTATCGTCATAAATACTTCACCATATTTTTTGAGTTTAACTTTTCCCACACCACTTAGCTCACTCATTTCCCTAATATCAACAGGTTTTGATCGAACCATTTCGTGAAGGACGCTATCATGGAAAATAACATATGGAGGCACTTTCGCTTTCGTTGCTAATTCTTTTCGACATTTACGCAAAGCTTCAAATAGTTCGTCTTGAATTATTTTTTTCTTTGGTTTTTTACTGCTCGTTTTCACTTTTTCTTGCCAAACATATTTAGCCAATTCAACTTTTTCTTTATTGAACAAAACCTCTTTTGCTAACGAAGTCAATTTAAGTTTTGAATATGCTTGATAATCAATTCGAATATATCCCTTATTAATAAGTTGAGTAATGTACGCTCGCCAATCATTTGCTGGCAAATCCCTTCCTACTCCATAGGTTTTTAATTGATCATAGCCATTTCTGAAAATGTCTTGTTTTCCTGAACCCCTGACTATATCCACAAGTGTCGCTATGGTAATGTTTTCTTTCGTCCTAGCAATGCCAGATAAAGCTATTTGAGCATATTTAGTACCATCAATTTTTTCGGGTGGATTTTTACAGTTGTCACAATGGCCACATGGTTCTTTCCTAAGTTCTCCAAAATAACTTAAAACGATATTGGTTCTACAATTTGGTGTATTTGCAAAATCCCAAAGTCTTTCTAATTTTGAATCAAGAACAAGTTTATATTGCTCGGTAGCTTGACTTTCGTCAATAAATCGCTTCAAGTTAATCATATCCGCATAACTGTAAAATAGTAAACACGAAGCATCTGCCCCATCTCTACCAGCCCTTCCAATTTCTTGGTAGTAGCTTTCAATATTTTTAGGAAGATTATAATGGATAACAGATCGTATATTTGATTTATCAATACCCATTCCGAAAGCAATTGTCGCACATACTACATCCACCTTGTCATGAAGAAAATCTAAATGCACTTTTTTCCTTTCATCTGATGACATACCCGCATGATAATGAGCAGAAAGTATGCCTTCCTTTTTTAATTTATCCGAAGTACTTTCAGTACTTTTTCGACTTGTACAATAAATAATACTTGCCGTGTCCCTTCTCTTTTTTAAATAGGTGATAATTTGTGGTAAACGGTCAGTACCTGGTCTTGTTTCTAGAAATAAATTTGCACGATCAAAACTTCCTATAAATACTTCTGGCTCTTTTAACTTTAGTTGATTACAGATATCATCCTGAGTCGCTTTATCAGCCGTTGCTGTAACAGCCATAATTGGCACACCAGGAAAGTGTTCATGTAAACTAGAAAGTTTTGTATAATCCCCTCGAAAATCATTGCCCCACATTGAGATACAATGCGCTTCATCAACGGCTATAAGGTTTACTTTTTCTTTACTTATATATTCTAAAAAAGATGGGACCAATAAACCTTCAGGTGAAATATACAAAAGGGACAATGTTCCGTCATTAAGCTCTTTGAAAATTTCTTTACGATCCTCTTCTTTTATATTACTATGTAAACTTCGAGCTGATATTCCATTTTCTCGAAGACTTACAACTTGATCATCCATCAATGCTATTAATGGTGAAATAACAATAGACAATCCTTTTTGGACTAGTGCAGGTACTTGAAAACAGATTGATTTCCCTCCTCCTGTTGGAAGAATGAGGAGTACGTCTTTACCTTCTAATACCGCCTCAATAGATTCTTGCTGCAATGGACGAAAAGCATCATACCCATATACTTTTTTTAAGACTTTATGGATCATCGTTGGAAGTAGGTTCCTTTATTTCTAAATTAATTTTTTCAATCCGACGTTCATTAACATCAATGATTTTGAACGTACATTTTTCAAACTCTAATTCTAATTCTTTTTCTGGCATTTTGCCATGAATTTCTAAAACAAGACCCGCTAAAGAGTCTGAGGCTCCTTTGACTTCATCAAAATAATCGATATCCTCATCGATTACCCTACATACATCATTTAAGAGCGTTTTGCCATCAAATAAATAATTTTTATCATTAATTTTTACAAAATCAACATCATCTTGATTATCGAATTCATCAACGATTTCACCTATTACTTCCTCCATAATATCTTCAAGAGTAACCAGTCCGGAGGTTCCTCCAAACTCATCAACAACGATTGCCATATGAAGTCTTTTTATTTGAAACTCTTTCAATAAATCATCAATCTTTTTGGCTTCAGGAACATAAAGTACTGACTCTCTAATAAATTGATGCCAATCAAATGTTTTCTTCTCTTCCGTAAACCCAAGAAGATCTTTTACATATAAAAGACCTTTTATCGTATCAATATCTTCATTAAAAACTGGAATTCTAGAAAACCCGGAAGTCTTTATTAAGGTTACGACTTCACCAAAGTCCATTGTATCTTCTATCGCAACTACATCCATTCGGCTTTTCATTATCTGTTTTACAGATACTTCGCCAAGGTGTATAATTCCTTTTAAAATGTCAGCTTCTTCATTTTCATAAATATCTTGACTAACTGAAAATTCTATTGCTTTATCTATGTCCTCTTTTCTTGAAGCATCTAACCGTGTACTTTCACCACTAAATTTATTTTCAAAAATGGCGGTCGATTTTGTTAAACGGTTTGATAGTGGCGAAAATATTCCTAATAAAACATTCATGGGACCAGCCATCAATTTACTAAACGCCAAATTGTTTACTGAAGCATAAATTTTAGGTAAAACCTCTCCAAATAAAACCAATAAAAAACTGACAATGATTACGGTAACTAAAAAATTGAGCAAATTATAGAGTGTATCTATACTTGTCGGTACAAAGGACGTTAACCATTGAATAATTGTATCATAACGTTCTCTTGGTAATAATCTTTTTATAAAAAGATCGGAAATAAGAATAATACCAATATTGACAAGGTTATTTGTAATAAGGATTGTCGCCAATAACTTCGGGGGATTTTCCCTCAATTTCAAAATGGCTTTACTTTTTTTACTATTCTCTTTTCCTAATTGTTCTAACTCTCCGGGTTCTAAAGAAAAGAAAGCAACTTCAGATCCTGATATGAGTGCTGAAATGATTAACAGCAAAAGAATAATGACTATGGGGGAAAATAAACTCCACAGTGAGCTAATTAAAAATAATATTGAGACTAAACTCGCGGGTTCTGATTCCATAATTAAATAATACGATTAGAATGGTAAGTCATCTTCTACTTCGGAAGTTGGCTCTGAAACAGCAGTTTGAGGGTTTGCCACTGGTTTTGTAGAAACGACTTCATCTTGAGTTCCTGGTAGTGGTGGATAAGCTGTTGTGCCTGTTGACTCTCTCTTTTCCAAAAGTCTAAATGTATTTGCTACTACTTCCGTAGTATATTTATCATTTCCTTCTTTATCTGTCCATTTTCTTGTTGAAAGTTTTCCTTCAACATAAACCATGTTACCCTTTTTTAGACTTCTTTCTGCACGTTCTGCAAGTTGTCTCCAAACAACAACATTGTGCCATTCTGTTAGATTTTGCCATTCTCCGCTTTTATCTTTATAGCTTTCATTTGTTGCAACAGAAAACCTTCCGACTGAAGAGCCTCCATCTAAATGTCTAACTTCTGGGTCTTTTCCTAGGTTCCCTATTAATATTACTTTGTTTACCATGTTAACTGTTTCTGTGTATAAAGTTATTTAAATTTAGTGACATTCGTCAAGAATATAATTGTTGCTAATATAGGAAGTAAGCGTTTTTGGAAATCCATAATTCTTAATCTTAGATTTAGAGGTGAATGTCCAACTTTTATTTTTTATCTCATGTTCTTTTGTAAGTGGAATATTATAGAATACAAATTGAATTATTTGATGACTTAGTATTTGTGAAAACTTTTGTGTCTTCAAAATATTAGGCTCTATCCCTAATGAAAAATGGTTCTTTATCTCTATTGATTTTATTGATTGTATACTTTTTGTTTCAATCATTGGGAGTTGATACAAGCCTTGCCAGATGTCTTTTGCAGTTCTTTTTTGAATAGCAATATTTCCTAAGTGATTTGTAAAAAGAAAAGAATGAAAATATCTTTTCTTTTTTGCTTTCTTTTGTTTTTTCCTAGGTAAAACACCCACTTTGTTTAAAAGAAAAGCTTTGCATTTTTTATTAAACATACAATCTTCACAAATGGGAACGGGTTTACATTGGTTTGCTCCAAAATCCATAATCGCTTGATTAAATAAGGAAGGTTCTTTTGATTCTTCTAATAATCTTTGAGCTATGGTTTGTATTTGCTTTTTACCTTTTTGCTTAGTTAAATCCTCATCTATATCATGCCATCTAGAAATGACTCTGTTTACATTACCATCAACCACTGCATGTGGCAAATTGTATGCAAAGCTCGAAATAGCAGCAGCTGTATAAGGTCCAACTCCTGGAATCTCTATGATTTCTTTATACGTTTTTGGAAATTTTCCATTATAGGTTTCAACAATATACTTCGCTCCTTTCAACATATTCGAAGCTCTTCTATAATAACCTAGCCCTTCCCAAATTGAAAAAAGTTTCTTTTCTGTTGTTTTTGAAAGCGCTAAAACGGTTGGATAATTCTTGATAAACTTTATGTAATACGGCGTTCCTTGGGCAACTCTTGTTTGTTGTAGGATTATTTCCGAAACCCAAATATTATATGGAAGTACATCTTTTTTCCAAGCATGGTCGATCGGGTTTTGACGATGCCATAATAACAAAGTAGAAGAAAAAAATTGAGTCACAATGGATTGTTGTTTGATGTTTACGAATGTAAGGTATTTTAAAAATTCCTAGACAATCCATTTATAGGTTGAAAAAGGTTGAGTATAAATAAAAAGAGACTTACTAATTGTAAGTCTCCTTGTTTTTTATCCAAAAGATAAATTTCTACTTTGTAGAATATCCGCTCCATAATGAGCTTGGACCATCTTTTTTAATGCCTTTCGGGCAAAAAATATTCTACTCTTTACCGTACCCAATGGTAACATTAATTTATCTGCAATTTCTTGATATTTAAATCCTACATAATGCATTTGAAATGGCTCTCGAATATCATTATCTAGATTGTCAACCATTCCGTTTAATTCTTGCATCATAATAGATGACTCACCATCGTTATTTGCCTTCTGAGTTCCAGAATTAATAAAATAATCATTATCTGTATTATCCATAATAGTATTCATCTTCGCCTTTTTTCTATAGTTATTGATGAATATATTTTTCATAATTGTAAAAAGCCAAGCCTTTAAATTTGTTCCTGGATTAAACTTGTCACGATTCGTGTAGGCACGAAATGCCGTTTCTTGATAGAGATCTTCCGCGTCGTTCGTATTCTTTGTCAAGTTTAATGCAAAAGAATTTAATGATGACTTTAATTTCTCAAACTGATTCATAAATTCAAATGTAGACATAATGCTCTTTTTATTTACTTTCAAATATAATTGAAAGTTAAACAAAATGCAAATAAAGTTAAACAAAACTTACTCCGATCAATGATTTGACCCATATTTACGACCAAAAAGTCCCATTTTATTGAATAAATGGATCGTTTAATAGAATTGATTTCAATATGAAATGAAAGTTCTTACTTTTGAGCTCTAGAAACTAAGACAAATGCCAATATTGTAAATAAGATGTTTGGAACCCAGATTCCTAAAGCTGGGGGGATATTTAAATTGTGAGCAAACGTTACGCTAAATCGAGAAATTATTACAAAACATGCCCCTGCAACAATACCTAAAGCCAAATGTATTCCTAAGCCCCCTCTTACTTTTCTTGATGCGATGGCCACTCCTAGAATCGTTAGGATTATAATAGTAAATGGATCAGCTGTTCTTCGATGGAGTTCTATTGTGAATTTTTTAGCTGTACCTAATCCCCGTTCTTTTTCTACATTAATAAATGAACGTAATTCACTTGAAGACATATTCTCCATTAAATTAATATTCCGAATTAAATCTTTGGGCGTCAAATTAAGAGTTGTATCCATACTTTCTCCTTTAGCAACGAGAATGCTTTCATCCAACCCATTAAAAGTTCTTTTTTCATAATCAAACAGCGTCCAAGTATTCGGTGCTTCTTTGATTTTAATTTTTTTTGCCTTAATGATATAACTTAGGTCTTTATCTTTGAATCGTTCAAACCTAAAAGTCTGTCCAGAAGAATCCTTTTTTCGATAATAACGGATGTATATCTTTTCTTCTGGATTTAAATAGCAATGAATATTATTACCTAGTGTTTTATTATTTCCTTTCCAGAAATATTCTGTTTCGAAATCATTTTTAATTTTCGATGATCGTGGAATAATATAGTTATTTCCGATCCAAAGAAGAGCTGCTAAAAAACTAGATCCAATAAAATAAGGAAGCAATATTCTTCGGTAAGACATGCCAGAACTTAACATGGATATTATTTCAGAATTCTTAGCCATTCTAGAAGTGAAAAAAACGACAGATAGAAGAGCAAACAATGGCCACAATAGACCATTAATCCATGGTATAAAATTTAAATAGTATTCAAATACGATCTCATAAAAGGTTGGCCTATCTAGAAGTTTTTCTATTTTTTCACTAAAATCAATAACAATTGATACCAATGTAATTAGGAGTACAGAATAAAAAAAAGTACCCAAAAACTTCTTTATTATATATAGGTCAAGTTTTTTCACCTTATTATAACTTATTTCTTAATCTAGGTATTATAGCCGTTTTCCATTCTGCAAAAGTTCCTTCTTTAATTTTCTCTCTCGAAACCTCTACCAGTTCAATATAAAAAGCCAAATTATGTAGAGTTGCTATCTGCATAGCCAAAAGCTCTTTGACTTGAAATAAGTGGCGGATATAACTTTTTGTATGAATTCGTGATGTATATGATTTACTATTTACATCTAACATTGAAAAATCTTCTTTCCATTTGGCATTTTTCAAATTCATAACTCCATCCATGGTATAAATTGTTCCATGCCTTGCATTCCGAGAGGGTAAAACACAATCAAACATATCTATCCCTAAACTTATACACTCCAAAATATTTTCAGGTAAACCAACTCCCATTAAATATCTCGGTTTGTCTTCTGGTAAAATAGAACAACATAAATCAGTCATTGCATACATATCCTCATGAGGTTCTCCAACAGAAAGGCCTCCAATAGCATTCATTTTTTGGTTTTTTTCCGCAACATATTCTGCAGATTGTTTTCTCAAATCTGGGTAAACACTGCCTTGAACAATTGGAGAAAATGTCTGTTCATATCCATATTTTGGCTCTGATGCCTCAAACGAAGAAATACATCGATCCAACCAGCGGTGAGTCATTCCTAATGATCTTTTTGCATATTTGTATTCACATGGATAAGGTGTGCATTCGTCAAATGCCATGATTATATCAGCACCAATCACACGCTGTATATCCATCACATTTTCAGGAGAAAAAAAATGAGTGCTTCCATCAATGTGGGATTTAAAATATGCACCCTCTTCTTTTAACTTTCGTTGACTACTTAAAGAATATACTTGGTAACCGCCGCTATCTGTAAGCATAGGCCTATCCCATCCAATAAATTTATGTAATCCACCTGCTTTTTCAATAATGTCAATTCCAGGTCTTAAATACAAATGATAGGTATTTCCTAAAATGATTTGTGCTGATATCTCTTCTTTTAATTCTTTTTGATGCACTCCTTTTACCGTTCCAAGTGTGCCCACCGGCATAAAAATCGGTGTTTGTATTTCTCCATGATCGGTGGCAATAACTCCAGCTCTAGCTTTAGAGAATGTATCTTTTGCTTCTATTTTAAATTTCATATTCTTCTTCTATCCATATCCATTTTAAGTAAAACACCCATCATAATGGACATGATAATAAGTGCTGACCCTCCTTTACTAATAAATGGTAAAGGTATTCCAATTACAGGCATTACACCCATTGCCATTCCTACATTAATAAATGATTGGATAAATAAGATAGAAAATAATCCATATCCAAAATAGAGGGTAAATTTATTATTTGATCGCTCTGCCATAACGATAATCCGAATCAATAAAATGCTAAAAAGAATGAGTACTCCTAATATTCCAACAAAACCTTGTTCTTCACCCAACGTACTGACAATAAAATCGGTGCTCTGTTCTGGTACATAATTTAACTTCGTCATTTCTCCATTCAAAAAACCTTTGCCATAAAGCCCACCAGATCCAATTGCCGTTTTTGATTGATTAACATTATATAGTGAACCTCTTGGATCACATTTTTCTGGTTTTAGCCAGACGTTTATTCTATCTTGATGATGTGGTTTTAATACATTATCGTAAGCCCAGTTAGAGGCAAAGGAAAAGAAAATACCCAACATACAGATACTTCCTATTAGCACTGCGTTATTCCAGTTTACTCTTATACCAGAATACACAAACAACCCTAAAAAAACAATAATTACCCCAATAAGTGTATATGTGTAATATCCATTTATTAAAAAAACTAAAGAAAACAAACTTATCAAAATGGAAAAAAGGAGAAAAAATAACCGCTCTTTTTGATATAAAGAAAAAAGTGTAATACCCAAAAGTAGATTGGCAAGTATCACATATTTTACTCCAAACATGAGTGATAAAATAACGGATAATAAAAAGAACAACCCTACCAAATAATAAAACCCGTTTACTCCAGCTCTATATGCTACAATTATAAACGACCCAAAAACAAGTGCCGAACCAGCATCAGGTTGTAATAGTATAAAAAAAACAGGTCCCAAGATTAAACCTGCAATAACAAGAGCATTTTTAGATTTTAAAATGTTTGTATTTGATAAACTTAAATAAGAGGCTAATGCTAGCGTTGTTGCAAATTTTGCAAATTCAGAAGGTTGAAAACTAAATCCTGAAAATACAAACCATGATTTTGCTCCATTTACTTCTCTTCCAAAAATCAAAACGGAAAAAAGTAAAAACAAACTAAATGAATAGATTATAAATGAAAAAGAGTTCCAAAACTTCCAATCAATAAGAAAACATGCACCAAAGCAAATGATAGAAATACCATACCAAAGTGATTCTCTTGATGTCAAAGCATTAAAAATATCAAAACTTTGTTCGTCCGAAAAACTATGAGTCGCCGCTTGAATCATCAACCACCCTATTAACAATAATGCGAGGTATGCGGATAGTCCTATACTATCTAATTCCTTATTTAAGGACCTTGATCTGCTCATTATCTATTTGACCAAGTCTGCTTTCTCTACCTCATCTTTTACTGGAATTGAACTAGGAAAATCTGCTTTAAGGGTGATTAACATATTTTGTAAATCTTCTTTTTCTTCAAATGCGCCAACTTTAAGCTGATAATATGGACTTGCATGCTTCCAATCATAATCCAAGTTTGGATATTTTTGATCTAATTTTGCAATAGCTGATTCCATTTTTCGTCTATCATTCGTCGTTACAATCTGAATTCTCCATCCTTTTATTGAAGTCGTTTGTTGGTGAAGAGATTTATATTTATTTACCGTCGTTTGTACTTCTTGATCCTCGATAATTTGAACTTGAGCAAAACTGCTTTGTGTAAAACCGAATAAAAAGAAACCAAAACAAACTATTAATGTGTATTTCATTTCAAGGTAATTATTTGAAGACTTAACTAATATACTATATTCCGTGGCATTGTTTGTATTTTTTACCACTTCCACAAGGGCAAGGATCATTACGTTTTACCTTCTTTTCTGTCCGTTTAAACGTTTCTATTTGAGGTCTTGCTCTTCTGCCTGCACCAGCTGCCGCTGCTTTTTGAGCTGCATAATCTTTATTTGTCCTTACATTTTTAAGATTCGACTTTTGCTCTTTAGCTTCTTTAACATCTTCGGGGTTACCGATTAACAACTTTCCTTTCAAAAGATATGAAGATATATCTACATTGATATTATAAACTAAATTTTCAAACAAATTAAAAGCTTCCATTTTATATATAACCAATGGATCTTTTTGTTCAAAAGATGCTGACTGTACAGAATCTTTTAGTTCATCCATTAACCTTAAATGTTCTTTCCAATTTTGGTCAATAATTGCTAAACTAACAGCCTTTTCAATATCAGTCATAATACTTGACCCATCCGAAGTAATTGCTTTTTCTAAATCTGCTGAAATATTTAATGTTTTTTCAGATCCATCTGTATATGGAATCGCTATTCTTTTGTAGCGGTGTCCTTCGTTTTCGTGTACGTTTTTAATTACAGGTAAGAGAACTTCTTGAATTTTCTCACTCTTTTTTCCGTATTGTTCTAATACTTGGTCTTGAAAGTTTTTTACAACTTGCTCTGCACTTGCTTCCTTAAAGAAACCTTTTTCGATATTAGGGTCTACACCCAATGACATCAAGGATTCATTTCTAAAGTTTTCATAATTATCGGCAGCCTTATTACTTCCTGCTATATTTTCAGCTAAAGAAGTAAACATATTAAATAAATCTAATGATAATCGATCACCAGAAAGTGCGTTATACCTTTTTTTATAAATGGCTTCTCTTTGAATATTCATTACATCGTCATACTCAAGTAATCTTTTTCGAATTCCAAAATTATTTTCTTCCACCTTTTTCTGCGCCCTTTCGATTGACTTTGAAACCATATTATGCTGAATAACTTCACCATCTTTGTGTCCCATCTTATCCATCATCTTTGCGATACGCTCTGAGTTAAACAATCGCATTAATTTATCTTCTAACGAAACATAAAACTGTGATGTTCCTGGATCTCCTTGCCTACCTGCTCTACCTCGAAGTTGTCTATCTACCCTTCTCGAATCATGTCGTTCTGTAGCTATTATTGCTAACCCACCAGCGGCTTTCACCTCGTCATTGATTTTGATATCCGTTCCTCTACCCGCCATATTGGTTGCAATCGTCACTCTTCCAGGCTTACCTGCTTCCGTTACAATTTCTGCTTCTCGCTGATGCTGTTTTGCATTTAGAACATTGTGAGGAATGCCTCTTAATTTAAGCATTCGACTTAGTTTTTCAGAAATATCTACATTCGTTGTACCTAATAAAACGGGTCTACCCTGGGCTGTTAGTTTTGAAATATCTTCAATTACTGCATTGTATTTTTCTCGATCCGTTTTAAAGACTAAATCATCTCTATCATCTCTGATCTTTGGTTTATTTGTAGGAATAGCAACTACATCCAATTTATAGATCTCCCATAATTCACTTGCTTCTGTCTCTGCTGTACCAGTCATTCCTGATAATTTGTGGTACATTCTAAAATAGTTTTGTAGCGTTACTGTAGCATACGTCTGAGTAATTTCTCCAATTTTTACATGTTCTTTTGCTTCCAATGCTTGGTGTAAACCATCCGAATATCTTCGTCCATCCATCATTCTTCCCGTCTGCTCGTCTACAATTTTTACTTGGTTGTCTACTACGACATATTCTTCATCTTTTTCAAATAACGTATATGCTTTTAATAATTGACTTACAGCATGAAGTCTTCGTGACTTTACAGAATAATCTCGAACTAAAGCTTCTCTCTCGTCTGTTAACCTTTTTCCACTTTCCGTTTCCTCTTCCGCTAGAGCTTGCATTTCTGAAGTTATATCAGGCATTATGAAAAACTGCGGATCATTCTCTCCATTTGATAGGTATTCAACACCTTTCTCTGTTAATTCTACATTTCTATTTTTTTCATCTATCGTAAATAGAAGCGGTTCATCAACTAAGTGCATGTTTTTAGATTGCTCCTGCATATAAAAGTTTTCTGCTTTCTGCATATTAACTTTTACTCCCTCCTCACTTAAAAACTTGATAAGTGGTCGATATTTTGGCAACGATCTAAACGCTCTTAATACAGCCATTCCACCTTCACCTTCTTGATGACCGGAACTTCCTTCTTGAAATAATTTTTTCGCTGAAGCTAAATATCCTGTCGCTAATTTTCTTTGCTCATTAATTAACGCTTCAACTTTGTGTTTAAGTGAATTGTATTCTTGTTCTTCACTTCCTTTTGGTACCGGTCCAGATATAATGAGTGGGGTTCTCGCATCATCGACTAAAACTGAATCTACTTCATCAATCATAGCAAAATGATGTTTTCCTTGAACAACTTCATTTACATTACGAACCATGTTGTCTCTCAAATAGTCAAAACCAAATTCATTATTCGTACCGTAAACAATGTCACGACCGTAGGCTTCAATCCTTTCTGGTGAATGTGGTTTGTATTTATCTATGCAATCAATGGTCAACAATAAAAACTCCATGATTGGTCCTATCCATTCAGAATCCCTTCTTGCCAAATAATTATTAACGGTGATCACATGAACTCCATTTCCGCTTAAACCATTTAAATATGCCGGTAAAGTTGCAACCAAAGTTTTTCCTTCCCCTGTTTGCATTTCGGCAATTTTACCATCATGTAAAACCATTCCACCGATCAACTGTACATCATAATGTAACATGTTCCACGTGATTGGACCACCTGCAGCTTCCCAATGGTTTTTCCAAATTGCTTTATCCCCTTGGATTTCTACATAACTTGATGATGCTGCTAAATCTCTATCATGTTGAGTTGCTGTAACTTCAATGGTTTCATTCTGCATGAACCTTCGAGATGTTTCTTTCACCGTAGCAAATGCTTCGGGTAATATCTCTTTTAATACTTCTTCAAGATGTTCATCTTTTTTCTTTCGGTAGGTTTCCAATTCATCATATAGGGCTTCTTTTTTAGATAAGTCGCTTTCCTCATGAATCTCATCTTCAATAGCTTTAATATCCTTACTTATTCCTTGAAGATGATCTGCAATTCTTTCTCTAAAACTAATCGTCTTATTTCTAAGTTCGTCGTTGGATAGATTACTAAATGTTGAAAAAAAATCGTTGGTCTTTTCTACTAGAGGTATATATTTTTTGACATCTCTATCATATTTTGAACCAAAAACCTTTTGGAGTATTTTAAACATGCTTGTTATATTTCTATTCTTTTAAAAGCCTCAAACGGCCTAATGTTGTAATAATATAGTATCACAATTCGTACCATTTAACATTAACTGTCATTATGGCAAATATAATATGTGGATACAAAAAAAATCAACTATTTAAATGTCGACTTAATTGTATTCTTGCCTTTATATAATGATAAACAGCGTAGGATATAATTATTGAAAACAAAACTACAATTAATAATTCTCTTGTTGTTGTCACTGAATTAAGCAGTACAGGATAAAAAGGGTTAACAATCAACATTTCTGCTAATGAAAATAGGATAATCAAAACAATCAATAATACCCCAAAAATTTTCACTGGTATTGAGGATTTTATTTTTTCAGAAAATTTATTCTGTAAAAAAGCTCTAGCATAAAGTCTATTTTCTTTATCTATTTTAATCAATTCAGAAAAAATATGATTAGAAGTAGAATATTCTTCTAAGTTTAAATGAGATGCACCTTTGTGAAATAAAACGGTTTCAAAAACATTTACCTCATTGAAATAATAAATATTTTCATTGATAATTCTCGGTAGTAATTCTTCTGCTAGAGAAGTATATTTTTTATATTCCCCTATTTCAAAACTTGCTTGAGCATAATAAAACCAAATTTCCGTCGATAGTTCGGCATCTAAGTTTTCAATCGCGTCTTTATTTTTTTCGAAAAATTTTATTTTTTCTAAGTACGCTCGTTCTTCTATGCATTTAAATGCATAATAAATGGAATCTTCGTGTATTTCTTGTAATCTATTCAATTTTTAATTTCTTCTATCTAATCCCCAAGAAAGTTTTTCTCGAATGGTTTTCATGAAACTTTCCCCACTTAAAACAATCATTTTAATGGTAAAATCCGCCTTTTTTACGGTTAAATTATAATCCTTTGTAATTGTTTCATATCTAGAATCTAATGTACAAAGGTATGAACTCGATCTTCCATCTAATTCAAACCGAATGGTAGAATTGTCAGGGACAACAATTGGTCTTACATTTAAATTATGTGGAGCTACAGGTGTAATAATGAAATTCCCTGAATTAGGAAATACAATGGGACCTCCACAACTCAATGAGTATCCTGTCGAACCTGTTGGCGTAGATATAATCAAACCATCCGCCCAGTACGTATTTAAATATTCATTATCTATAAAAGTTTTAATTGTTATCATTGAGGATGTCTCCTTTTTATGTAACGTAAAATCATTTAAAGCATATGGAAAATCTGTGAACAGTGCTGGTGAAGAACCTAATTCTAGTAATGCACGATCCTCAGTAGTATAATCTTGTTTGTGCCACTGGTCAATAGCGTTTTTGATTGTGTTTTTTTCTATAGAGGCTAAAAACCCTAATCTACCAAGATTAATTCCTAAAATAGGAATACTTGTTTTGTTTAGCCATTTCGCTGCACTAAGAATGGTTCCATCACCACCTAATGTAATAACGGATTTAGCTTTAATATCTTGATCTTTTAGTAATTTTTCTACTTTTTGTTGGAACTTTGGTTGAAGCTCGTTGTAAAACTCTTCATTTATATAAATATTATATTCATATTTTTCTAGGCACGAAAATAAATGGTCTACATATATTTCATTCTCTTTTTTATGATGCTTAGAAAATACAATTACATTACTCATAACTACTAAAATGATATTTTATTGGTTAAAAATAAACCATGCTCACCTAAATCATTAAATCCGTACTCGAAGCTAAATAAAAAATTATTATAAAAGATCATATCTAAAGCTGGACCATATCCATAAATAAATCGATTACTTAGTGAATTGGTATCCACATATGTTTCTTCATTCACATAAGCAGTATCAAAATTAAAGCGCATATAAATAGAAAGAGGCAAAGTCCTAAATTGTTCTGGTAAAAATCTAAATAATTTTATTGTTTTTTCAAGGAGGTGATAACTTACATAGTTCTTCAAAAGTAAATAGTCCGTTCCATCGATCACATAAAGATCATAACCAGATAATTTTGTGCTTCCCCAACCTATGCCTGTATTATTGGCAAATGAAACCTTTTGTCTAGTTATGTTCCCTTTTATATTTCCTAAAAACCCAAAAACAATTTTTTCTTTTAAAGCTAAGTAGTATTCAGCTCTTAAATTTACAGACGTATTAAAGTAATCTTTAAAAATCTCAAATCCTTCTTGTTTTAAATTTGCCCTTAATAAATATCCAGATTTTGGGTATAAAGTGTAAGATCGTTTATCATATTGAAAATCATACTCAAAGAATAAAAAACGATTATCTGTTTTATTATCAAAAAAATAAGCTTCATTTAATGATTCTAAAACGTAAGGGTCAATTGAGTTATGGTGATATTCAATCCTAAAAGAATGATGAGTAAAAACATTAGGTCTATTTAAGAATCGCAAACCCATTCGGCGTCTTTTAAGTAGGGTGGTTTCATCCGGATGTTTCTTAAAAAGGGTTTTATTCGAAATCGTTTTATAACCTATTTCTTTATTATCAGAATAAAAAACATTTCCTGCAATTCCCCAATTTTCACCAAGAATCAACGGGAGTTGATATCTAAGTTCTACTTTTCTTGTATATCCTCCTTGAAACTTTATGCCTAAAGGATCTCTTCTACCAGTAAGATTATAATGACTGATATCTACTCCATATACCGTTCGACTAAGATCACGATTTTGTTCTTGCCACCAGACATTAAAATTTCGATCTGCTAACTCAAATAAAGGTACTGGATATAAATACCAGTTTTCTTTAATTTCATAATTTAATATTTCCTTATTATCAAATGTATCGATCGATGCATGTACACTATTAAATAGGCCTGTACTCAATAATTGATTTATACTTTTTGAAAGCAAAATATCCTTATCCTTAATTTCTATTATTTGATTTGGTTGAATGATTGATTCTGTTAAAATCGTTTTTAACCGTGTGTGTTTATTTCCCTTAACTATGATGGTATCAATACTAATTTGACAAGGTGCATCTATGGAAAATAGGACGAATATAAATACTAGAAAAAAACATTTTCTACACATTGAGATAGTGCATTAATAAATCATACCTTTCTTTAAGGTTGTCTACATATTCTTCTTCAGTAAAAGACGCTTTAATTTCATAACCATATCGCTCACAACTAGAAATAATAGTTTGAATATCAAGCTTATTTATTTTTAGAGTAACTACAATCCTACTTATATCACTAGCATCAGATAAAAAACTGGACAAAATAGCAGCTCTTTCAGATTCAATAATTTGGCTAATTTCAACCATTGAATATTCCTTCCTTGAAACTTCAATAACAAGAATGGATCCTATTTCTTTAAAAGAAAAACTATTTGCGTAAAAGTTAAACATGTCATCTTGGGTAATTAGTCCTGAATATTCATTTTCAACTAAAACAGGTATCATACTCAACTTGTGCGTGGCCATTTTTGAAATTAACTCTATTAAATGAGTCCCTTCTGTTACACTTATAACATTACCATTTTGCAATGATGGCCCTATTGAATCATCTGGGTTGAGTTCAAAAGCCTCATTTTCTGTAAGTATCCCAATCAGTTTTTTATTTTCAACAACAGGCAATTCCTTTAATCTATATAAAGACATCATAGACAAAGCTTCATCCGCTGTGTCATTGACAGATAGAGGAAATACACTGTTTGATATAATATTCTTTGCAATCATGGTATATAATAGACGATTTAAAATACTATTTAGTCTAACGTTGAAGTAATTTTCTTTTTTCTTTAACAAATTCTGTTTCAGAGAGTAAACCTTTTTCCTTCAGTTCAACAAGTTTATTTAATTGTGACAATATAACATCGTTATCCAATAGATTCTCTTTTGGAGCAGAGATCTGAGGCGTTTTTTTAAGAGAATAATTATTTTGCTTGAACATTTGATAGGTCGGATGTATTCGTAAAAAGGCTAAATCCTCAATCGTATTTATTTTTTCTACATTTTTGTAACCATACTTTATCGCTTTATCTAAAGCTTTGATTCCGTTTTCTACTTCCTCTAGTTGTGAATAGGCACATGCCAGTTTAAAATATAAATCCTTATTGTTTGGTTCAATTTCAATTGCTTTACGCAAATCCTTTACTGCTTCTTCTGTATCAAATTCCTCATATTTCTTTAAACCTGTTTTTTTATAGGGGTTTACTTTTGGTTTAAATGAACGACTTGATTTCTCTTTGGGCCTAGAAACAGGAGATCCTTTAGGTTTGTATTGTTTACCTCTTCGTTGTCTTTGCATCAATACATGTTTATTGTACTTTCGATCAAATTCACTTTGACCCATTGTCAATAACTTAAATGCATCAAAAAAACCTAAGAACTGAGTAATAGGGAATTTTAGCGCACTTGTGAAAATCATTATCATGATATAAAAAATACCCGATTTTGGATCTCCTAAATAAAACTTATGAATTCCTGCCCAACCTAAAAAGATGGCGATTAATGCAGCAACGAATTTATTTTTCTTTCTCATAGCAGCATGAATTAAGTTAACTTACAAGTAAGTATTGCAATATCATCAATGTATTCCATTTCCCCTTTATGATTAGATGCTTCTTCCATAAGTTTTTCATTGAATTCTTTTGGATTTTTGTCTTTATTATTCAAAATAAATGATTGAATCATTTCTTCATCAAAATAAACATTTTCACCGTTTTTTAAATCAGCTAAACCGTCTGTAAAACAAAACAATAAAACATCCTCTTTTAATTCTATGGTTGTTTCCTCAATCATTGGGAGTTTGTCAAATGCACCTATCACAGTTGTTCCATTTTTTAATGGTATTAATTTTCCTCCATTCAAAAGGTAAGGAGGAAAATGTCCAGCGTTAATATATTTCATTGTTCTATTCTTTAAATCAAACTCTGCTATAAAGAACGTGATAAAACGATCACTTTTTGTAATTCTATAGACCGCTTCATTTAAAGCATAGATAAACGTTTCTAAATCTCGATACTGATAAATTAAACTTTGAAGCATTGCTTGAAAGTTAGCCATCAATAAAGCTGCTGCGACACCTTTCCCAGAAATATCAGCTATACATGCACAAAAGCGTGTTTCCTCAAATTTTATAAAATCGATATAATCGCCTCCAATAGTTGAATGAGGTTGATAGATGTAGTCCAATTTAAAAAAATCACTTTTAAATACCTCATTCGGAATTAACATTTTCTGGACTTCCCGAGCTAATTCCATATCTTTCTTTAAGCGTTCTTGTGTTATTTGTTGTTTAAACAAACGCTTGTTTTCTATTGCAACGGCGATGATATTCGTTATGGTCGTAATAAATTGAATTTTATTATACAAATCCTCTTTATCCTTTATTCCACCAATCAATGAATATGCAATTGGTTGTTCCTTATGGTACACAGGAATAATTATGTCAAAATCCTTAAGAACTGGATTTTCTTCTGGTTTTACTACATATAATCTTTTAATATGTTCAATATTGGCAATAATCTTTTCATCTTGATTAAACTCCCCATTAATTTTTGTCACACAATTCCAATTCTCTTCGTCTTTTACATAGAGTATCATGGTTTTTATTCCCATTTCCCAACTTAAAAAAGAACGATACATTTGAAAAAGATCATCTGCATTTACATTATCATTAATTGCTTGTGTAATTGTAAGTAGACTTTTAATCTGAAGTTCCTTCAGATTAATTTCCTGTTCTAATTTTTCTAGTATTTTTAATTCTCTACTCAAAATATTTATGCTTCTTTTTTATAGGCCATCCAATCTCTTATTGTATAACTAACGAAGTTAAAGGATAAAACCAATATCATGATAAATATAGCTGGTATTACAGCTATAAATAATTTACCCGATAATGCGTAACCATAATTTTCATTTAAAATATTGCCCAAAGATGGTACTGGTGGTTTTACTCCGAACCCCAAATAACTTAATCCAGCCTCTATTAATATTGCAATTGCAAAATTGGCTGCGGCTAATACAATAACAGGGGCAATTGCATTTGGTAATATATGATGAAATAGTGTTCTCCTATAGGAGTACCCCAAACTTTCGGCCGCCTTTATGTATGTTTCATTTTTTATAGCTAAAGTCTGTCCCCTAACCACCCTAGCAATATCAATCCATAAAGTTAAACCTACAGCAAAAAAGATAACATAGACACCTCTTCCTAATGCTAATACTACTGCAAAAACCAATAAAATAGTAGGAATAGACCAAACAGTATTCATAAAAAAAACACTTATATGATCTATCCAACCGCCAAAATAACCAGCAACTAATCCTATTATTATTCCAAGAATAACGGAAAGTGATACTGCAAAAAAACCTACAAATAATGAAACTCGTAAGCCCAGTATTAATCGGCTAAATATATCTCTTCCATATCTATCAGAACCAAAGGGAAACCAAACAGTAGATATACAATTGGATTCAAATGCTGCCTTTGAATCAGCACCAAAATTTGAAATATCTGATAAAATAGTATTCCCTCTTAAGTTTACATAAGACAGTTTATCATTCTCAATAAGATACTCTTTAATAGGAATACTTTGATAGTGGCTTTGTTGACCAAAAAAAAGAGATTGTAAATTTAGAGGGTGTTTTTTAGAAAAAGATTTTTTTATTATCAAAGACGAATAACCAACAGGTGATAAAGCCAATTCCGGAATTTGATGGTTTCCATGTATGCTCTTATCTGGTATAATAAAAAAACTAAAAATAGATAAAAGAAAAGCTGATAATATAATTACAAAACCAAAAAAGCCTGTCTTGGAAAAAAAAAGTAAGGATTTTATTTCTCGTGCAGCATTCAACGATTATTCAATTTTGGGTTGTTTAAATGCCTTTTCTTATCTCTTAAGCTTTTTTTAATAAAACTATTTTTAATCGATTGCTCTAAATCAATATTCATTTGATTCGCCAAACAGGCAACAACAAAAACAATATCTGCCAATTCTTCTGACAGCATATCTTTTACCTCTTTTTCCGATTTAAAAGATTTAAAACTTTGTTCTCCATATTGTCTAGACACTAATCTTGCTAACTCACCAACCTCTTCTGTTAAAACTGCCATATTGGTTAACTCATTAAAATATCGGACACCATATTTTTTTATCCACTCATCCACTTCTATTTGTAAATCTTTAATTTCCACTATTCTTTATTTTTTGTATCTATACTAATGGTTACTGGACCATCATTTAATAACTCAACCTTCATATCTCCTCCAAATAATCCTTGTTCTACTCGTATACCTAAAGATTTAAAATAAGCAATCGATTTATCATAGAGAGGAATTGCGATGTCTGGTTTTGCAGCTTGAATAAAAGACGGTCTATTTCCTTTTTTTGTACTAGCGAATAAGGTAAACTGACTGACAATTAATAAATCATATGACAAGTCTAATAATGATAAATTCATTTTACCATTTTCATCATTAAATATTCTAAGCTTACTAATCTTATCAGCTAACCATTTAATATCATCCTCTGTATCATCATTCATTATACCTAAAAAAACGAGTAAGCCATTGTCTATAGAGCCTACTAGCTTAGTATTTACTTTTACATTAGCATACTTAACACGTTGAATGAGTGCTTTCATAATGATGTGAATAACCGTGTGAGTAAGTAAAGTTATAAACAATAATAAAAATAACGTCAACAAAATATGTATTAAATAATATTTATATATATTATTCTTAACAATTTGTAACTTATCTACAAACAAGAAATATTGTCCTTATTCTTAACAAATAGAAAATTAGATTTTTTTGTAAAAATGATAATAAAGTATAAATCCTTAACAATAACGATAATTCTATTGTTAGTAAAGCTGTGGAAAGACTAAACATTAAATGTGAAGTATGATTTAATGAAAAGTAATTAACAAATCAACATTGCTTATTATAAATAGTTATTTCTTTTTTAAAGAATTAATAAATATATATAACAACTCAAGTTGGTAATTCGAATTTTAAAAATCTAAAATTAAATTCTACTTTTGAGAAAAATACTGACGACAGAAATTCAAATTTTACAATGTACCAACGATCCTTTCAATTTACTCAAATCAAACAATGCCAAAGGTAATTGAATACTGGTTTAAGAAAACGATTGTCGTTAATCTTATTTTAATTTATCTAGTTATAATTGCTGGTTCTATTGTAAGAAGTACTGGTTCTGGAATGGGTTGTCCTGATTGGCCCACATGTTTTGGTCAGTTAATTCCACCAACTAGTGTAGAGGAAGTAACTTGGCAACCTAATGCCCTTTTTAATAAAGGGGAAATGATCATTAAGGATAAAAAATTGTTTGTTTCCTTAGATGATTTTAAATCAACATCTTCTTTTAATGTAAATAAATGGGTAGTTTATGAAAAGCATGATTATGCGATATTCAATCCTTTTCATACTTGGGTTGAATTTATTAATAGATTGGTAACAGTAGTATTAGGTTTTCCAATTTTATTAATGTTGGTGTTATCGTGCTTTTATATTTATAAAGACAGAGTAAATATTTACCTTTCTTTAGCAACTGTTTTTATGGTTGCATTTCAAGCTTTTCTAGGTAAGATTGTTGTTGATCGAAATTTACAAGGAACAACAATAACTTACCATATGTTAGGAGTCTTTATTTTAATTATACTTTTACTTTGGCTATATAATAGAAATAAGGAAAAATCTACTTTTATAACCATTAAGACCAAAAGAGTTGTTTTAATATCATTAAGCACTATTATCTTAAGCTTGTTAATGATCATTTTAGGAACCCAAGTTAGAGAAGAAATAGATGCAATCGCTAAGGTCAACATAGATCGATCAACGTGGATTAGTGAGCTTTCATATATGTTTTATTTGCATCGTAGTGCAGTTTGGTTAATTATTGGATTAAATGGTTTATTATGGTATAATTTAAGATCAATAACCACTTATCAATATTTAATGAAAAGCATAATTGTACTAATTTTTTTAGAAGCTTTTGTAGGTGTTATATTGGTTTATTTAGATATGCCAGCTTTTTCTCAACCTTTACATTTGTTACTAGCGTCATTATTATTTGGTGTTCAAGTATATTTATACTTAAGAATGAGAACAGAAATAAAAATGGAGGTATAAATTTTATACCTCCATTTTAGTTTTATTTCTTTTTATGTTTTTGCATTAAGTTCTGTTGTTTATAGCTCTTTTCTTTAAACAACTCGAATTTACTTTTTTGTTGTTTTGATGGATAAGAGTTATTAGATCTATCTACATCTGCAGTTTCAAGATTTGGATCTAACACAATTGACTCAATCGCTTTTTGTGTTATAAATACTTTACTTATCATTTCATTATTTTTCTTCCATATTTCAGCTGGAATATGTTGATTTTCTTTTGTCCCATCCACATAATTGAATTCTAAAATAATAGGCATAACTAGTCCTCCTTTATTTTCAAAGTCTATTTGATAGTAATAGTTGTTTTTATTTAACAACTCTTTTTCTTCATCAGAAAGAGAGGAGATATAATTATTATATTGTTCTTTTTCAAAATCAGAGATATCGGTATTTGAATAAGTAGAGTAAAAATCTATTAGTGATTTATCTTGATCCTCATATGTTTCTTTGACAGCCGTTTTGTTCCTAATAGCCGATATACCTTCTAATTGTATTTCTTCCTTGTCAGCAGGATTTTTTGAATCAATCTCAAAAGCTCTAACACTATTGATTGATATATCTACATGATCTGTGGTATAAAACCAACCTCTCCAAAACCAATCTAAATCAACAGCTGATGCATCTTCCATTGTTCTAAAAAAATCGGACGGTGTAGGATGTTTAAACATCCATCTTTTAGAATATTCTTTAAATGCAAAATCAAATAATTCTCTACCCATGACTGTTTCTCGGAGTATATTCAAAGCAGTTGCAGGCTTGCCATATGCGTTGTTTCCAAATTGATGTATAGATTCAGAATTTGTCATGATTGGTGATATTTTACTTTTATCTCCTTTCATGTAATCTACTATTTTATGAGCTGGTCCCCTTCTAGATGGATAGGTTCTAGACCATTCTTGTTCAGATAAAAACTGTAAAAATGTATTCAGACCTTCATCCATCCAAGTCCATTGTCTCTCATCAGAGTTTACTATCATTGGAAAATAATTATGGCCGACTTCATGGATGATGACAGATATCATACCGTGTTTTACTCTTTGAGTATATGTACCATCTTCTTCACATCTACCATAATTAAAGCATATCATTGGGTATTCCATTCCAATTCTGGCTGCGTTTATAGACCAAGCTACAGGATACGGATATGGAAATGTATAGTGTGAATACCATTTTAAAGTGTGTGCTACAGCTTTTGTAGAAAACCTTTCCCAGAGAGGATTACCTTCCTTAGGATACATTGACATTGCCATTACAGTAGTTCCATCTGATTGTTTAACCGCCATTGCATCCCAGATAAACTTTCTTGATGTTGCAAATGCAAAATCTCTAACATTTTCAGCTTTGAATGTCCAAGTAGATTTATTTTTTGATTTAGATTTTTCTCTTTTCTCAGCTTCTTTTTGAGTAGCGATTATAATTGGTTGTTCAAATTCTTCACTTGCTTTTTCTAATCTATTTTGTTGATCTTTCGTTAGAATATCGCTTTGGTTTTGAAGAACACCAGTAGAGGCTATAAGGTGATCAGAGGGTACTGTAATATTAACTTCGTAATCTCCGAATATCAGTGTAAACTCACCATTTCCTAAAAACTGTTTATTTTGCCAACCGTACACTTCATTATACATACACATTCTTGGAAAAAATTGTGCGATCGTATAAAGATAGTTCTCGTCTTCCTCAAAATATTCGTATCCCGATCGACCCCCTATTTCCATCCTATTATTAATATTGTACCACCAATCTATATTAAATGAAATTGAAGTGTTTGGTTTTAATACATCTGCTAAATCTATTCTCATCATCGTTTTGTTAATAATGTAGGATAAATCATTTCCATCGGCGTCAGTTACTTTTGTTATTTTGAAACCTCCATCAAAATCACTTCCTTCTATTCTTTTCATTTGATTAATAGTAAGAGAAGATTTCATACTGTTTGTACTTATTTTTTGACTATCTGAGTCTCGAGCTCTTTTATTTTGATCCAATTGTAACCATAGATAAGAAAGTTGATCAGGTGAATTGTTATAAAAAGTAATTGTTTCTTCGCCTGATAGCGTTTGTTTGTTATCATCAAGTATGATGTTCATTTTATAATCCGCTCTTTGTTGCCAATACTCATGACCTGGTGCTCCTGAAGCTGTTCTATATACATTAGGTGTAGGCAACTCTTGATGTAGTTGTCTAAACTTATTTAAATTAATATTTTTTTGAGAATACAAGCTACTTATAGAAAAAAGCAGAATGAATGCATAAACCAATCTAAACATAGTATTATTTTTTGCTGCAAATATACTAATCTAACTGAGGCTTAAATGTTCCACGTGGAACATTAGGAACTAATTACTTAAATGTTCCACGTGGAACATCATTTTATGAGAAGACTAAATATGATCCAATAACAACGATAGTGATTACTAAACCTATAGGTTTAGCATAATTATATTCTTGCGTGTCTACTTTTTTAGAATCTAATAATTCATACGCTGTATCTCTTGGGAATAATTTACCAATGATAAGCATTAAGATAATATTAGTAATAAATAGAATTGCCATAATATGCAGGAAGTGAGGATACTCTCCTTCTGGAAATATTGGTTTAATAACAAATTGACTAATACTGTATAATACAGAACCAGAAATAATAGCGACTTTGGCAGCGATAGCAGGAACAAATTTTGTTAA
Source organism: uncultured Saprospiraceae bacterium (assembly GCA_937924805.1). Classification (GTDB taxonomy): domain Bacteria; phylum Bacteroidota; class Bacteroidia; order Chitinophagales; family Saprospiraceae; genus JAHDDO01. The sequence continues at coordinate 27,739 of CALDTZ010000031.1, forward strand.
ATAACCTACAATGATGATCGTTAATATTGGAATACTATAACAACCATTCACTTCTTGTAAGTAACCAAAAAGTCCATCAGGAACGTTTGCAATTAGTGGAGCAATAAACATGGAAAGGATAGCCAATAAGACACCAAATTGTTTTCCAATTTTCACTACTTTTTTGTCAGATGCTGATTTATTAAAATGTTCTTTATAAATATCTAAACCAAAAAGAGTTACCGAACTATTCAATGCGCTATTAAAAGAACTGAGTACCGCTCCAAATAAGACTGCTGCAAAGAATCCCATCATAGCAGAAGGCAATACAGTTTTAACCAAAAGTGGATATGCTTGATCAGCTAAATCAACTTGACCTTTAAAAAGATAATATGCAATCATTCCAGGTATCACCAAAATGAGAGGTCCTAGTATTTTAAAGCCAGCAGCTATAAGTAAGCCTTTTTGACCTTCTTTAAGGTTTTTCGCACCTAATGCTCTTTGAATAATAGCTTGATTTGTACCCCAATAAAATAATTGCACAAGCATCATCCCTGAAAAAATAGTTGAAATAGGTACACTTGATGTAGGGCCTCCTATCGCATTAAACCTTGATGGATCAAAGTTGTATAAATTGGTAACGCCGTTTATAACTGAACCATCGCCAATGTATCTAAAACTGAGATATGTTAATAAGAAACCACCGATGAGTAAACCGATTCCATTAAGGGTGTCAGATATTACTACTGCCTTTAATCCACCAAAAACGGCATAGATTGATCCTATGAATCCAATTCCCCAAACGAATATCCACAAAGCAGTTGTTTCAGATACATTAAGTAAAGTCGGAATATCAAACATTGTTATCATCGCCAAGGCTCCTGAGTATAGAACAACAGGAAGAAATACAATTACATATCCAGATAGAAATAATATAGAAGCAATCGTTTTAGTTGTAGTATCATATCTATTTTCTAAAAACTGAGGAACAGTGGTTATTCCACCTTTAAGGTATCTAGGTAATAAAAATAATGCAGTAACGACCATTGCAATGGCTGCTAACGTTTCCCAACACATGACTAAAATTCCTTCTGTAAATGCTTGACCATTTAACCCAATAATTTGTTCAGTTGATAAGTTGGTTAATAATAAAGATGCTGCAATAAATCCAGCAGTAAGACTTCTACCACCAAGAAAGTATCCGTCTTCTGTTTCTTCTGTTTTCCCAGTTAACCAATATGAAACAGTAGCTACTAAAACCGTGAAAGCAATAAAACTAATAAGACCTATCATGTAATTGATATTATAAAAACGTTATGAATTATCAAAGGTTTGAATAGCAAGTTAAATGAATTAGAATAATGCGATGCAAGCATTTTCTTCATTTCGCATATTATTTTGTTCTTTTTGAGTCTTATCTTTTAGACCAAACAGATGAAGTAATCCATGAGACATAACTCTAAGTATCTCATTATCAAATATTTGTGATAAATTTTTAGCATTATCTTTTACGCGATCAATACTTATAAAGATATCCGACGATAAAGGATCACTTGAAAGTGGGAATGTTATGATATCTGTATAGTAGTCGTGGTTTAAATGTTTTTTATTAAGATCCAATAAGTAATCATCTGAACAAAAGATATAGGTTAGTTCAAATGTATCAATACCGTGTTTAAAACATATTTCTTTCACCCATGAAGCATATTTTGTTTCATTCGTTAATTTAAAGTCTATATCAACATAATGAAAGTCAACCATGTTTTAATTTGAAGAGATAAGGTTGAATTGTAATTCTACGGTTGAGCCATTGTTATGGTACAAAAGTTTGTCACAAAGTTGCTTCATAATGAAAACACCTCTACCACCACATTCCGCAATTCTTTCTGGCGATGTAGGGTCTTTTACCTGTTGGGGATCAAAACCTTTTCCTTCATCTGAAACTAAAAATGTTAGTTTGCTCTGGCTTTGTTTGAAAAGGATATTTACATATTTAGTTTTATCCTTATTATTTCCATGAATAATAGCATTATTGACTGCTTCCGTAATACTAACTAATATATCTGCGTACTTGGATTTGGTAAAAGAACAGTTGCAAGTCACTTTACTAATAAATGATTCCAAGTCTTTAATCTGTGTAGGACATGAAGGCAATTTGTACTTAAACTGTTCCATGATGTTAGCTATTTTTAAGTGCATTGTAATATTTGTCTACTAGTTGTTTGTAATAAGGTCTAAGTTCTGGTGAGACTTTTCTATATACATCAATTTCTGCCTTTTTATTTTTAATATACTCTTGTATACTTTTAGGCATTGTTCTTTTTATGTCTTTACCAGATTCTGCTTCCCTTTTATTGTCATACTCTCGTTTTCTATCGGCCTTTTCGGCTTCAAGCAATCGAGTTTCAATATCTTGTTGACGATTTAATAGATCATTATTTAGTCGCTTATTAACTAAATCTATTTCTATTTTATTCATTTGGTCAATAACTTCTTGTAAACCTTGACCTCCTTTGCCTTGTTCTTGTTGTTCTTTTTTAATTTCTTCTAATGCTTTTCTTAAAGCAGCTTGTTTTGCTGCTGCTTCCGCAAATGATTTTGCATCTCCACTCCCATTTTTACCTTTTTGACCTTTCCCCATTTTTTTCATCTGCTCACCAAGTTGTTTCTGGCCTTCACTAATTTTATCCATTGGTACTGAGCCTTTATTACCTTTCTGACCCGGTTTTGGGGAACCTCCACCTGGTTTTTTACACATTTGGCTTCCAGGCATTCCAGATGCCATTTGTTGTTGCATTTGATTCATGGCCTCTGATAACATCAGAGCAAGATCATTAACATTGGTCATTGTTTTTCTCTGATTGTTTTGTGCTTCTGGTTTTTTTCTTTCTTCAAGATTTACCAAACTTTCAGCCATATTAAATTCGACTTCATGGACCTTGTCAGTTACAAAAGTTTCTAACTCGGAAACCCGTTTACTCAATGCAAACAAGCTATCGCTGATTAATTCAAAATCTTCATTAAGTTTGAATTGGTTTTGCACCAAAGACACATATCTCGGTGTATTTACAGTGCTTTTTGAAAAACTAGAAACTAAATCTTCTTGATCAAACGATAGAGTAACTAAATTCTCCAGAAGTTGACGTAATGCTTTCATATCTTCTTCTGCTTGCTCTTGCTCCCCTGACTCCATTTGTTGTTGCAAAGACTCTGCCATCTTTTCCATTTTTTGTGCGGCACTTTTTTGTTTTTTAGATGCATCACTGTTTTCTTTTTTCTCTAAATTCTCTTGACTTTTCTCCATTTCTTCCTGTATATCCTCCATTTCATCCGCATTTTCTTCTTCATCCATACTTTTAGGAAATTCAAGCTCTTCATTCTTTTTTTCAATTTCTTCTAAGGCCTTTTTGACCTTTTCCAATTCTTCATTTAATTTTTCTTGTTCCTTTTTTAATTCTTCTTGTGGTTTCTCTTCGTTTTTAGTTTCTTCAGCCAATTTTTCTTGTTCTTCAGCAAGTTCTTTAAGTTTTTCAATTTGATCTTGAATTTCTTTTTCTACTTCTAATTGTTTGAATAACTCTAATAGGCGGTCCATTTCTTGCTCCATCTTTTCTTCATTCTGCTCAAAGTCTTCCACTTTTTCCATCATTTCATCCTTATTTAACTCCTGCATCAACTCTTGGATTTGTTCCATTAGTTGCTGCATCTCCTTGTCCACACTTTCTTCAAAGAGTTTTTGAATCTGTTCTTGTTTTTTAAGAATTTCTTCTTTACGTTCCGTAAACTCTTCTTGATTTTCTAAATTCTTTTCAAACTTTTCTTTTGCTTTTTTAATTTTTTCATCGATTTCTTTCTGTTTTTCCAAAAGTTTTTCAAGTTCTTTTTGATCCTGCCACGATGGTTCCTTTTTTTGAAGTAATTTTTCTCGCAATTTTTTTAATGCTTCTTGAAGGTCTTTGGATTCTTTTAATGCTTCTTTTAAATCTTCTTTAATTTCTTCTTCATTGGCATCTTCCTCCTCTTCAAAAGCTTCTTTTGTGGGTTTTTCTAATAAAATAGTCTCTGTTTTAGCAGATTTACTTCCATTTATTTGATCGTTATCATAAACTTCAAAATAGTAAGACAATCTATCCCCAGGCAATAGCCCGAGATCAGCTGAGGATAAGATATAATTATAAGTAATCTCCTTCCCTGCTTGTTTCTCAATGTCAATAGCTTTCTTGATTTTGGAAACACCTTTTTCATTAATAATTTGATAGTGAAACTTTAATGATTGAATTCCATAATCATCTGAAGCATCTCCCACAAAATACCGAACAGTGTTATCTATGCTGTCAATGAATTGTTCAACAGAAACAATGGGATAGTTGTCAGGAGTCACGCTTAAACTATAACTAGCAGAATCAGGTGCAGGCATATATTTATTATTAGCATACACAGAGTAAGTGCTAGATTTCATGAGGTTTTTGGTAAATGAGAATTGTTTTTTTCTTTGTTTTTTAAGAGGATAAATTTTTCCATTATCAAAACGAAATGAAATGTTATCCGTGTTTTCTGCGGTGTACAGCCAATTTACCTGAGTTCCTTGTGGAATAAATGCGTCACCAATATTATGTATGACCTCATCTTTTCTTCCAGTATATGATGGATAATTTAATGACAATGAAAAGTCAGTAATACTTGAAGTTGGTAATATTTTTAATGTTTGTTTTTTTGAATCTACATTTCCAGAAAACAAGGTAAAGTCTATATCTTTCTGCACATTTTTAAAGGTATACCCAAATCTACCTACATCTTCTTTTTCCAATTTATAAGAAAAATCCTCAAATTGAATAAAGACATCGGAAGGTATTACTTGACCCTCTACTTTAAGGTTTAAATAATAATCTTCACCTTGTAAAACAACAAGGTCTTCATTAGGTAACATAAATGAAAATAAAGCATCTTTTTCAAATTCTTTATCGTTGTTGATAATACGATAGGTACTATCTTTTATTAAACTTGGGGCTGCGAATAATAGAATCAGTAAAATTAGAAATGGTGGAACTACATACTTAAGGTATTTTTTATTTACACTTAAATCTACGGCTGATTTAAAAGGTACTATTTTAATATTTTCTATTTTTTGATCGATACTTGCTTCAATTAATTCTTTATTCGTTTGATTATTGGAAATGTTGTTTAGTTGGAGAATATTAAGAAGTTTATCTTTTACATTGGAAAAGTGGTTACCAATTATATCGGCAGCTTTTTCATGTGATATCGTAGAGCCTAAATTAAAATATCGTAGTAAAGGTAAAAGGACTAGGTAACCTACAGAACCAAGACTAACGAGTAAAAATGAAAAGAAAAAGACCCTACGAACGACTTTACTAAAATAGAATTGATGCTCTAAGAGGTTAAATAACAAAAAGAGTGCTAGTGTAATAGCAACTGTGTACAAACTCCCTTTTATAAGTTTATTTAAATAATACTTTCTTGTAAACTGATCTAACCGCTGAATTAAAAGATCATAACTGCTCATACCCGTCTATTTTAAATCTAAAGTCAATTCATTGAATTAACTTTTAATTGATAATTTAAATTCCTAAATGCGCACTAATTTTATCTGTACTTGACAAATGTCTTATAAATTATGATCTAATTCAATATTTACTAGTCAATTACAGATTTTAATTTTATTATATATTGACGCTCTTTTTCAGTAAAAGACCCACCTATAACCCTTAAGTCACAATCTTTAACCAAACTTTTAAGTGCCGTTTTAATAGCATCTTGTTGAAAGACATCTTTATTGAACGATAAAGCTTGTTCTAAATTTCTAATTGAGGTTAGTATTTCTTCATCAGTACCAACAATACTTAAATCTTTATATATAGTTATAAATTCTAAATAATCTAGACTTAAAGCATTTGATAGGTTTTTATGGAAATAGATTAAGTATTGACTTTTATTTTGAATAGCAAATACATTAGAAATTAGAGGCATCAGCGTTTTAGGGTTATTTATTGCCTCTTCTTCAATTAAAGTGATTGTATTTGTTTCATCAAAATCATATAATAAGCTCAAACAAGTTTCCGTAAGTCTAAAGGAAGGTTTTTTATCATAAATCTCTTTTGCGATGGATGCTCCTTTGTTTTTGTTTTTAGTATATAACGAGAATAGAGCATTTGAACGAACCTCAGGGTTTTTATCTTCCAAGCTTTTGTCAATTAATGTTTGTTCAGATAATTGATCACTAAACTTTAAAATTGCTTTTTTTCTAATTTCTTCAGAAGGGTGATTTATAAACCGAAGGACAATATCGCTATTTGTAGAATCAATGTTTTCCAATGCATTTGCATGATCTCTATATTCTTTAGAGAAAAGGACTAGATGCTCCCATTCAGCTAACGTCTTCTTTTCAGAAATTTTAGCTAGTAAGGTGTGTTTTCCGTCAATCACAATTGTCTTTTCATCACCTCTTTTAGGAATTGAAATTTTATTTTTTCTTTTAGTTAATGTATAGTTCCACGTGGTTATTTCCCCGCTTCCATGATATATATACGAAGTCAATGGCAAAGTAAAAACGGCTCTATGATCTGTTTCATTTTGAGTTTGATAGACAGTAATGTAAATACTATCATTTTTAGTCCAATCATAATGAACATCTAATTCTGGGTGTCCTTTATCGAAATACCATTGATCAAAATACCAATTTAGGTCTTCACCAGATATTTTTTCAAAAATTAGTCGAAGTTGATGTGCTTCAACTGTCTCAAATTTATATTTATTCAAATACATACTTACCCCTTCAAAAAACATTTCATCCCCCAAGTAATTTCTGAGCATGTGTAAAACAAGACCACCTTTGTTATAACTGTGGGCGTCAAACATTTCTTCTTTGTCCTCATAATGAAAATCAATTAAAGGATGAGTTCCAGCGAAAGTAGCATCATAAAAATAGTAGATTAATTCATTAAGTCTGTGGGTTTCTGCGGAGGTGTAGCCGTATTTGTGTTCCCTCCAAAGGTATTCACTGTAGTTAGCAAAACCTTCATTTAGTGTAAGGTTTGCCCAACTTTCACAGGTTACTAAGTTTCCAAACCAATGATGTGATAATTCATGTGCTACAATGTCATCATTGTTTTCATCTTGTAAAGCTCTTTCTTCTTTTTGAACAAATTCACCAAATATAACAGCACCGGTGTTTTCCATAGCTCCAGATACAAAGTCTCTTGAAACGACTTGTGCATATTTTTCCCACGGAAAAGGATATTGGAATTTTTCACTAAAAAAACCGATCATTTCGCTTGTATGATTAAAAATCCTTTTTGCATTTGATTTGTATTCTGGTTCTACATAATAAGATAAATTTAGTGTATCATATTTTTCGGTAACAACAGCATAGTCACCAATAACAATAGCTGTTAAATAAGGGGCATGTGGAGTCATTTGCTTCCAATAATCAGTCCTTGTATTATCAGTGTTTTCTATGGATGAAATAAGATTTCCATTAGATAGCGTTTTTAAACTGTTATCAACAGTAATGTAGATTTCTTGTGTCATTTTTTCATTTGGACCATCAATAGTTGGAAACCACCTGGAATTATTTTCGGTTTCTCCTTGTGTCCAAATTTGCCTTGGCTTCTCTTCTTTTCCTTGAGGATTAATAAAAAACAGACCTAAGTCTGCCTTTGGCACCATATTAGGATGTTGTCCTCTGTCACTCGGATGAGCAATATATTTTATAGTTACATCGATTGATTCGTCTCTTTCTAAATCTTTTTTGAGGTTTATAATTAATTTTTTTTTGTTGTATTCGTAAGAAAGAGGCTGATTATTGTTTTCTATACTTCTGATTTCAAAATTTTTAGCATCTAAGATAATCTCACTTGTCCGATAAAACACAGGTGAAAGGCTCAGAATAGCTTCTCCATACACAAGTTCATTTTCCCAATCAAAAGAAACATGTAACCGGGTATGTTTAAGGTCAACTTTACGATTGTAACTGCCTCGGTATTCTTGATATGATTCAATGGTTTGATTTGAATCTATTCTTGATGATGTTACATATAATGTATCTAATAATGTAAAATCAGAAAAATCTCTAGCATCCAATGTAACGCTTTGTGTTTTACATGAAAACAAAAGAGTTATAATAATCAAAAGGTATAAGAACCTCATAAGTAATGGGTTTTTTATGAAACAGGCGCTAACTTTATTTTTAATTTATTTAGATCATTAGTAAGATAAATCTGGCAAGAAAGTCTACTATTGTCTTCTACAAAAAACGCTTGATCAAGCATATCAAGTTCATCATCAGAAGGTTCATTGAGCTTGTGTTCAGATTGAACATAGCAGTGGCAAGAAGCACAAAGAGCCATTCCTCCGCAGGTTCCTTCTACCGGTAGTTCACTTGATTTGCAAATTTCCATCAGATTAAAATTCATGTCGGTAGGTGCTTCGATTATATGATCGATCCCTTCTCTATCCGTTACGGTAATATTTATTGTATTTTCTTCCATTATTCAAATCCAGAAACTCCGGATACAGTTGTGTATTTAAAACTTAATTTTTGATCAGGGTATATACGTTTAAATGCAGATTGAACCATTAAGGTTGCTTCATGAAAACCACAAAGAATCAATTTTAGTTTTCCTTCGTACTCATTAATATCGCCAATAGCATAAATTCCTTCCACATTTGTACTATAATCAAGGGTGTCTACTGCAATTGCACTTCTATTTAAATTCAATCCCCAATCAGCTATGGGTCCTAATTTTGGTGTTAATCCAAAAAGCGGAATAAAATAATCAACAGGTATATCGATTAGACCTTTTTCTTTATGTTTAATGACTACATGAGATAACGTATTAGTTCCTTTTAAGTCAACCGCTTGAGCTTCTGTTATTAAATCAATTACTCCTTTTGTTGCTAAATGATGTACTTTTTCTACTGAATCTAGAGCGCCTCTAAATGATGTTCTCCGATGTACTAACGTTATTTTTTTGGCTACATTCGCTAGTTCTATTGTCCAATCTAGTGCTGAATCACCCCCACCAGCAATTAAAATTTCTTTGTCCCGAAATTGTTCGGGATCTTTAACCATATATACAATACTTTCTTCCTCAAAATCCTCTATGCCTTTAATCGGAGGTTTACGAGGTTCAAAACATCCTAATCCACCGGCAATAGCGATGACAGAAGTTTTAATTTTTTTGTTTTTATTAGTTGTAAGTAAAAACTTTCCGTCTGGTTCTTTTGAAATTGATTGGGCAACTTCACCTAAAGTGAAGGATGGTTTGAATGGAGCTATTTGTTCCATCAAATTGTCTACCAAATCTGCTGCGAGGATACTTGGGTATCCAGGGATATCATAAATTGGTTTTTTAGGATAAATTTCAGTCAATTGACCGCCTACTTGTGGAAGTACATCGACTATATGACACTTCAACTTTAACAATCCTGCTTCAAAAACGGTAAATAGACCTACAGGTCCAGCTCCTATTATTAATATATCTGTTTCAATCATCTTGCAAATTTAAATAAAGCTTGATAAGATTATCTTATTTTGTATTCTCTATGAATACAGGAATTGGTATATTGTTTAGTACAATCATTAAAAACAATTTCAAATGTTAGTTAAAACTTATGCTAGCGCTGTTACTGGCGTGGAGGCAAAACGTATTATCGTAGAAGTAAATGCAGGGGGAGCGGTCGCTGCTGGAAAGAATTTTTACCATTTAGTGGGATTACCAGATAACGCGGTAAAAGAAGGATTCCAACGAATCGAAGCAGCGATAAAAAACATCGGTTTCAAAATGCCTCGTCTAAAACTAGTCGTTAATTTAGCTCCAGCTGATATACGTAAAGAAGGTTCTTCCTATGATTTACCGATTGCCCTTGGGATATTAGCATCCACGAATCAAATTAATAAAGAAGAATTAGGTAATTACTTAATAATGGGTGAATTATCTTTAGATGGTACTTTAAGGCCTATCAAAGGATCTTTACCGATAGCTATTTTAGCTAGGAAGGAAGGTTTCAAAGGGTTTATTTTACCAAAAGAAAACGCTAGAGAAGCTGCAATAGTAGATGGCATTGATGTATTTGGAGTAAAATCACTAAATGAGGCAATTGAAATAATAAATAGTGAATCTAGCTTGAAACCATGTGTTTATGATACAAGAGAAGTGTTTTTTGATGAACATAATGAATATCCTGTAGATTTTGCAGATGTAAAAGGACAAGAAAATATCAAAAGAGCTTTAGAAATTGCTGGTGCAGGAGGACATAATGTAATTTTAATTGGACCACCAGGAGCGGGAAAAACGATGTTAGCTAGAAGGTTACCAACCATTTTGCCACCTCTATCTCTCCATGAAGCACTTGATACAACTAAAATTCATTCTGTTGCTGGTTTGCTCGAGTCCAACGCGTCTTTAATTACGATTCGTCCTTTTCGATCACCTCACCATACAATAAGCGATGTAGCATTAGTTGGTGGTGGGTCGAACCCTAATCCAGGTGAAATATCACTTGCCCATAATGGTGTTTTATTTTTAGATGAGTTACCTGAATTTAAGCGATCTGTTTTGGAAGTGTTAAGGCAACCAATGGAACAGCGAAAAGTAACGATTTCTAGAGCAAGAGGAACGGTTGATTATCCAGCAAGTTTTATGTTAATTGCTTCCATGAATCCTTGTCCGTGTGGTTTTTATAATCATCCTGAAAAAGAATGTGTTTGTGGACCAGGCGTAGTTAAGAAGTATTTAAATAAAATCTCTGGTCCTTTACTAGATCGAATGGATTTACATGTTGAAGTAACGCCTGTAAGTTATGATGAATTATCAGGTGTGGCAAATAGAAAAGAGGCAAGTGAAGATATTTTAGTGCGGGTAGAAAAGGCTAGGGAGAGACAACAAACTAGATTTGATAAGTTTAAAAATATTCATTGCAATGCTCAAATGCCAAGTAATATGGTTAAGGAGGTTTGTATATTAAACCAACCGGGGCGAATTTTACTTAAGACCGCGATGAAAAAATTACAACTATCCGCTAGAGCCTATGATCGAATTTTGAAAGTGGCAAGAACTGCGGCAGATTTGGGAAATAGTGATGATATTAAGATAGAACATTTGGCGGAAGCCATCCAATACAGAAGTTTAGATAGAGAAGGGTGGGCTGGATAGTTAAAAGGTAATCATTGATTCGTATCAACTATTGTTACTTAATACGAATCAATGATATCATTAAAATTGAACGTTAGTAAATTCAGTTTTTACTAAAATCTTTTCTTTGGTGAAAAGGTTTTCTAAAGAATCCTGCATGGTTCCACTGTAAATATTTAGCTCATTATCTACAAAGGTTATTTCCATGTAAAATCCAGTTTCTAGATTAATATAGTCTTGGTTGTCAATATCCATCCCTATACTAGGTCTAAAATCTTTATCATCTATATCTATAACACCAGTTTCCAAACCGAAGCTATCATGGTTTATGTAGATACTTAATCCCTCTATATTTGTGCCTCCAACAACAGATATACCTCCACCAGTCATTTGTACCCCCGATCCATGATTAAAAGAACTCTCTGTCGGAACCCAGTTTTCTCCATCTACAACTGCAGTAAAGGAGGCTGTTGGAAGCATCACTTCTTCTACACAAGAACTAAAAGAAATTACGAAAAGGAAAAGAACGAATATTGTATTTAAGTTTTTCATGATAATTTTTTACTATTTAAGTTATTTATCTTGAAAGTGTATGCACTTCAAAAAAACGTTACCGATATAGAGATATTTTTTTGAATTGGACTATTCTTCCTCATCCGAAGGTTCAAGTAAATTTCGTTGATCTAAAAAATTGAACCACTTAATTACTTTTTTCATATCACTAACGTACACTTTGTCTTCATCATAATCGGGTACTATATTTTCAAAGTACTCTTGAATCACAATTTTTTCTGAATTATGGTCAACAACAGGTGTGGTTTCTTTTAGATTTTTCATTTTGACAAACACTTCTTTAAGCTCAATAGTATCCTCAAGTGTATAAATAGCAACAGTTCCTAAAGGTGTAAATTGGTGTTTTCGTACTGAACAAAATTTTGACTTTCCACTATCAAGGTCTTCGACCACTAATCCATTATTTCTTGAAGTATTTATTCTAAATACTCCAGACAACCCACTAACGGCAACAAAATCATCTAATTTCATACTTTTTCTTTTCAACTTGCAAATAAAATGGTTTTAGACCATTTACATTAATGAATCCATATTTTTTTAGTAAATAGATTTTCGTTTTTATCCTTAATTCGGATAATATAGATTCCATGATGGATGTTTTCAATTAAAACGCTATCACCATTAAATGTGCGATTATTGACAATGATTCTACCAGTAATGTCTATTATTTCAATCTTTGTAAATACTAAATTGCAAAGATTGTTTGAAACTCGAATTTCGTTATTTGAATAAATTAATTCAAAATCGCAGGCAATAGGGGAGTTGTTTAAATGGCTAGTAACACCTAATCCAGAAAATTGGCTAAAAAAATCGATCGTCTCTTCTACAGCTGGTTCTACGCACAAAGTATGATTGAAGTTCGAAACGAGATCTTTGGAGGCAACATCAACAGCACCATTTGCATTAAAAATTGAATCCGCATAAATTGCATTTTCCGAAGACACTTGATCGTCATTTTTGCAATAATATAAGCGCGTTGGAGATTGTGGAACCCAATCTAATACGTCATTTCTTTTTAAAGCCTGACTCATAGGGTGATTTGGGTCATTTTTTATAGCACTTAATACGTCATCTTGGATCATCACCTTCGGTTGAATGTTACCCGCGTTATTAATATTAATTAATAGGTAGAGCTGAGAATTTAATGACCATAAATCAATTTCTTCGTTTTTAAATTGAAGGATTGGATCAATATACGCTGGTTTGAAAATATCAGACAATTCAAAGTCTTTTAATAAATCAGGAAAAGTTTCTAGCATACCCAAGGTAACCCAAGCTAAATAGGCGACAAATTGATAAGGATTATCTCCAAGAGTAAAATCAATCATTTTTTCTGAAACACTGTAAGGACCAGAAAGGTGAGCACCAGCTGTAACAGTGAAACCATCAGGGGCATCTCTTTCAATCATTCTATGAAGAGCAGCAGAAGCATGGCCCCCTTGCGAATAACCGGTTAAGAATACTTGTTCATTAAGAGAAAAATTAAGTTCTACTTGAAGTTCTTTCATTGCTGACATTAAATCTAAAGCAGCCCATGCTTCTGATTCTGAATGAATGTATGGATGTAATCCTGGACTGTCTCCAAGTCCAATATAATCGGCCATAATCGTTGCATATCCTGTGGATGCAAAAACAACACCTAAATCAAAGCCTCCTTTTTTTCTAGATGGGACGTCCTCTCGACTACCAACAGTACCGTGCTGATAACACAAAAGAGGAAGATCCCCAGATGTTTTTGGAAGGCAAACGAGTCCTGAGGCAGTATGATTTTCTCCGCCAATATTTTTCGTTGTATATAAAACCTTGTAAAGATCAACATCAAAATCTGCATTAAAACCAAAATTTGAAGCAACTTGCGAAGCAGTATATGATCCAGCTGGAGTAAAGTCAATAAGGACTTGAGAATTTCCATAAAAGAAAGCAAAAATGAAGAATATAGAATAGAAGTTTTTCATATTTAAAAATAAATTTAGATATACAAAATAAACTTATTTTCTATTTGGAAAAAATAAAAGGTCTTATTACTACTTTTGAGCAACCTTAAAATATGTATTTATTGAAAAAGCTAATCCCTGTCTTATTTTTCTTGACAATAATGGCTTGTGTGCCAAATGAAAAAAAAGAAATAACAGAAATTAAAATTGACTTTAATGAAGCAGAAGCTCAAAAAATTCTTCAGTTTCAACTTGACCAAAACAAGGACAGTTTAATTTTATATTTCGATCATCCTAATCCAACTTTTAGGTATTTAGCAACCCAATCTTTTGCCTCATTTAAAGACAGTACTGCTTTACTTTTTTTAGAGAAAAAATTGAAAGATAAAAACCTTAAAATCAAAGCAGCTGCCGCCTATGCTATTGGTCAAATAGGAAAGAAAAAAAGTATTCCTGCATTATTAGATGCTTTTAGACAAAGAGACACCATTTCTGTAGACAATATTTCAAATGCTTCAATTTTGGAAGCAGTTGGAAAAATTGGTGGATTAAAAGAATTGAAAGCACTGACATCAATTAGTACATACAGACCGTCAGATACTATGTTAGTTTCAAGTCATGCAAAGGCTATTTATAGATTAGCTATGAAAGGTTATAAAAGTGACAATGCGACGAAAATTATGACTAATTATGCGATAAGTCCTGAATTCCCAAGAAGTGCAAGACTATATGGAGCTCACTATTTAGCTAGATCAAAAGAATTGGATATTGAAATGACAAAATTTCAAATTGCAAAACAAGCCGTTAAAGAAATTGATATTGAAGTCCAATTGGCATTAATTACGTCTCTAAAGCACTCAAACAATGAAGAAATTCAATCAATTTTAAATAATGTACTTGGATCAGAAGTAGATTATAGAATTAAATGCAACGCACTTAAAACACTGCAAAGTTATCCTTACATTAATTCGATTGAAAAAGTGATTGCCTTTATAGATGATTCTAACCCTATGATAGCAGAGAGTGCAGTTCATTATATTTCGATAAAAGGAATCCCTGAGGATGCGTCTATTTATAGAGCAAAGGCAAAAACCATTAAAAATAGCCGAATTAAAGCAATGATGTATGGAGCCTTATTGAAAGTAACTCCATATTACTATATAAAAACAAGGAACGCTATTAGATATGAAATTCAACAATGGTTAAAACAAGAAAAAGATGTTTATGTTAAGAGTTTATATTTTGACGCTCTCGGCAACGATATTGGTAGTTATGAGTTTTTATATGATCAAATAAAGGATAGTACAAACCAAATATTAATAACAGCAGGTACTAGGTCTCTTGGAAAAATAGTTAATAACGACAAATTTGATGCACATTTTAAAGGAAGTTCAAGATATGCAAAGAATAAAATTGTAGATGCTATGATTGATATGATTCAAAAAGGAGATGTTGGTGCAATTACAGAAGCTAGTTTGGCTCTTTCTGTAGAGGGTAATAATATCGAGTCTAGTATTGATTCTATGGAATATCTTATTAGGAGTAAGGAAAACTTGGTATTACCTAGAGATGTTGAGGCCTATATGGCATTAAATGATTTAATCAATAAGGTTACAAATCAAGATGTGAAGTTTA
This sequence comes from uncultured Saprospiraceae bacterium, assembly GCA_937924805.1. GTDB lineage: Bacteria > Bacteroidota > Bacteroidia > Chitinophagales > Saprospiraceae > JAHDDO01. Next base: position 43,013 of record CALDTZ010000031.1, read on the forward strand.
ACCCTTCAAGTAATTTGCCAAAGAAATTAAACTTTGATTTATTAAATGAAATTAATGATTCAACAACAGCACTAGTAAAAACAAATAAAGGCGTTTTTAAAATTAATTTTTTTAAAAATGAAACGCCTCAATCCGTCGCCAACTTTGTAGCTTTAAGTCAGGATGATTTTTTTGATGATAAAGTTTTTCATAGAGTAGTACCAAATTTTGTAATTCAAACAGGATGTCCAAGGGGAGATGGCTATGGAAGTTTAGATTATAATATACGTTCGGAATTGCCACAAAAATACTATGATGGAGAAGGCTATGTTGGTATGGCATCTGCTGGTAATCATACAGAATCAACCCAATGGTTTGTCACTCATTCGGCAACACCGCATTTGGATGGTAGATATACCATTTTTGGTAAAGTAATAGAAGGTATGGATGTCGTTCATAATATTACAGTTGGAGACAAAATATTAGATATAATTATTTCAAATAATTAAAAGATGAAAGAAACAACACTTGGTTCAATACATATTGGTTTAGGAGCAAAAATGGTTGAATTTGGAGGATTTAATATGCCTTTAGTATATACATCGATTACAGAAGAGCACGAATGCGTACGAAAAAAGGTAGGTTTATTTGATGTATCTCACATGGGAGAATTTATTGTCAAAGGGAAAGAAGCCCAAGCATTCGTTCAAAAAATAAGTTCGAATGATGCTTCTATTTTAAAACCAGGAGATGCTCAATATAGTTGCTTACCTAATAGTGAAGGTGGAGTTGTTGATGATTTTTTAGTTTATAGATTACATGACGATCAGTGCAATGAAGGAGAGCAAGCATTTATGTTAGTTGTAAACGCTTCGAACATAGAAAAAGATTGGAATTGGTTGATGAAAGCGAATACGTTTGATACACGATTAATTGATATTTCTAATCAATCAAGTTTACTAGCATTGCAAGGACCTAAAGCAAAGGAAACACTTCAGAAAATAACAGACGTTAATCTTGATAATATAGCATATTATCACTTTGAGAAAGGTTCAATTGAAGAATTAGATGATGTCATTATTTCTAATACTGGATATACGGGCTCAGGAGGCTTTGAATTATATATAAAAAATGAGAATGTAGCTGCTTTATGGGCTAAATTAATCGAAGCAGGGTCTGAATTTGGAATTATGCCAACAGGCCTAGGAGCAAGAGATACACTTAGGATGGAAATGGGGTTTTGTTTATATGGCCATGAATTAAATGATAGTATATCTCCATTAAATGCAGGATTATCTTGGATCGTTAAAACGAACAAAACAGATGATTTTTTCTCAAAAGAGTTTTTTATCAACCAAAAAGAAGAAGGAATTAAACAACGGTTGGTAGGTTTTGAAATGGAAGACCGAAGAGTGCCAAGACAAGGATATCTAATTTTAAATGAAGAAGGAGAAGAAATTGGAGTTGTAACTTCAGGCACTATGTCCCCAAGTTTGGATAAACCAATAGGGTTAGGTTTTGTTAAATCGTCTTTTAGAAAAAGTGGAACATCGATTCAAATTCAAATTCGAAATAAAAGATTTAAAGGCTTAGTTAAGAAGTTGCCATTATATAAAGTATAAACTATTTTTTATTGCCTTTTTAAACAATATCGTTGTAAATGCATTTATAAAACAAATCCTTTTAATAAATGCAATTCGAAGAGTCTAAACAAGAATTCGTAAAAAAGTGGGGTGATCTAGCGGTTAATTGGGGAACAAACAGGATTATGGGCCAGATACATGGATTATTGCTCATATCGAATAAACCGTTATGCACAGATTCAGTAATGTCTTTTCTAGATATTTCTAGAGGTAGTACCAATACAAATCTTCGTAATCTAGTTGATTGGGGTCTTGCATTCAAAGAGGCTTCGGAAAATAGAAAAGAATTTTTTACTGCAGAAAAAAGTATTTGGAAGATATTTTGTCAAATCGTAAAACATAGGAAAAAGAAAGAACTTGATCCAATGACTGAGATATTAGACAAGATGATATGTTTAGATTGTAATTGTGATGATTCAAAAGAATTTGTAAAAGTAGTCAAGGATTTACAACACTTCTCCCAAAAAGCAGAAAAGGCATTAGATAATATTATTAAGGAAGAGCCAAGTTTTCTAGTTTCTACTTATTTGAAAATGCTCAACTAAATATTTCAAAAAGATATTTTAGCAATCATATTCTCATTGTTAAGAACAATGCTTATTATTAATTTTTATTTACAAATGATAATTAATAAGCAAAATGAAAATTAAAACGTTCAAAGCTGTTTTACCAAATAACAAGCTAATATCTTCAGTAAAAACATTTACAGAAAACGTCAAAGAGGATTATCAAAGTTTGATGAAGAATGGAATGTTTCGAAAAGAACTTAAAAGCGGCATTCTTGTCTATCAGATCGAATATAATTCTAAAAAATATCGAGGTATTGTTTGTGCATCAGATGTAAATGATTTGCAAAATGGAACGATACAAACACATGAAGATACATTGCCTGAAAAGGAACAAATGATGATTCAGATTTTATTGCAGCGTAACGCTATGGTAAAACCCGTTTTACTCACCTATCCAAGTAAGAAAAAAATAGAAACATTTGTAAATAAAATTGCAGAGACTAAAAAACCTATCACAGTTATAAATTATTCTCCCTCAGAAAAGCATTCAATTTTTGCATTGACAGAAATCCAGAAAAATAAAATTATTGAACTATTTGACACCGAGGTTAATAAAACAATGATTGCTGACGGTCATCATAGATGTTCTACTTCTATTTTGATGCAAAAATCATCAAAACATAAAGAGAAATATAAAAAGCTATTAACCGCAATTTTTGCGAACGATCAATTAGATATACTTGATTTTAATAGAGTTATCAACCTAAAAGGAATGATGGCACCACTTGAGTTTATGGCAAGGCTTTCAAAATATTGTAAAATTAAACCAATCAAGAAAAGAAAAAAGCCAAGAAAAAACCATGTAATGACCATGTATTTAGAACAGACTTGGTACGAATTAAAATGGAAGAAAAAGTATACTAAAAAAGAGACTGCAATAGATCCAGCACTTTTTAATACGCTCGTTCTAGAAACGATTCTAGGTGTTACAGATGTAAGAACAGATACGAGAATTAAATATTTTAGTGGAGAAGTTTCATTTGATAAATTTACAAGAACAACCGATAATAATGAGCAAGGAGTTGGTTTCTTAATCTATCCACTTAATATGAATTATATTAATGGTGTAGCTAAAAGGAATGAAATTTTGCCTCCTAAAAGTAGTTACTTCGTACCGAGACTTAGAAATGGCTTAATTAATATGGATCTAGATGTAGAAACACAATAAACATGAAGTATTTTTCTGCAGAATGTATTTACCCTATATGTTCACCTCCGGTAAAAAAGGGTGTTATCGTAACGGAAGATGATGGTACTATTGTTCGTTTATTGCCAAACAAACAAGGTATTTCGGAGGAAATCATGGAGATGAATGGCATTTTAGTTCCTGGTTTTATAAACACTCATTGTCATTTAGAACTTTCGCATCTTAAAAATAAAGTTCCTTCTGGAACAGGCTTACTCCCTTTTTTGGAAAAAGTGGTAAGTTTTAGAGATATGGACCAATCGATTATTGACGAAGAAATTAGAAAGAATGATGCTTATATGTATGATCAAGGTATCGTCGCTGTAGGGGATATTTCTAATAAATCGGATACAAAAAACATTAAATCAAGCTCAAAGATCAGGTATTATACATTTGTAGAGATGTTTGATTTTATGCAATCAAGTTTAACTCAGTCAATGATTGAGCAATACTCAGAGGTTTATATTCAACATGAACAAAACGAAAAGAATAGCAAAAGTTTCGTTCCACATGCACCATACACAGTGAGTGATGAACTATATACATTTATTCGTTCAAAGAATTCAGATCAAGATACAGTCAGTGTACATAACCAAGAGACAAATGCTGAAAACGAATTGTTTATAAATGGAGAAGGGGATTTTTATCAATTTTACAAAAATTTTGGTTTTGACATATCAAGGTTTAAAAAAACAGGAAAATCATCCATTTTTAAGTTATTAGAAGTTTTAAACCCTTTTTCAAAAACACTATTTGTACATAATACTAAAACGAAGAAAGAAGATATTGAGGCTGCACATAATTGGTCAAAGAATGTATTTTGGGCTACTTGCCCCAATGCAAATCTATATATTGAAAATTCGCTCCCAGATTATAAACAGTTTATAGAAAAACAGGCAAACATGACAATAGGGACTGACAGTTTATCTTCAAACTGGCAGCTTAGTATTTGGGAAGAAATTAAAACCATTAAAAAATATAATAATTATATACCACTTGATACCCTCTTAGAGTGGGCAACATTGAACGGTGCTAGAGCTTTGTCATTTGACGATACTCTTGGTAGCTTTGAAATTGGTAAAAAACCAGGAATAGTTCATATTGACGTTCAGTGGAATGAAAATGATTTTGATATTCTTTCATCTAATCCGAGGCGATTAATTTAACTGACGTAACAGGGTGTCTTTTTCCGAATCAAAATTTAAACTTGGATATTGTTCTATAAAACGGTCCAACTTTAACAAAGTGGATTGGATAAATTTTTGATGATTAGGGTGGTTGACATTAAATGGACGGTGGTTTAGATCTTTACGGATTTTTTGAATTTCAGTAAAAAAACTGATTTCTTTTTCATCAAAGGCAGACTCAATAAACTTCGAGAAGATGTGAAGAATAGCTTGTTTGTTTGGGTGGATTAAATCCTCCTCGTAAAACCTATAATCCCTAAGTTCATCCATCAAAATTTCATATGATGGAAAATATGAGATGTTCTCATTTCTTTTTTGTAATTGGTCTATAGCTACCCTAAGGATGGATTTACTTAAATTATTTTCTTCAAACCCATCTTTAAGGTGTCTTATTGGACTAACCGTTAAAATGAAATGTTTTTCAGGTAATTTGTCAAAAAATGGCTGTAAATAATTTACAATATCATCAATGGACAATAATGTTTTATTGAATAAAGGAGAAGGTCTTTTATGACAATTATTTACAATTGCACCTGTATCTACTCTTTTGTAAACCCATGCCGTTCCAAAACTGATAATAATATTATTCGCTTCAACAATCGTTTTTTTATGTAAATCAATTTCTCTATTTAATATTGAAAATAATTTTTCCTTCGAATGTTCACAAAAAGAAGAATGGAAATCATCATGAAAAAACAAATTATTTGATTCTATTATCTGATCTAAATTTACCTTCTTTACACCGATTAGGTAGTTTAGTAAATTGCCGATAGATACTGGGTTGTAAGCAATTTTAAGAGGATTCGTTTTGCTTATAATTTTATGGTTGGAAAGAAGATTTCCAATATTATCAGCAAAGCAAGAACCAATATTTAGAAATGTATCAGATAGATGCAGCTTTTTGGCGAAATTTTTGGTCTTAATAGGTGTAGACCAGTTTATCGGTGTCATATTAGCATTAAAAGTTATAAAAGAAAAGAATATATGTTATTTAAAGCTCGATAAAGAATTTTTGTTTTATTTTTTTTGTAGGTTTAATACTTTACAACGCAGACACAAATTCTTAATTAGTTTTATTGCATATAAAAATTGCCTAAAAACCATTTAAAAATTATTAGCCTTATGAATTTAAAGAAAATTTTACTCGGGTCCTTTTTTGTTCTTCTTAGTGCAAGCATGTGGGCTCAGGACATCCATTTTTCACAGTTCTATATGTCACCTCTAAATACAAATCCAGCTCTAACGGGTGTTATGAATTGTAATACTAGATTAATTGGTAACTATAGAAATCAATGGGCTGGTGTTTTAGGTGGAGATGCTTACAACACATATTCTGTTTCATACGATCAAAAAGTTGCTGTTGGAAGAACAGACTATTTTGGAATTGGAGGATCGTTATGGAGTGATGTTGCAGGTCAACTATCTTTTGGTACTACCCAAGGAAGATTATCATTTGCATATAGTAAAAAGATGGGTGGTTATAGAGATCGATCAAGTTATCTTTCAATTGGTGCAGATGCAGCAGTTTCTCAACGACGTGTAAGACAGTCAGCAGAACAAATTTGGCCATCTGAGCATGATGGTTCTGGTGGTATTGATCCAGGACAAGGTGACCCAGGCATTATTGGTGATTATGATTTTATCTATGCGGATTTAGCAGTAGGTTTAATGTGGTTTAGTATACTAGATAGAGATAACAATTTTTATGCTGGACTTGCATTGCATCATATCAATCAACCGGACGTTACTTTCACAACAGATGGAAGTACTGTAGAACCATTATACAGTAGATTTACATTACATGGTGGAGGACAATTTTTACTTAAAAGAGGAACTTATCTAGTACCGGGAGCCGTATTTATGAGTCAAGGCTCACAAGTAGAATTAAACCTAGGTACAAGTTTGAGGTTTGCTCTAGGAAACCAAAGAGTAGTTTCTCAATCATGGGAAGCAGGTATTTGGTATAGGTTAGGAAATAGATATGTTGATGAAACATCTGTTAGCTTTTTCCACTCAGATGCCTTAATTTTCTCTACAAGATTTGATTATGATCAATTTGGTATTGGTTTTAGTTATGATTACAATGTATCAAAACTAAGACAAGGAGCTGCTGGAAATGGGTCGTTTGAATTTTCAATAAACTATTACATTTGTGGTCCAGAAAAAAGAGCCGTTTATTGCCCTAGATTCTAGGATACTTATGAGATAAAAAGAATAATTTAGTCCTTGTATACGCTTTAGTATGCAAGGATTTTTTTATCTTAAAAGTTCAACTAAAATAGACCCCATGTTTGGATCAAAAAAGGCGGTAGATAATACTGTGACAAATAGTACTCATAATACAGGAGCGACAAATAGCATTGTTCAAGGCACAATTATTGAAGGCGTAATTAGAGCAAATAATGATATACGAGTAGATGGATCACTAAATGGTGAGCTTTTTTGTGAAGGTAGAGTCATTATAGGTAAAGAGGGTTATGTTGATGGGGAGATTAAATGTGAAAACGCTATCGTTGAAGGAAAGTTTAACGGTAAACTAGTAGTAACAGATACCCTGCAAGTCAAAGATACTGCAAACATAAAAGGTGATGTACAAACGGGTAATCTTGTAGTACAAGCAGGGGCAAAGTTCGATGTAAGTTGCGGTATGGGCAGTCAAAAAATAAAGAACATAAACGAAGGAAAAGACGACCAAGGAAAGCTCAAAAACGCAAATGCCTAAGAAAAAAATAAAACCAGTAAATAACTATATGAAGTATGCTGGTTGGGGCACACAGTTATTTGTTTTTTTGTTTTTAGGTTTCTTTGTTGGTCAATATTTGGATAGTTACCTTGGGTTTGAAAAACCATTTATAGGTATTTCCTTTGCTTTTATAGTATTAGGGTTTCAATTTTATAAACTTATTAAAGAACTAAGCTAATGGGATGGGGAGGATGTATTAAGCATATTATGTATGCGACTCTAATTTCTATAACATTAATCTTAGGCGCTCAACTATTTGTAGATGTCCTTCAGTTTCGTTCGTTCATTGTTTCAAGTCTTTTCTTTTTTGTGGTGCTAACCATTGGTATCTTTTGGCTAGGAAAAATGGCTTTAAAAACGCCTAACAAACAGTTTTTTATAAACGTAGTTATTGTAAATGTCTTATTGAAGATGGTTTTAATATTTGCTTTTGTATTTATATATGCAAAAATATCAAACCCAATAAGTAATAAATTATTTATTGCCCCCTTTCTAATATGCTATCTGGTGTTTACCGTTTTTGAAACGATTATCTTGCATAAAATTGCCTACAAATAGTTAAGCTTCATTCGAAGCAGAGGAGACATCTTCTTCTTTCGTTTCGACCACAATTTTTTCTTGTCCATATGGACGTTTACCAATAAGTCTTTCTACATCAGATTTTAATATTACCTCACTTTCTAATAAGGTCTTTGCTAACATATTTAACTCATTTCTTCGCTCCGTTAATAAAGCTTGTGCACGTTCATATTGAACATCAATCATGGACCTAACCTCTTCGTCGATTAATGTGGCCGTATCGTCTGAATATGGTTTACCAAAGTTGTCTTGAGACATACCATAAAATGAAACATTACCTACTTTCTCGTTCATTCCATAAACAGATACCATGCTATATGCCATCTTCGTTACTTGATCTAAATCACTTTGTGCTCCAGTAGAAATTTTGTCAAAAACAATTTTTTCTGCAGCACGACCACCTAATGTCATACACATTCGATCTTCAAGTTGTTCTGTTCTTGTAATATATTCTTCTTTAGGTAAATATTGGGCATAACCCAAAGTTCCAATTCCTCTTGGGACAATTGTAACTTTTACCAAAGGAGATGCATGTTCTAAAAACCAACCACAAATGGCATGTCCTGCCTCGTGATAAGCAATAATTTCTTTTTCTCTTGGAGAAATGATTTTGTTCTTTTTCTCTAAACCACCAATTACTCTATCTAGTGCGTAGTTAAAATCATCTAAATCAATAGCTTTTTTATCGTGTCTTGCTGCAACTAATGCAGCTTCATTACAAATATTTGCTATATCTGCACCAGCAAAACCAGGTGTCATTTCTGCAAGAATATCGGCTTTAATTTCTTCTGAAGCTTTGATACCTTTTAAGTGTACTTTAAATATCTCTTCTCTTCCTTTAAGGTCAGGTCTATCAATACCAATTTGTCTATCGAACCTTCCAGGTCTAAGTAGTGCATTATCTAAAACATCTGGTCTATTTGTTGCTGCCATTAATATGACACCTTTATCTGTACTAAAACCATCCATTTCCACTAACAATTGATTTAGTGTATTTTCTCTTTCATCGTTTCCACCTTGCACGGCACCTTTACCCCTTGCTCTTCCTATTGCATCAATTTCATCGATAAATACAATACACGGTGCTTTTTCTCTTGCTTGTTTGAATACATCTCGTACTCTCGATGCTCCAACTCCAACAAACATTTCAACAAAATCTGATCCTGACATTGAAAAGAAGGGCACACCCGCTTCTCCTGCTACAGCTTTTGCTAATAATGTTTTACCTGTACCCGGAGGGCCAACAAGTAAAACTCCTTTTGGTATTTTACCACCTAGGGCTGTGTATTTTTTTGGGTTTTTTAGAAAATCCACAACTTCCATAACCTCTTCTTTTGCTTCATCCAATCCGGCTACATCTTTAAAAGTGACATTTACTTTTGTGTTATTGTCAAATAAGGTTGCCTTTGATTTTCCTATATTAAAAATTTGTGCACCAGGACCACCTGCGCCAGATGTTACTTTTCGCATAAAGAACAACCACAAACCAATAATAAGGAAAACAGGAAGTAACCAACTAAGCATATTTCCTACCCAATTGGTACGCGTGGTATATTTCGGGTCAACGAGTACTGGAGATTGTTTTTCATTAATCTCATTTATCATCAATTCAAAATTGCCAATATCTCCAATATTTAGCTTAAAGTGAGGTTGTGCCATCGATAAAGAACCTGCTTCTTTAATGTGATCATATTTTTCTTTAAAATCTTTTTTGATAAAAATTTCTGCAAAGTCTCGATTGACTATGTCCATTTTTCCAACATGACCTTTTAAAGCCATTTCCTTAAACTCTACTTGTGAAATTTCTTTAGTATTGTTGTTTGTAATCACTAAAGCGTTTACACAAATGATAAAAAAGATAATCAAACCATATATCCAATAGGTATTGAAGTTTATCTTTTTCGGATCCTTTTTTTCATTATTTGTACTCATGTAATTTGTCTTCTTTTATTCAACAAGCTAAAAGAACATCGTTTTAGCTGTTTATAAATTTTTATATTCAGAAATAATAGCATCACTCCACAAATCATCTAATGCATAAAACTCTCTAGCCTCTGGATGAAAAATATGGATAACAGTATTAAAGTAATCTACTAATACCCATTGTGAACCACCTAAACCTTCTTTATGTTCAGGATTTACCCCTAAGGTTTCTTTTACATCTTTGTGAATACTTCTAGAAATGGCATTGACTTGGGTCGAAGACTCTCCTTCACAGATGATAAAGAAATGGGTAGGTGCTTCGTCAAGATTCCTTAAATCCAAAAGAGAAATGTTTTTTCCCTTTACATTCTGAATGGCGTTAATAATTAACTTATTAAGTTGCTCTGATTCTTGATCTGCCGTTTCTGTTGTCTGTATTTTATTCAAATGATTTTATTTAACTAACCAATATTCTTACTATTATTGATAATCCTAATTAAAAGTACGAATAATAACGTTCGAATATCAATTAGATTTGGTTCATGAAAGTAGAATTCATATTTATTCAAGCACATTCCTCAACAAATGAATATGCTATAGAGTTCATGTCAAAAAGCAATCCAAACCATGTTTATTGCATTTATACATACAATCAGACAGATGGAAAAGGACAAATTGGCAGAAAATGGGATTCTCAGCCAAATATGAACCTATCTTTCTCATTGGTAATTCCTTTTGACCAGTTTCATGTTGATAGGCAAATAGTTTTCAATAAACAAATAGCACTAGCTATTAAAAACGCACTACTCCCTTATTTTGAACAACAAGTAAAAATTAAATGGCCAAATGATATTTATATAAACGATAAAAAAATAGCAGGAATTTTAATTCAAAATGTCTTACAAGGAAAACATATTAAATATGCAGTGGTTGGTATTGGTATTAACGTGCTACAAAAACATTTTAATGTAAGTATCCCTAATCCAACCTCATTTGCATTAGAAGGTATTGAACTGAATAAAACATTAACAGAATTACTTCATGAAATAGTGTATAAAATTATAAAAACAGACTTTAATCCATCTAGAAAAACCGCTATATTAATTGGTGAAAAATATAATAGTGACCTGTATAAATTAGGGTTAAGTCAAGACTTTGAGTTTAAAGAGGAAAGAATCAATAGAACGATTAAAGAGGTAAATGAAAAAGGTCAACTGGTATTGATTGATGACCAAATAGAAGAGACATACAATTTTGGACAATTAAAATTTATCAATAAATGAATGCTACGATTATAAGTATTGGAACAGAAATTTTAATAGGTCAAATTATTAACACTAACGCTTCTTGGATGGGAGCAGAATTAAATAAAATAGGAATCAATGTAAAGGAAGTTATAACAGTAAGTGATGTAGATGTAGACATATTATCCGCGTTGAAAAGGGCAGAAAGGGATACGGAAGTAATATTAGTTACAGGAGGACTGGGTCCAACGAATGATGATATAACAAAAAAAGTAATTGCAGAATATTTAGGAGTCAACATGTATTATGATGAGAATACTTATCGTCAGATTGAAGAAATGTTTAAAAAACGTGGGTTTCCTATTTCGGACAAGCATAAAAAACAATGCTTTATGCCTGTAGGGGTGCAACTTTTGGAAAACAAAATGGGCACCGCACCGGGAATGAAGTTTACTTTAAATAGTAATAAAGTATTGTTTTCTATGCCAGGCGTTCCCTTTGAAATGATGTATGTTATGGAACATGGAGTAATACCCTTTTTAATATCGAAGTCATCATTTAAAATGGTTCATCAAACGATCATGACAGTTGGAACAGGTGAATCAATAATTGCCGACAAAATTCAAGATATAGAAGGAAATTTGCCTTCAAGTTTAAATATTGCTTATTTACCATCCTTGGGTAGGGTTCGGGTTCGAGTTTCAGGAAAATCAGAAAACAATCGATCAATCGAAGCAGAAGTAAATAATGTTGTTGAATTAATAAAAGAACGAATTGGAGATATCGTTTATGGTATGAATGAAATCAGCCTTGAAGAATCGATTCAGCAACTGGCAATAAAAAAAGGTTTGACCGTTGGAACGGCGGAAAGTTGCACTGGTGGATATGTATCGCACAAGTTAACAACGATCCCAGGAAGCAGTCAATATTATGAAGGAAGTATTGTTTCTTACAGTAATAAAATAAAAGAACAGCATTTAAACGTAAAAAAAGAAACACTAGAAACAAAAGGAGCAGTAAGTGAAGAATCGGCAAAACAAATGGTTTCTGGACTTTTAAGTACACTCGGTGTTGATATTGCGTTATCTATTACTGGAATTGCTGGACCAGGAGGAGGTTCAAAAGAAAAACCGACGGGAACAGTTTGGGTTGCTTGTGGTGATAAAAATAGAATTGTGGTAAAAAAGCAAAGATTTGGAAAGGATAGGATAAGAAATATTGAATATAGCTCAGTATTTGCACTTAATATGCTCAGAAAATTCTTGCTCGAACGATAATTGATTAATTTTGTGCAAAATTTACAAACAGTATGGCTAAAATAGAATTAGTAATGCCTAAAATGGGAGAAAGCATCATTGAAGCTACCATTCTCAATTGGGTAAAAAATGTAGGTGATAAAGTCGAGGAAGATGAAACCATATTAGAAATTGCAACAGATAAAGTAGATTCTGAAATACCGTCCCCAGTTGATGGTACCATTAAAGAAATTTTATTTAATGTGGATGATGTAGTTCCTGTTGGGACTGTGATAGCAATAATCGAAACGACTGGTGAAGAAACTGGATCTGTATCCGAAGATGAATCAAAACCAGATGCAATTATTGAAGCTCCACAAGAAGAAGTTCAAAAAGCAGCAGCAAGCTTAGAAAGTGATATAGAGAAAATAAAATTGCCAAATGTTGTAGGCAATATTCAGAATTCTCAAAACAGATTCTATTCTCCTTTAGTCAAAAATATAGCTAAAGAAGAAAACATTACTCAAGATGAACTAGATAATATTTCTGGGTCTGGGGCTAATGGAAGGGTAACAAAACAAGATGTTCTTTCATTCCTAGAACAGAGAACAAAGACACCAAACCAAATAAAGGTAACATCTAACGACCAAGATAAAGCAGCACCAGTAGCACAAGCCGCAGTGCCAAAAATGTCTTTTTCCAGTGAAGGAAATGTAGAGATTATTGAGATGGATAGGATGCGAAGGTTAATTGCTGATCATATGGTGATGTCAAAGCATACATCACCGCATGTTACATCATTTGTAGAAGCTGATGTTACAAATTTGGTTAATTGGAGAAATGGCATTAAGAAAGAATATGTATCTAAATATGGAGAGAAAATCACGTTTACTCCAATCATTTTAGAAGCAGTAATAAAAGCATTGGTGGATTTTCCAATGGTTAATGTTTCCGTTGATGGAAAGAATGTCATTGTTAAAAAAGATATAAATGTAGGGATGGCAGCAGCTTTGCCTTCAGGAAACTTGATTGTTCCTGTCATTAAAAATGCAAACATGTTGAATCTTAATGGACTTGTAAGATCCGTGAACGATCTTGCAACAAGAGCTAGGGCCAACAAGTTAAAACCAGAAGAAATACAAGGAGGAACATTTACGGTTACGAATGTAGGTACCTTTGGAAATGTAATGGGTACACCGATTATAAATCAACCTCAAGTTGCTATTTTGGCTGCTGGTGCCATTCGAAAAAGACCAGCCGTTTTGGAAACAGAACATGGGGATGTTATAGCGATTAGACATATGATGTTTTTATCACTTTCTTATGATCATAGAGTTGTAGATGGATTTCTTGGTGGTTCATTCTTAAAAAGAATATCTGACTATTTAGAAGGATTTGACGGAAATAGGGGTATATAAAAAATAATTTTTTATATAATATGGCATAGTTTTTAATCTTTAACACTGTAGAGAAGGGTTGAAAAAGCATTTGTTCGTTTTTTTGAACTAACTTTGTACTAATTAACACTCTATACGCCCAACCATGAGTTTGAATCGATACACTTTCACAGTGTTGTTATGTCTATTATTTACCCCTATGTTTTCTCAAGGGGTTTCCTCCAAAGTATTTAAATATATAGAGAAGCAAGAATACGCTAAAGCCTTAGAAATTCTAGATAATGTAAAAGATATAAAAGACAATAGTAAAGCGCTACATGCAAGAGCTTTAGTTAATTTCTATACAGGCGAAAATCAACGTGCCATAACGGATATTGCAAGGACTAAAATATTAGGAAATAAGGAAAATGCCTTAAACTATTATTTGGCTAAAATTTATCAAAAACAAAGAAGATATAAAGACGCAATTAAGTGGTACAAGAAATATTTAAAGGGTAAAGAACAAAAAATAGCTTCAAAGGAGCAAGTAATAAATGAAGTAAATTACTGCATAAATGGTTTATACTCAGATGAAGGAGTTGAGTTGTTTATTGATCATTTACCAAAACCGGTTAACTCACAAAATGATGAAAGTAATATTATAAGAAGCCCACTATATCCAAGTTCTATTTATTTAACAAGAAATGATAAAAAAGGCAGTGATATAAGTAGTTACGTGTTGAAGCCAAATGGATGGCAAAAATCAAATGATATTTTACCGACATTAGAATCAAAGAATAAGGTTGTAATGAGCGATATTAGTCAAGATGGTCAAGTCTTTTTTTTCCACACTAAAATGAAAAAGAGACCAGCTTTAATGTTCCAAACAAGTGTTCAAAGGGAGAAAATAAAAAAAGCGAATATGCCTTATTTTCCGGACCTTGGTGATAAAGATATTTGTATAGTAAACCATGAAACAATCTTATTTGCAAGTTTAAGGCCTGGAGGTTATGGAGGATATGATATTTATTTTTCAAATTATGAAAACAACCTTTGGTCCGAGCCGAAGAACCTTGGAAAAAAGATCAACTCATCATTTAACGATGTTTCACCCTTTTTGACTGCAGATGGTAAGTATCTGTTTTTTAGTTCAGATAATTCAAATTCAATTGGAGGATATGATATTTTCTATTCTGAGAAAAATGATAAAGGGTTTTCAAATGCTAAAAATGTGGGTACAAATTTAAACTCACCTGATAATGATTTATATTTTAATTTAGAACAAGATGGTGTTACATCTTCGTTTTGTTCTGATAGAGATGGAACAATAGGTGGTTTAGATGTATTCTTTGGGTATTTTAAAGAAAAATGGGAAGTACAAATTGTTGAGGCACAAAATCTTTCATTTATTGATTACGAAAAACCAATAGATCTTGGAGAAATCGAAGAGGTGCTCGTCGAAACCCAAAATTTAGAAGATACAACACAAAAGCCAGTAAAAAAGGAATCAAAATGGACTGCTGAAGACGAAGAGGACTTATTAGTTGTTGTTCACGAAAAGGAGACTAAAAACACATCCGATGATGTAGAAGAAATTGAAAAGAAAATTGAAGAGTCGATTGTTGAAGAATCATTTAATGACGACGAAAGAATAATTGTAAACCTTGAAAAAGAATCGATCGAAGAGGAGGAAGAAGTTGAATTGCTTGTTGTTGTTCACAAAGAAGCAGAAGTAAAAAAAGTAGAAGATTCAGACCCAATAGTTCATTCAACTCAAGAAATAAATAAGGATAAAGAGCTTGACGTTTTTTCAAAGGAAGATCGCTTAATCGACGAAGAAGAGATCGTTGTTCAAGAACAAAGCGAAACGATAATTGATAAAAATAGTGAAGCGTTTTTAGATTTAGAAGAAACGGATGAAGGAGAATTAACCGTTATTGTTCATGAGCCAACGGATAAGATAGACGAAAAGACTGAAGCGAAAGATTTAGATAATCAAGAACGCAAAACAGAAAAAGAAAAGATTGTTTTAATTGGAAAGAAGAAGAAACGGAAAAACAAGAAAAAGAAGAAAGATTATATAGATCCGACAACGGTGCTTACAGTAAAACCGTTATTTTATGTTAGTGATAAGCAAATATTGTCTTTAGAAAATGAAGGAAAATTAAATGATATTATTCATGCTTTGAAGTTGTTTCCTGATGCAGGAATAGAATTAACTAATTTTATCAACCCTGGTCCTCTTAAGGAATTTGAGCTCTGGTTTGGAATCAGCTGGGCATCTACAGTCGTTGATTATCTCTTAAAGCATAAAATATCTAAAGATCGAATTCGTCTAAACACAGTTGGAGCATCTTATCCGTTTGCATTACGTGAAGCTGGAGGTAAGCAAAAAGCAGAGTACGTAAAAATGAATCAAAGAATAGATATGCAATTCTTTAGTCTTCCTGAAGAATACTCTGCAACATACCTTGGGTTAGATATCCCATCAAAAAATCAAGATAGACGATACAGTCTCTATAAGTTGATTAAAGAAGACGTACATTTTAGGGTTGAATTTGCTAGAAGTAAAAGAATATTTAAACATGCAATTCTTAGGTATTATGATGATATAATGGTTACTAAGAACATTGAAAATGAGGAATTGGTATATACTATTGGCTTTTATGAAAGTTTTGAAAAAGCACTTGATGTTCAAAAAGAGCTAGAAAGTAATAGATTTATGGATACGAAGATTGTAGTTATGAAAGGTTCTGAGAAACTATCCAAATCCGAAATAAAAAAGTTGTCTAGTAAAAATGAGGATTTAAAAAGATTCGTTGACCAATCTTTATAACTTCCAATATTTCATTTTACTTAAGATTTCAGGATTCGTTTTTCTATTAGAAAACAAAAGGAAAGTTCCTCCTCCTCCTGCACCGCATAGTTTCATACACAAGTGATTTGTTTGAAGTGTTTTATCCCAAATTGATTGGATTTTTTTTGGAATCAAATAACTCATATTTTCAAACTGCATTTTACTTAATGTTTTTAAGTCAGAAAAGCATAAAACCCCATTTGTATATTGAGTGATTAATTGATCATTTAGCGTCTGTAGTTTTTGGGTAAAAAGGAGAAAAGGTTTTTCCTCTTGTTGTTTTTTATACCAGGTCACTAATGGTTTTGTCGAGCGTTGAATGCTAGAGTCAATGATGTAGATATCAGCTAGTTCTTTTGAAATTTCCGTTTTAGATACCACCTTTTTATTAACCACAATGGGTTTATTAATCATCGGAATTAAAGGGTCAATTCCAGAGCTTACACCATGAAAAAAGGCTTCCATTTTTGAAAAACAAACCATTAAGGTTTCTAATGAATATTCTTCAAGTGTTTTTTTTAAAGTTAAGGTTAGAATGGCAGCACAAACACTGCCAGAACTTCCCAACCCTGCTCCTATTGGTATCGTACTTTCTAAGACCCAACCTTGAGTGATTAATGTGCTTAATTTATCAAGCTTTATTTCGTCAATAATTTCGTACTGCTCCTTGTTTTTTGATAAAAAAGATATAAATAATAATAAATCTTGTGAAGGGTTAAGGTCAAATTTTTTCCATTGTGCATGAAGACCATTGAAAGGAACGACAAGTGCATTTCCTCCATTAATTACAGAATACTCTCCAAAAAGAAGGACTTTAGCAGGAAAAACTTGATTTGAAATCTTCAAATTTTTTGAGTTAATGAAGGATGTTAAACATAAATTTAAAATTGTTTTTTAGCTTTACAGTTCCAAAAGGATTAAAATGAGCGCAGAAAGTAAATCTACAAAACTTTATTGGTTATACTTCTTAATATCTTTAGCAGGAACTATAGCATTTTTATTTATTAAACCAGAATGGTTTTGGGTTATGTTACCATTCTTATTCACATCATTAGTATTCGCTTTTGATTGGGTATAAATAGTAATAAAGAGCCATCAGAAGTTAAATTCAATGCAAATTTTCAAGGCCTTATTCAAAGCTTTGGAAACAATGGTAAAGTTCAAAGTCTTTTAAGTAGTCTTTCTTCTTCCAAAGCGAATAACTTCTTAGTTGAAGGATCAAAAGGATCGCACGATTCTCTTTTGATAAGTCATTTGTTTGCAAATATTGAACATTCACATGTTATTATTGCCCAAGATAAAGAAGAGGCAGCCTATTATCAAAACACCTTAGATCAGCTTGTTGAGTCTCAAACAGTTTTGTTTTTTCCTGACTCTTTTAAACGACCAGGCTTTTTTGAATTTGTAGACAATACGAATGTCTTAATTCGTACTGAAGCAATTAATAAGATTACAAATCAAATCAGAGGAAAAGAAATATTAGTAACCTATCCTGAAGCTATTTTTGAAAAAGTCATAGATCCCATTCATTTAGAAGATCAAAAGATTTTAATAAAAAAGGGTGAATCATTAGATTTTGATACCATCATTGATATTCTTGTTGAGTTTGGGTTCAAAAGAGTTGATTTTGTTTATGAGCCAGGTCAATTTTCAATTAGAGGTGGAATCATCGATATCTTTTCGTTTGGAAATGAATGGCCATATAGAATTGAATTGTTTGATGAGGAAGTTGAAAATATTCGAACATTTGACCCTGCCAACCAACTTTCAATAAGAAACATTTCTATTGTATCTATTATACCTGATGTAAATAACCAGTTTTCTGAAGAACACAAAGTCTCCATCTTTGATATTTTGAAGGAAGAGACAATAATCTGGATTAAGGATTTAGATATGTTGACGGAAAAGTTATTGGTCTGTTTGGAAAGTGCAGATACGTTTTCAAAAGAACTAACACCTGAAAGCGAAGAAGATCTCAAAAAAATACTCAAAGAAAGAGCTTTTGTTTTTCCTGATGATATCATAAGTTCCATAGATGATAAAACCATTGTTTTTTTAAAAAACAACACAAAACTCAAGTCCTTTAAAAAGACGTTTTCATTTGAAATAGCACCACAACCTACGTTTAATAAAAACTTCAGCTTATTAATAGATGACTGGAGAGAAAAAGAAGAACAAGGATATACCAATTATTTATTTACAGACAATACGAAGCAAATTGAGCGCTTCAATAATATTTTTGAAGACCTTGAGGCTAACCTAATATTTCATCCGATTAAAAAAGCAATAAATGCGGGTTTCATTGATCATGAAATCAAAGTTTGCTGTTATTCGGACCATCAAATTTTTGAGCGCTTTCATAGATTCAAATTAAAAAAGGGTTTTAGTAGTGATCAAGCGATGAACCTTAAGATGTTAAGGGAACTTACGCCAGGAGATTTTGTAACCCATATGGACCATGGTGTTGGAAGGTATTCAGGATTAGAAAAATTGGATATAAACGGAAATATTCAAGAGTCTGTTCGATTGATTTATCTTAACAATGATATTCTTTATGTAGGAATCAATTCATTACATAAAATATCTAAATTCGTCGGTAAAGAGGGAACGCCTCCACGCCTCCACAAAATTGGTGGTGATGCTTGGAATAATATTAAAAGAAAGACAAAGCGTAAAGTAAAAGATATTGCAAAAGATTTAATCAAACTTTATGCAAAAAGGAAAGCATCGAAAGGTTTTGCTTTTCCTGAAGATGGATATCTTCAAAACGAACTGGAAGCTTCTTTTATTTATGAAGATACTCCTGATCAAGAAAAATCTACAGAAGCGGTAAAAGAAGATATGCAAAAAGCATATCCGATGGATCGGTTAATTTGTGGTGACGTTGGGTTTGGTAAAACGGAAATTGCTATTCGTGCAGCTTTTAAGTCAGTGGTTGCAGGAAAACAAGTAGCCATTTTAGTACCAACAACAATATTGGCACTACAGCATTTCAAAACATTTTCCGAAAGGATGAAAGATTTCGGCATCAATGTAGACTATCTAAATAGATTTCGAACCACAAAAGAGAAAAAAGTCATTTTCGAAAAACTAAAAGCGGGCGAAATTGAAATAATAATAGGTACTCATGGCTTACTTAATAAAGAAATAGGTTTCAAAGATTTGGGACTTCTAATTATTGATGAAGAACAAAAATTTGGAGTTGCAGCAAAAGAAAAATTAAGAAATATCAAAGTCAATGTTGATACACTTACATTAACAGCCACACCGATCCCTAGGACCCTTCAATTTTCATTAATGGCGGCTAGAGATCTTTCATTAATTAAAACTCCTCCCCCAAATCGTCAAGCCATTCATACTGAGCGGCGAGTTTTTAGTGATGTTTTAATTAAAGATGCTATCTATTACGAGATTTATCGTGGAGGTCAAGTCTTTTTTGTACACAATAGAGTAAAAACATTACCAGATATTGCTGCAATGGTCAAGCGATTATGTCCAGACGCAAATATTGCCATGGCGCATGGCCAAATGGAACCCAAACACCTAGAAAAAACGCTACTCAATTTTATTGAAGGTAATTATGATGTTTTAGTTTCAACTAATATTATTGAAACCGGGTTGGATATTCCAAATGCAAATACAATTATCATTAATAATGCGCATCAATTCGGAATGAGTGATTTGCATCAACTTAGAGGAAGAGTCGGTAGATCGAACAAAAAAGCCTTTTGTTATTTGTTTGCACCACCATTATCTACTATGACCAGCGATGCTAGAAAAAGGATCCAAACTTTAGAAGAGTTTTCTGACTTGGGAAGTGGGTTTCATATAGCGATGAAAGACTTGGATATCAGAGGGGCGGGGAATTTATTAGGTGGCGAACAATCAGGATTTATTTCTGATATAGGTTATGAAACATATCAAAAAATTCTAGAAGAAGCTGTTCAAGAATTAAAGCAAACGGACTTTAAAGAACTCTTTAAAGAGGATATGGAAAAAGACCATCAATACGTCAAAGACGTGGATATTGACGGGGATGTAGATATGTTGATACCGGATAATTATATCAGTAATATTCAAGAACGACTGAAACTATACACTCAATTAAATACCATTGAAAATGAAGAAGAATTGATGGTTTTTTCTACGGCAATGGAAGACCGATTTGGTACAATTCCTACGGAAGTTCAAGAGTTGTTTAACGGAATTAGACTAAGATGGATTAGTAAAACGTTAGGATTTGAGAAAGTAACATTAAAAAGCTTTACATTAAGATGTTTCTTTATATCAAATGCACAATCAAGTTTTTTCGAATCGCCGCTTTTTCAAAATTTGATTAAATTAGTTTCTGATGAAAGTAAAGGGTTTAACCTTCGGTTGAAACAATCAAGAAAGTATTTAATTTTAATAAAAGAAGAGGTAACTACTTTAAAAGAGGCACGTATTATTCTTGAACGTATTTTAGATGAAGTCAGTTAATTAAAATAAACATAGTGGAATTTCAAAACAACCAAATTCTTGTTGAACACATTCCATCTATACAAACTATTCATTTTACTGGGTTAAAACCACAATATCGATGGATAGATATATTCTGGAATAGTTTATTCTTTTTATTTGTTATCATCATTGGTTCTGGTATTGTATTACAGTATAGAGAAATACCCAACGACCTCCTTATCTATAT
Organism: uncultured Saprospiraceae bacterium; assembly: GCA_937924805.1. GTDB lineage: Bacteria > Bacteroidota > Bacteroidia > Chitinophagales > Saprospiraceae > JAHDDO01. The sequence goes on from CALDTZ010000031.1 coordinate 64,221, forward strand.
TATACCAACGATGGTTTTTCTTTGGGTACTCAGCGTTTTACTTACGTTTAAGACTTTTCCACATAAAGGATATGCACTCAGACAGCGTGATATTATTTACAAGAAAGGATGGTTGTTTAAAACGACGACGATGGTCCCTTTTAATCGAGTACAACATTGTGAGGTAACACAAGGGCCAATGGGAGCATTGTTAAATGTTGCGAAATTAAAGATTTTTACAGCCGGAGGGAGTCAAAGTGATTTAACAATACCTGGAATTACCAAACATAGAGCGAATGAGTTAAAACAGTTCATCATTCAAAAGACAATGGATGAAGAAGAATAGTTTTGCTGCACCTACACGCCAATCCTCTGTAGCTATTTTGGTTATTATTTACAATTTATACGTAAAATTGATAAAACAGTTTTGGCCACTTTTATTACTTGGTGTAGCTAATATTGGAAGAGGAGGGGCAATGGACAAAACCTTGTTTTTTATCGGTATAGCAGCGGTGTTTTCAAGTTTATTTAGTTTGTGGTCTTTTTTCAAATACTATTTTTATATTGAAAATGGCGAGCTCGTTGTAGAAAAAGGAATCTTTCAAAAATCAAAGACAAATATCCCTTTTGAAAGAATTCAATCAATCAACTTTGAGCAAGCAATTATTCATCGAATATTTGATGTTGTCAAGTTAAAGATTGATACAGCAGGTAGTCAAGGCAGTGAACTCAGTTTGCATGCTTTGTCAAAGACATTAGCAAAAGATCTTAGAGATCAGATATTAAAAGAGAAACAATCAAATGAGTCAGCAGTAAATACATTTGTAAAAGACGAAAAGGAAGGAAACCGATTAGAAGAAGTTATCGTTAAAATAGAACCGATTAGCTTGCTAAAAATAGGAGCAACAGAGAATCACATACGTTCAGGGTTTTTAATTTTATTTTTTGGATATTGGGCATTAGACCAAATAAGAGAACTTGGTTTTGAAAAACAAGTGGATAAAATAGGAGTCAACTGGGATACAATATTTACAAATGTTTTATTCTTTATTGGCCTCGCTTTGGTGTTTATTATTGCTTCTTTTATAGTTTCGATCATTCGTGTTTTTTTTCAATACTATGATTTGAAATTAGAACGAATTGGCAATGGATTTAGATTAACGTATGGCTTATTTAATCAAAAACAAACCACAGCGAAAGATCATAAAATCCAAACGATGGGTTGGGGCCAAAATTGGCTGCAAAAACAAGCAGGACTATTTAAGCTTCACCTAAAACAGGCAAGTACAAAAGAAGTAAGTACGGCAAAAAGTATCCAAGTTCCTGGAATTACAATAAGACAGAAAAACCAAGTCTTCTCCTATTTGTTAAAGAATGAGTATTTGTTATTAGATAATCACGAAGAAAATGGCGTCAATAAACATATGTTTTATTATGATGCTAGAAACATAAGTTTACTATTTCTACCTATGATTGTTTTTTTACTTTATGTACAACAATTGGTGGTCCCGACACTACTGTCTTTGCTTTTTGTTCTTCTTATCATTTCAGCTTATAAAGGCTTTAAGAAAAAGAAATTTAAATTGTCAAAAACATTGTGTCAGATTAAAGGAGGATCTTTTGGAGGAAAAGAAAAATTGATACAACTCCACAAAGTTCAAGCCGTTCAAATAAAACAATCGTGGTATCAGGCAAGAAGAAACTTAGCAACATTACACATTACGACGGCAGCAGAAAATGTGAGTATTCCTTATTTGCCACTATTGGAAGCGGAAAGCCTTGCCGATGTTTTTTTATATAGAGTTGAATCATCCAAAAAACCTTGGATGTAAGTAATAATGTAACAAATGGAGCTAGTTAAAAAACGATCGGTACTAATAATATTAACCTTAATTGTAGGCATTTTAGAATCTCAAAAATGTGATGCTCAAGTCTTTTTACAAATTGAAAAATTCAATAGTTTAGACCTAATTCGCTTAGGCCCTGGAGATAAAATTCAATATAAAACAAACGAATACAAAGATACTTGGCGAAGTGAAACTATAGACCAAATACTTCCAGATGAAGGAACCTTGGTTATTGATGGATATTTATATAAAATAGAGGATTTTTATAAAGTCAGTGTTCCCCATAGTTATGGTAAAAGAGCACTAGGACCTATTCTTCAATCTTTTGGTGGAGGATGGTTGTTGTTTGGAGGAATAGGAGCCCTTTTTTTAAATGGAGATTTTACATTTTGGGATGCCATCATTGGCACTTCAGCCGTAGGTCTCGGAACGTTATTTAAAAAGGTATTTAAAAAGAGAGTATTCACAATGGGTCAAAACTCAAGATTGAGAATCGTTGATCTACGACTTTTTATTCCAGAAGTCAATCGAGCATAAAAAATAAAGCGCCATTATGAATGAACATAATAGCGCTTTTTACATTTTTAATGAATCTATAAATCAAATTTTATTCCTTGTGCTAAAGGAACAACGTTACTATAGTTTATCGTGTTTGTTTGACGTCTCATATAGGCTTTCCAAGCATCAGACCCTGACTCTCTTCCGCCTCCTGTTTCTTTTTCACCACCAAAAGCGCCACCGATTTCAGCACCACTTGTTCCTATGTTTACATTGGCAATCCCACAATCAGAACCAGCAGCAGATAAAAATATTTCGGCATCTTTTAGGCTATTTGTCATAACAGCCGAAGATAATCCTTGAGGAACGTCATTTTGAATAGCGATAGCTTCTTCAAGAGAACCCGAATATTTTATAAGATATAATATAGGTGCAAACGTTTCATGTTGAACGATAGCCATTTCATTATTTACTTCAGCAATACAAGGTTTTACATAGCATCCGCTTTCATACCCAGGACCATCTAAAACACCACCTTCAACTAAGAAAGAACCTCCTTGTTTTCCAACCTCTTCGATTGAATTTAAATAGCTGTTTACCGAATCTTTATCAATAAGTGGTCCTACATGATTATTTTGATCTAAAGGATCACCAATTTTTAATTGCGGATACGCTTTTACCAAAGTGTTTTTGACTTTATCATATATTTTTTCGTTGACAATAAGTCTTCTTGTAGAAGTACATCGCTGACCACAAGTTCCTACCGCACCAAAAACAGCACCTGTAAGTACAACATCAATATCAGCTGTCTCAGTTATGATAATAGCGTTGTTTCCACCCAATTCTAAAAGAGAATTACCTAATCTTTTTGCTACTTCAGTTCCTACAATTCGGCCCATTCTTGTACTTCCGGTAGCAGAAATTAACGGTAATCGTTTGTCCTGAGACATCCATTCACCCACCTTATAATCTCCAGTAACAATACAAGAAACACCTTCAGGTACATTATTAGCTCTAAGTACTTCATGAAAAATGTTTTGGCAAGCAACGGAACATAAAGGTGTTTTTTCACTTCCTTTCCAAATACAAACATCTCCACAAATCATTGCAATCATTGAATTCCAAGCCCAAACAGCTACTGGGAAATTAAAGGCAGAAATAATGCCTACAATACCCATTGGATGCCATTGCTCATACATTCTATGTTCTGGTCTTTCTGAATGCATGGTCAAGCCATATAATTGCCTTGATAGACCTACAGCAAAATCGCAAATGTCGATCATTTCTTGTACTTCACCCCAACCTTCTTGAAGGCTTTTACCCATTTCATAAGAGACAAGTTTTCCTAATGCTTCTTTGTTTTTTCTTAAAGCTTCTCCATATTGTCTTACGACTTCACCTCTTTTAGGTGCTGGTATTTTTCGCCACTCTTTAAAAGCAGCTTGTGATTCTGCAACAACAGCTTCGTATTGTTCTTTAGTTGTTACACTAACACTACCAATTAATTTACCATCAACAGGAGAAAATGATTCAATGTATGAATCAGAATTGATATTTTTCAAGCCTGTCGAGGTTCCAGCATTTTTATCTGCTAGACCTAATGATGTAAGAAAGTCTTTTTGCATTTTATAATTTTTTTTTGTAACCAAATTAATGCTGCAAATGTATGAAAAATGCAAAGGCTACTTATAGAAATAACGCAACATTAATGGTAAAACGAATAAATCAGCAAACCAAGCACTTATTAGTGTTATTGAAATCAGAAGTCCAATTACAATACTTGGTGGTTGAGAAGAAAACAACATGACTAAAAAGCCAAAAAAGAGGATTATTGTTGTAAAGGTTATCGCTTTACCCGTTTCGGTAAATGTTATTTTTATCGCCTCTTCTGTTGACATTTTGTCTTTGGACAATTTGAATTTACTAAGGAAATGTATGGAGTCATCAACTGCAATTCCAAAAACAATTGCAAAAATAATGGATGTCGTTGCCTCTAATTCAATGCCCAAATACCCGAGTAAAGCACCAGCAAAGAGTAAAGGAATAATATTAGCAACAAGCGCAACAAATAACATTTTTATACTTTTGAATAAAAATGCCATTAAAAAAGCAATGACAAGTAAAGCCATCCCTAATCCAACCGCTAAACTTTCTCTGACATATTCTGCATTTTTATCCAATATAACTCCAGTACCTGTTCTTCTTACTGTACAAATGGTAGAATCAATGGATTGTGTAATCCAATGATCGATTTCAAGACCAACCTCTTTAACTTTATCTGCTCCTTCATCAATTATTTTAGAAGATATTCTAGTCTTTTTTTTGTCTTTGCTAACTAATACATTTTGAATGGTAGGAGGAATCCCTTTCGCCAAGATTTTAATTTTTTCATAGGCTTCTTCTGATGGTAAAACATATTTGGATGGGTCATTTTGATTGACCGACATATTTATGGACTTGTACAAGCTATTGATCGATTGGGTTGTTTTTATTTGCGGATAGCTGTCTAATTTTTTTTCTATTTTGTCGATCATTGCAAGTACAGCATAATCATCGGCTTGATAATCATTTTGTAGTTCAATCGCTAATTCGAAAGGTCTAAATCCAGCGTAATTTTTTTCAAAAAAGAAAAAATCTTCGGTAATTTTTGCGCCAATGGGTAGATTGTTTTCAATCTGATAATTCGTAGAAATTAGAGAAATCCCATAAATAAAGAGACCAAGTAAAAACAAGGTAAATGCAATAATATGCTTCCTATATTTAATAGTACTGCGATAAGAAATATTCATCAGTTTATCCCAATACGGGTGAAATGACTTTTTTTGTAGTAAATGGCTTGGAATAAAACTTAAAGCAGCTAAAGTAAAAGTAATAACAACGAGATAAGCGATAATAACACCGCCTGCACTATTAAGACCAAAATCACGAATAGGTTGAATTTTTGATGTCAGTAATGAGCTAAAACCAACAGCTGTCGTTAATGAAGTAAGTAAGGTTGCTAGCCCTATTTGATTCATCGTAACTTTTAGTGCATTTGATTTAGGCTCTCCTTTTTTTAGTTCATCAATATATTTTGAAACAATATGAACAACATCACTGGTCCCGACTATCAACATCAATACAGGGTACAAGGCAGAAATAGCATTCATTTCCCTTCCGAAAAGGCCTAACAAGCCAAAGAAAATAAGGAGACCCAATGCAATGGAACTAAGCGCAATAATGACAAGCCACATTTGTCTGTAAAGCAGAAGTAATATTAAAGCAACAAGAATGATTGAAACCACCGAAGACACTATTACCTCCCTCATTTGCATGGCACCTAATTCATCTTGAAAATATGCACGACCTAAAATATGGAAATCTTTGAAGTTATACGTTGAGAGTAAAGATTTAAGCTCATCCATGAGTATTTTGGATTCTGCCATCCCTAATTGATCTTCATGTTTTATAATGACAGCAAAAGATTGACCGCGATCATCCATCAAACTATATTTCCATCGAGGGTCATTCAGTAATTGTGCTTTTGATTGAGCAATGGATTCTATGGATGTAGTATCAATAAATGGCACCATATTTACACCAAAAGGAGTTATACTTGGTGATGACATGTTCGTTAAAGATTGAACATTTACAACGTAGGAAAGATCTTTGGTTTTTGCAGAAAAACTTGAAAGCTTTGATAAAAAGGATTGTTCGAAGACACTTGGAGTATTCTCAATAGCGACGAGTAAAAAGTTGTCATCTGTTTCAAATTCTTCGACGAAAGATAAAAAGTAGGTTAAATCTTCATCACCTGTAGGAAAAAACTGCTCAAAACTAAACGAGAATCGAAGTTTCGTCATCAAGAATAGACTAAGGATAGCTATTATTGCATAAAATATTAAAATATGTTTTCTATATTTTAGTATCATAAATTATAGTCTTATAACCATAGATTGCAAAACTTGTTTTTCGCGACCGCAAATATTCATTATTAAAATGTTGTTATCTAATTTTTCGGGAAAAGAATTTGAAGCTGGCTGTGATGAAGCAGGTCGAGGGTGTCTTGCTGGACCAGTATTTGCCGCAGCGGTAATACTACCAAAGGACTATTCAAACGAATTGATTGATGATTCTAAAAAACTAACAAAGAAAAGAAGAGAGGCTTTAGCTAATATTATTGAAAAGGATGCATTAGACTTTGCTGTTTGCTTTTGTTCTCAACAAGAAATAGATGACATCAATATTCTAAATGCATCCTTTTTAGCCATGCACAGAGCAGTCGATGAATTGGACATAAAACCAGAACATTTACTTATCGATGGTAACCGGTTCAATGCCTATAAAGAAATGCCTTTTGATTGCATTATTAAAGGAGATGGAAAATATGTCTCTATAGCTGCCGCTTCTATTTTGGCAAAGGTGTACCGCGATCAATATATGGAACAATTAGCAAAACAATTTCCGGTTTATTATTGGGAAAAAAACAAAGGTTATCCGACGAAGCAACATAGGGAAGCAATCAAGCAAAATGGTGAAACAACCCATCATCGTTTGAGTTTTCAATTATTAAAACCCCATCAAAAGACGTTGTTTTAGGTATTCTTTTAAGTCGAAAAATAATCAACATCATGAAGGCTTATTTATTGAAAGAAACAGTTAGAAATGTGAAATTATATTATAAGGTGGACAGAGTAGATTTGAAATAAAATGAACCTACTTATG
>CALDTZ010000032.1 GCA_937924805.1 uncultured Saprospiraceae bacterium
CATTTGTGGAAAAAAACCCATCCTGAGTTAAGCAAAGCCGTAGCATGTAAAGTCTTTATCATAGACGGCAAAAAGTATCCATACAAGCAACAATTAATTCATAATGGCATCAAACCTGGTTATGATGCAAAGAAAGGTATCATCTTTCGAAATGATTATCTGAATTAATACGTTATTGTACTGGAAAACCAAATATGATTAAACAAATTTTTGTCCTTTTTCTTTTAATACCCTTTATTGGTCATAGTCAATTCGACCATATTGATGTATTCCCCAACTTACAAGGTGATGAGTTAAGCTCTAATGTTGTATCCTCTTTCAAACCCGATCAAATATTGTCTTACGGACCAGCTAGGGATAGTATGTTTGCCCATGTTTATAATGAACAGGATTCTGTTTCATGCATTTATACAGATTGGACTCTATACCTAAAACCCGGAGAAGATCCTACTACTTTTCTTTATATGGGTGGCTCTAATGATGGAATCAATACGGAACATGTTTTTCCTCAAAGTAAAGGTGCCTCCTCTGGAAATGCAAAATCGGATATGCATCATCTTTTTCCGTCTAGAACCATCGTTAATTCTGATCGAGGAAATGAACCGTTTGCAGAAATTCCCGATAATCAAGCAAACAAGTGGTTCTATAAAAACCAAGTAATGACCTCGATACCTACGACAAATATCGATCTCTACTCTGAAGATACAAATGAAGTGTTCGAACCACGAGAATCTGTTAAAGGTGATGTGGCAAGAGCAATGATCTATTTCTATACAATGTATAAAGAGGAAGCCGATAATGCGAATCTTGATTTTTTTGAAGACCAAAAAGAAACGCTCATTAACTGGCATGCAAATGACCCTGTGGATTCATTGGAGTGGATCAGAAATTATAAAAAAGCAGCTTTCCAAGAAGATAAAGTCAACCCTTTTATTTTAGATTGTACGCTGGCAACAAGGATGTATGGTGGTGAATTTCCAATCCATTGTGTATTGTCAAAGAATGTAGATGAAACGTTACCAACGATACCATTTAGCATAGCTCCAAATCCTTCAAAGCACTACTTTACTATTTTTCAAGAAATAAACAACGCCAAAAAAGTAAGGTACATCTTGATTAATACTTACGGTAAATATGTTCAAAACATTCAAATACCAGGAAATGTAGATAGCGTTCGATTCGAAACAGAAAACATAAAAGGAGGCATCTATTTCTTACTTCAAAAAGTTGACAATCAACTTCTATCTTATCAAAAGGTTATCATCCTTTAATAACCTTTTATGAATTCGATCAAAACTACAAATGTCGATTTCAAATCTCATTCATAGAAAATATTCACTAATTGTTTGCATCCCATTTGCACAAGCATCCTTACAAAAAGAAAGATGTGTTAAACGAAATCTATTTCTATGATCCTAGATTATGATTGGTTTCTAACAAAGAAGATGATAAGAATCGAAATAAACATGAGATAAAAGAATGGCAACATTATATTGGTCAAACAAATTGTTTACCTTAAATTTAGAATTCTATCTTTTTATTTAAAAATTATATACGGCAGTAGACGTGTCCTATAAAACAAAGAACATACTGATGACTAAGATTTATTCAATTATTCTTTTATTCTGTTTTTCCTTTTCTTCCCTTTTTGCTGGTGAAGGCATGTGGCTTCCTAATCTTCTAAAATTGCTTAACGAGTCTGAAATGCAGACGATGGGTATGAAGTTGACTGCAGAAGATATCTACAGCGTCAATCAAGGGTCATTAAAAGATGCGATTGTTCATTTTGGTGGTTTTTGTACTTCAGAAGTCATCTCCTCCAATGGTCTTTTATTGACCAACCACCATTGTGGTTATAGCGAAATTCAGAGTCATTCAACACTCGATAATAACTTACTAAAAGATGGATTTTGGGCTAAATCGTTGGATCAAGAATTACCAAATCCAGGATTATTCGCAAGATTCATTGACCGTATTGATGATGTTTCAAAACGAGCATTAGAAGGCACAAAAGCTGGTATGACAGATAAAGAAAGACAATCTGTTGTAGATAAAAACCTAGCTTCAATTAAAGAGGATTATAACCTTGAAGACTATCAAGAAATCATGATACGACCCTTCTTCCATGGTAATCAATATTTTGCCTTCATAATGACGATTTATGATGATGTACGATTAGTTGGTGCACCACCTGAGTCTATAGGAAAATTTGGAGCTGATACAGATAATTGGGAGTGGCCTAGACATACGGGTGATTTTTCTTTATTCAGAATCTATGCCGGACCAGATAATAAACCAGCAGCTTATGATGTAAATAATAAACCATACAAACCAAAACACCACCTTCCTATTTCATTAGATGGTGTTGAAACTGGTGATTTTACATTGGTATTTGGTTTCCCAGGGAGAACCAACCAATACCTTCCGTCTGCTGCAGTAAATCAACTTTTAACAACATTGAACCCTGCAAAAATCAATATAAGAGAAACCTCTTTGGCAATTATGGATAAGCATATGAGGGCCGACGAATCGATCCGATTAAAGTATGCATCAAAA
>CALDTZ010000033.1 GCA_937924805.1 uncultured Saprospiraceae bacterium
TCTGTTAGGTAGGAATTAATATATGTATGACTTACTATATATTAATTAGATACAAATATATAATTGTTCTAATATGTTATACTACCTATTTTTAGGTAATTTAAAAATATATATGAAATTCTATTATATAAAATAGAGAAACAATCTGATTTACTAGGAATATATAGTAGGTGTAAACCTCTTCTAGCGTCAGTATTGACAAGAAACATCATTACAAAGCTGAAAAAATTAAGCTAATGGCCCTTTTGTGAACATAAGCAGACTAACGGCTTAATACTTCGATAGATTACATAAATGGTTAAATAACATATTTAAATGCGCGAATGGACCTATATTATTAATGATTGTCTTGATTAATAAATATAAATCAGAACATCATTCACTGAAACCTCAATTACCAAAGAGATATGTCTATAATAAAAAAGCCCCCCTCCAAATAAATGGAGAGAGGCCATCCCAAAAACCGATTTTATCTAAAATCGAGTAAGTTATTACTCAATAATAATCATCTTTTTAGTTGCAGTGAAATCACCACTTTCTAAAGTATAGTACAATACTCCAGTAGTTCCTAATTCCGCTTTAGTAACATTGATTGTATTTAATCCTTTAACACCAGGAGTATTTACATTCATTACTAATCTACCTGTTACATCGTATACAGATAATGTTGCATTTCCAGCTGAAGGTAATACAAAGCCAATAGCAGTTGTATTATCAAATGGATTTGGTTCATTCTGGTACAATGCGAAGCTTGAATCTTCATCACCGAATGTTACTGACATAACTTCTAAGTCAGAGTTATATGCTTCAGCAGCAGTTACTCTTGAACTTACAGTAATACCATCTAATACTTCGATGTTAGTATTCGCTTCAAATGTCATACTAAATAGTACTTCATTTTCTACAGATACAGCGTTTGCTGAATTCCAACTTACAGTTACTGTATTATTGTCTAATACAGCTACGTTAGCGTCAGTCATTTCAATAGCACCTGATACAACATTTACAAAATCAACACTATTCGTGTTCATTGTAAACTGGTATCCATAAATGTCAGAGAAATTGTTTGAAGTGAAATCTACAGTAAATTCTTCACCAGCGTTAACTGATGCGTTATCAACTACAAAGTTCAATGCGCTTCCGTTTCTGTTGTCAGTACTAGTACTTGCAGACAAGTCAACATCATTGTTTACATCACCCATTTTCACAGCAACGAAATCTTCGTTATTCATATCGCCGTTAAGCTGAATAACATCTAATAATTCGTTGAATGCAAAAGGAGCAGCAACATTTAATGATTGATTTGCATCAGCAAATCTCCAGCTTTCGCTATGAGCAAACTCAGTATTTACACCTAAGATTAACTTTCTGATTTCCGCTAAATCATTTGCACTAATGTTTTGATCATTAGTTACATCAGCAGCAATCATTTTATAAGCTGAATCTAAGTTTCCTAATCCTAAGATATGTCTCTGGATAATTACGATATCAATAGTAGATACACCATTTAAATATTCAATATCATTTGATGGATCAATGCTATAATCTCTATTATTCAAGTTATTACTTGCTGCATACTGTCCGTTTGCATCAGTAATTACTGTCTTAGGAAATTCTGGTTGTACAGAAGTAATAAGTACTTCTACATTTTCAACACTTACACCTTCTTCAGTAGAAATTGTTCCAGCAATTCTAGAGTTTCCTCCAGTAGAGTCATCACAATATCCTTCATTATCAGAAAGAGTTAAGTTAACGATACAGAAATCATAGTTTCCACATTCGTCCCAAACATATACTTCTAATTCCATAACACCATTAGAAAGAGTAGCTAAATCATCACATGTAAATGTTCTTGCAGAACATCTTAAGTCAGCAATATAGTTAGCATCATCTTCTGGAGGAGTAGATGTAAATGTATATCTCAAGTATTCTTGAGTAGTACAGTTATCAAAACTACCTGCATTGAAATCACAAGCCCATAATTCTACTTCACCATTTGTCTGCATAAGAGCAGTACTCAAGTTAATACAATAAGGAGTTGGTGCTTTCTTATCTTCAACTGTGAAGAAAGTTTCTTGAGTCGTAACGTTTCCACATCCATCAGATGCTTTCCATACTACTCTGTGTACATATTTACTTCCTGCAATTTCTTCAGGAATCTCAATTGTTACTGTCTCACATGATGCAGTTGGTGCAACATATAATTCGTTAACTGGAGTACCAAAGTTTGGATCATTAGAAGGAACATAAGAACTAAATACATAGTCATCAGTCCAATCACCCCAAACGTCAACATAAATTCTCCACTTGATCCACTCACTCATACAGTCACTTAAAGTATCACATGCAGCATTTGTTAATGTAGCAACACCAACACATCCTGTCAAGTCTTCACTGTTAGAACCTGTACCAGCAGAACCTACTGCTACACAGATATCTTCACCTGAAAGCTCAGGCTTTTCAGTATCATAGAATTTAAGAATCTGAGTGTGAGTATAAATACCCCAATCGTTATCATCCGCTGTTCCGAAGATACCATCAGCACCTGCATCATCAGGGAATCTTGAATCTACACACCAGTTAATAATTGTCCAATGGTTGAATATTTTCATACATGCACCATCTTCGAATAAGAATGTATCAGACTTCAAGTTGTATCCAATTTGATCACAATTTGCATCTAACCATGTTGGTACATCGTCATCAGCAGCTTCACAATCAAGTTCATCATCATTTGGCCAGTCAATTGTATTAGGACCGTACGGTAATGTAGGATCTATACAATCGTTAGGATATACTCCAGTAGATAATGGTCCACCATTTGGCCATGTTGGATCCCAGTTAGAACCCCATTCTACTGTAATAAATTGTTGACACTCATGTCCGTCAGAACCCGTGATTGACCACGTTCTTCTCACAGTACCTTCGTTACATACATCATCACCACTTAATGAAGCATCTACATGCTCTACTTCGTAGTTAGAACAAGTACCAGTAGCAAATGCATTACCAGTCTTAGCTAATGAGTTGTAATCAGCACCACAACAAACAGTTACATCTGGAGGACAAACGATTGTTGGCCATAACTTATCTTCAACTCTAATATTAGCCCAAGTTTCATTATAGTTATCATCCGCAGTTCCAGCGATCATATCTGTTCCAGAATCCCAAACTCTTAACACCACTTGGTGCTCACCGAAAGGAAATTCTCCAGTCAAATCAGTTAAATCTTCACAACAGAACTTAACATAAGCTCCACCATCAGTATCATTGTTATTATCATCTCCGTGTCCTAAAGCAGAACCGTCATTGTTAAACGTTACGTTATTGTTGTAACCATTCAATCCAATGTTTCCACAATCAGGAGCATCAGCCATTCTTCTAATTTCGAATCTTACTGGTCCACAATCTCCATCGTGAGATCCACCATCGATATTATGAGGGAAGATTTTAGCAACACCTAAAGTATCATATCCACCGCTAGTTAAACTAACAACGATATCTTGCTCAGCTATTGCAGTTGGAGGTGTGTTATCTCCTACTGTCACAGTAATTGTAGTTTGACCTACATTTCCACAACAATCCGTTGCTTCATAAGTATATGTGTGCATTCCTTTTCCTACACCGATAGCAGCATATGGAGGCTCACCGTCACCATTCACTGAAACAATTGTACCAGGACCAGTTACCCAATATCCAGCTAAAGTTCCACAATCATCATGAAGATGCTCAGGAGCAGGGAATTGGAAAGAAGCTACACATCCCCAAGGAGATACACTTGCAGCAAAGTCATTAGCAGAAATTTCAGGAGCAGTCGTATCCGTAGATTTGATTAACTGAACGTACTCAATTGTTGGCTCATTTGGAGCACACCAGTCAAGAACAGTCCAAGTTCTAATCACTTTTACATTTCCTTCACAAGTAGAAGTTCCATTCTCACATGCAGGTATAACTTGATCAGTATATGTTACATATAAGTTACATACATTGTTGTCAATTGGCTGTGGCCAGTTAACAGATTTAGAGTTACACTGAGGAACATTACATCCCCATGCATAGTAGTAAGGGAAACCCATTACGATTCCTTCTTCAGCTTCGTAAACTGCAGGACAGTCAGGATCTGAATCAGGGCAATCCATAGTTGGTACACCTGGTACATCAACATACATATCACCATCGATATCTACATAATCATCATAGAAATTAGCAATATCCCAAGGATCAGTCCCTGTTCCACATGGTAATTCTATTAATGAAGGTGGTACAAACCAGTCAGTTCCTAATGAACCGTATCCAAGTGGATTGATTGTAATTGTTTGAACTGCAGCATCACTAGTGTTACCACAAGCATCCGTACAAGTCCAAGATCTTACAATAGATCCAGCTTCACAACCTACCGTTGTATATGTATCAACATAGTCAAAAGATGCGCAATCACACTGATCAGCACTTGCTAAGTAACTAGCAGGTGTTACAGCAGCAATATCACAAGCTCCGTCACCATTGTTAAACATTAATCCAATAGAGTTAATGATTCCTTCGTCAGCAGCAACGTTATCATTAATAATAACCATCCACTCACCACATGCATCAACACCGTTGAATCCAGCTAATGAACCAAAAAGTCCTCCAACATCCCAGAAGCATCCGCCTCCCATATCAAAATCAACACATTGTGTCAATGCATTGAATGCACATTCCTCATCAAATACTCCATCGATGATCCAAGGTTGTCCACCGCAACCACCAAATTGAATCATATCATTTTGAGTTCCGTCAGGAGCTACAATAATGATATCTAAATCTCCAATCCAAGTATGTACAAGATTAACGTAAACGTTTAAATCTGAAACAGTACAACCTGCATCAAGACAAGGGAAATCGAAAGTAAATGTATCCGTAGATGTTGCACCATTCAAACCAACACCTAGAGGTGCATCTAATATTTCTACGAAAGATGAATTAAATTCAGAAACTAATAATTCAGGTACATCTTCAACACATGTAACACTGAAATCACTTACTGGAAATTCTGGAGCTATTTTATCTTCGACTAAGAAGTTACCCCAACAAGTATTACCAGAAGTATCAGTAACCATATATGTATGATCACCTTTAGGTAACGTCAACGCTACTCCAGCTGTTATAGCTAAAGCCGGTTCGTTTCCAAAAGGAAGAACAGATACATCGTATGTATTATAGCAACCATAAGGTCCACCTTCTAAGAACATATCTGCTCCTAAAACAACTTGACAGTTTTCATCTAAAGAAATGTTTACTTGATCATTACAAGCTAAAGCAGTACTAAGAGCACCACTGAAATCTTGAACTGTAATATCAAAGCAACAAGAAACAGCATCTGCTGGATTCGTTACAACCATCCCTGTAATAGGATCAATTGCTGAAGGAGTAGCTGTATAACAAGCTTCAGTTGTACCTGGAGCTAAGTAATCACCGCTTAAAGGACTTGGCATACCAGCAGTATTCAAATCTGGCTGCAAATCATATCCACCACCAATTACACAAGCCATAGATAAATTGCTTAATGTAGAAGTAGCTCCACCACCAAACCCATCAAGAGTTGTAGCAGTAACTGTATAAACACCACCTGGAGCAGCTGTCTCAGCAACAGTACCACCAGTAGCACCTAAACCATCAAATGCGTTTAAGTTAACAACGGTTCCGTTAGGACCTGTAATATCAAATGGATCCCAAAATGAGTTTCCATTATCATTATCATATGTCCAATCAAATGATACACCAACCATTCCTGATGCACATGCTGGCACAGTAAAGGTATATGTAGATGTTTCGCCTGATTGACCGTCTCCACTGAATATTTCTACATCAGTACCGTTGTCTTCAATAGAAGAATCAACACCACCTTCAACAGCAACACCACCGAATTCGTTAGTTACCACTACAGAACCACAAGCTTCTGGAAGCACAACGTTGTAGAATACAACTTCTTCACATTCACCTGGCTCTAATTCTATGGTAATATCTTCTGGACATTGAATATCACAAGTAACTGCACAACATGCTGATGCATCTACTGAAGTTTCAGCAGGTACAATCGGTGCAAAATTAATTGTAACATCAGTAAATGAACCATTATCACCACCTACACCATCTGTAACAGTTAATGTAAATGTAATAGATCCAAATAATGTCCCATCACCGTTTACATCCTCCATAACATCAAGGTTACCGTCACCGTCAATGTCTTCTCCAGCGTCTAATGCACCATTGCCATTAGCATCTTCGTCAACATCTAAGTTACCGTCACCATCCACATCTTCATTTGCAGTCAAATCAAGACCAAGTGGAAAGCTAATCATACCAGCTCCACAAGACAAAGGATTAAATGTAGTTAAAGGCGTTTCTGCATCATACGTACCAGGCATTATATCAACACCATTAGCAGCATTTGCACAGTTTGCAGATAAAGGACCTGCACCCATTCCTGGTGCTACATACATGTATGATCCAACTTCTAAGTCATCAGAACCACAAACTCCAGCTGCTAATTCTACTGCTGGAAACACAACTGTTTCTGCTCCTGTAGAAGTTGCTGTCAATTCGTAATTCAAATCACCTGCCCAGCTATGCTCAAGACCATCAATTGTAACTGATGTAATCTCGTAATTGTAACCTAATACCGCTGGCGCAGTAATTGCTGGAGGCAATGATGCTGAAGGGTCATCACAAGGACCCGTCGCAGTAATTACATCCGCAGCAAGACCATCAAAGTCAGCACCGTCGATTACGATGTCAACAATAACTTGATCTCCTCCAGTATCTCCAAAGTCTCCTCCAGAACCTGATCCTGCACTATAAGATTGTGCAAAACTAGTAGATGCCAAAGTAAGGCACCAAATTGTTAATAATAAAATTTTCTTCATGAGATTGAGTGTTTTTAATTGGTAACAAGACCAGTGACATAATCAATCGCTTGCTGTGCATTATTACCCGTCTGAGTAGTAAATCTTGTTACGATTGTGTTGATTCCTGCTTGAGTGTCCATAGCTGCTTTGATTTCATTTCTAGCATATAATAATATACCAGTAAAAGCTACTTCATTCAAGTTGCTACCTGTCTTACTTGCTCTGATGACTGTTGCATCAGTAGCGGGAGTATTAAGGTTAATTGTATTGATGTCTACAGTACCATCCTCCCAAGCCTGTAATTCAGCGTCTAAGACCTGAACAGCTTGATCATATGGAAGGTAAGATTGTGCGTTTACACTCATAAAAGAGCAAAGCACGAACATCAATCCAAACATTAATTTAATTTTCATGAGATTGAGATTTTGAAAATTGATTAAAAAATAAAATTAGTTCGTTCGATTTTAGCTTAATAGTATTATGGCATAGGTATGACATCATTATGTCAAAGCGCTATTTCCTAAGAAATAACACAAAGTAAATAATACAGAAACATAGAAATATCGGGGAGGAGCTACTCATAAATTCATATAGTGTGCATCGATTTATAGCTTAGGTGAGTATGCACTCCTATACTTTATGATTAATCAGTTCTTTAAAAGCTTAGCTAATCTCAGTATTGCCTTATGTTAATAATTATACGCTTAGTGATTTCCGATAGGCAGAAAATTCCAATTCGTCAATGGAATTAACTTGGTTTACGCCTATATGCGAGCAAAGATACTTTTAGTCAGTAGATATTATATACCTATTTTTGGGGTTTTTACTTATATTAAATATTTATATGTGTTCTTAGTGAGACCATAAAAGAATAAATGTAAATCATATGATTACTAACATAAATGTATCAAAACGCATGAATTAAAGTACGTAAATATTCAGATAGCCAAGATTCTTAGAAGGCATTACTAAAAACATTCATCTTTTACTTGAATCTAATGCTGACATAAACATAAAAATTATTGTTTTAAAAGAGTGAATAGATAATATATAAACCTTCTTATTATTTTTACGTCTTTATATACATTAAATAAAGTTTCAATGAATACTCACACTAATGGAATATTTTGGTTGCTATTAATTTCTAGCATGCTTATTTTAAGTTGTACTGATGATAAAATCAACGGAGATCATGCAAGTCAAAAAAAGGTAACAAATGCAGCCTTTAAAATCTTTAGTGAAATTCCTGCGAAACAAAGCGGTCTAAACTTTGAAAATACTATTATTGAGACTGAATATTATAACCATGTACTGCAAGATGTTATCTTTAACGGAGGTGGGATAGGAGTATTAGATGTCAATAATGATGGGCTACAAGATGTCTTTTTCTGTGGCAACCAAGTCAAAGATAAAATTTATCTTAACCAAGGAAATTTAAAATTTAAGGATATTACAGCCACATCTGGAATTGATAATGACACTTGGTCTTCTTCTGTTTCTATTGTTGATATAAATAGCGATGGTTATGATGATATTTATATTGGTAAATATCTTTACGCAGATAAAAACAAAAGACATAATTTATTATACATAAATAATAAAGACAATACTTTTTCTGAGAAAGGCAAAGAGTATGGCATTGCAGATGATGGTTTCACAACTGCGACGAATTTTTTTGACATTGACAATGACGGTGATCTAGATCTTTTTGTAGGTAATCAACCATACATTTTAGATCATAAAAGAAAAGGACAAATCCCTGATGATATTCCAGCCATTGAAATGTCAGATATTCTATATCGTAACAATGGTAACGGCAGTTTTACAGATATAACTAAAAGTGCAGGAATGGTTAGTTTCAATTTCACGCTAAGCGCCACAGCTGTTGATATGAATAACGATGGTTTAATGGATTTGTATGTAGCTAGTGATTATGAAGAACCTGATCTGTTTTATAACAACAACGGTGATGGGACATTTTCTAACATTGCAAACACAGCATTAAGACATATGAGCAATTTTTCAATGGGTGTTGATCTTGCCGATATTAATAATGATGGATATACTGATCTCTTTTCTGCAGATATGGCCCCAGCTGATAATTTTCGGCAAAAAGCAAATATGAGTGGTATGAATCCAGAAAAATTTTGGAATCTCGTCAAAGGTGGATATCACTATCAATATATGTTTAACACTCTCCAATTAAATAATGGGAATGGTACATTTAGCGATATTGCTCAAATGGCTGGCGTAGCAAAAACGGATTGGAGTTGGGCTACTCTCTTTGCGGACTTAGATAATGATGGAAATAAGGATCTATTTATTTCTAATGGACAAGTTAAAGACTTAACAAACAAAGATTATATAAATCGAAGAACATTGTTGTTTGATTCTTTATCAAAGGTCCAAGGTGGAAAAAAACTAAAAATAGATCCAAATCAGTATTTAAATTTAGCCCCTTCAAAAAAATTACGAAATTATACTTATCGCAACAACGGTGATTTAACTTTTGAAGATAAATCTGCAACCTGGGGAATTGAGCATGAGGGCTGGTCTTTTGGAACTGTTTATGCTGATTTTGATAATGATGGCGATCTCGAAATTATGACAAGTAACATTAATGACCCAATTTCGCTTTATAAAAATATGAGTCAAGAGAATGAGTTGCACAACTACCTTTCTTTTACAATTATAGGGGATCAAAAAAACACAAAATCAATTGGAGCCCGAGTTTATGTGTATCATGAAGATGGATCTTTTCAATTTCAAGAAATAAGTCCATCCCGCGGATTCCAATCTTACAATGATCCCAGAATACATTTTGGACTCGGTAACAATAAAAAAGTTAAAGAAGTTATTGTAAAATGGCCCAATGGAAAGACCATTCATTCTTTAAATGTAGAAGCTAATCAATCACTTACTTTTCGTGAAAAAGATGCAAAAAATAATCAGTGGACCATTCCAAGTCCAAAAACTATTTTTTCTGATTTTACACGTAACTCAGGTTTCAATTTTAAACATGAAGAAAATGAATTTGATGACTATTTAAATGAAGTACTTCTCCCTTATAAACTTTCGCACCTTGGTCCAACCATTGCAAAAGGAGATGTAAATGGTGATGGACTTATTGACTTATATTGTGGTGGCGCTAAAGGTCAACCCAGCGAGATTTTTATTCAGAATAAAACGGGGCAGTACACAAAATTAAAAAACAAAGTATTCACAAAGGATAAAAATAGCGAAGACCTTGGAGCTCAATTAATTGATATTGATAATGATAATGATTTAGACTTAATTGTAGCTTCGGGTGGAAATGAATTTACAAATGGATCGAATGATTTAAAAGATCGGTTATATATCAATAATGGGAACGGACAATTCCAAATAGAAAATTCATTCCCAAGCCAAAAGACTAGCTCCGCAGCCATTGCAGCAGCAGATTATGACAACGATGGTTTTGTTGATGTATTTATAGGAGGACGAAATATGCCTGGAAAATATGGTACTTCGGGATCTAGTTATTTTCTTAAAAACAACAATGGTACGTTTGAAACAGCTAACGATAAATTTGAAGATGATCTAAACGATTTAGGTATGATTACGGATGCAGCATGGACAGATATTGACAAAGATGGAGATCTAGACTTAATTGTCGGTGGTGAGTTTATGCCTATTACTATTTTTAAAAATGAAAATAATCAACTTAAAAAATCACAGCCTATAAAAGATTCTGAAGGTTTATGGAATACTATAGAAATCGTAGATATTGATTCAGATGGTGACATGGACCTAATTGGTGGTAATTTAGGTCGAAATTATAAGATTCAGGTTACCAAAGAAAAGCCATTTGAATTATTTGTAAAAGATTTTGACGACAATGGTACCAATGATGTTTACCTAGGATACTATGATAAGGATGGTATTTGTTACCCTGTAAGAGGAAGACAATGTTCTTCAGAACAAATGCCATTCGTGAAAAAAGAATTTAAAGATTATACGACATTTGCTACAGCATCTCTTGATGAAGTTCTTTCAGATAGAAAAGAAGGTGCTATCCATAAACAGGCAAAGGTGATTGAAACAAGTCTGTTTATCAATGATGGAAATGGAAACTTCACCACAAAACCATTACCAAATCTGGCGCAAATTTCACCAACATACGGCATAACTTGCGAAGACTTTAATGCAGACGGAAAAACAGATATTTTCCTTGTTGGTAATTACTACCAAAGAGAGGTTGAAACAACTCGATCTGATGCCGGAAATGGTGTTATTTTATTGGCAAATGGCGACCATACATTCGAACCACTTATGCCTTATGAATCAGGTATAATGGCTATTGCAGATGCTCGAGCAGCATTATCTTTCAAAGATGCTAATGATAAAACATCTATAGTCATTGCAAATAATGACAATTTCTTTCAAATTTATAAATTGAAATAACGATAGAGGATCAACATTTGATGTGGAATGGGTATCAATTACTTACCCTTCTTCATCAAAGTCTTCTTCCTCATCATCAAACTCCTCATCATCAAACTCCTCCTCGTCAAACTCTTCATCATCAAATTCATCAAATTCAGCTTGTTGATTCAATGTGTTTTCTAATTCCTCGTCTGGTCTGACTTGCTTAAACTTTGTACAATCAATTAAATCCGTGAACCCATCAGGTGGTTGTGCAAAATCCGCTTCTGTATCAAATTGTATTGATGTATCCTTTTCTATTCCTAGAATAAATTTTTGAAAAATAGGTCTTGCCATAACAAATCCTTGACCATTTTGTAAGCTTAAAAATCGAATCCAATTATCGTCTCCACCTACCCATGTTCCAACGACTAAATTTGGAGTAACCCCCATAAACCATCCATCAGAATAATCATTTGTTGTACCTGTTTTTCCTCCAGCTATCGTTTTATTACCCATATTATAACCGCCTGCAAGATTATTTTTTAACATATCGACCATAACAGCATTATATAACGGATTTAGAGCAATTCTACGTTCAGGTATACCACTGTAAATAACTTTACCATTTTTATCAACAATTCTACTCACAAAGATAGGCTCAGTATAACTACCATTATTGGCAAACGTCGTGTACGCACCCGTCATGTCTTTTACTGAAAGATCTGCAGCCCCCAAGACAATAGAAGGAAGTTTCGGTACAGCCAAACGCCCATTAGCTAAAGTCATATCTCGATCTATACCTGAATTATGTAACACTTCTCGTATAACATTAACACTCCCTAACTCTTTAACCAATCGAACTGAAATAGAGTTTTTTGAATATAAAAGGCCTTGATAAAGATTATAATAATTACCCGTAAATTCATCATTTGCATTAGCTGGAGACCATTCCTCATCTACGAATAAATCGACATCCCCAGGTGCTATAGTATATTGAATATCTTCAAATTCTTGACAAGGTGAGATACCTTGTAAGGAAATTGCAGTTGCATAGACAAAAGGTTTAATGGTGGATCCGACTTGCCGTCTTGAGTTTACGTGATCGTATTTGAAATATTTGAAACCTACACCCCCTACCCACGCCTTTATATGTCCAGATTTAGGGTCAACAGCCAACATACCACTTTGAAGGTGCTGATTATGGTATTTCACAGAATCTTTTGGGGTCATTTCTTTTTCTATTTCCCCTTTTTCGTAATCAAAAACTTTTAGATTAATTTTTGTATTAAACTCCGTTTTATAGGCCTCCTCAAGTAAACCAAATTGGTTTGCCAATTGGTCAATTTCATTGCTAGTAACAATTGACGTGTAATCATTAACATATTGTTCTTTCAGTATCTCCTTTTGAAAAAGAGAAGACATTTTAACCTTCCTTTCTTTGACGTCTATTAAGTTTCTAATGACTTTTTCATTAAGAGGTAACCTTGGATTATATTTCTTTTGCAAGGTAGATTTGAGTGCACCTAAATAAGAATTATGCAGGTTAAGATACCTGTCTGACTCCTTAATTTTACGTTCAAGAGCATCCAATCGGATTTCTTTGACCTTATCATCTGCTTCGTGTGTCCATGGATTCAATCCTTTCCAAACTTTCCAATACCGTTCTTGATTATCCTTCATATGCTCAGCTACAGCTTTTTCGGCCTGAGCTTGGTAGGCTAAATCTATCGTCGTATGAATACTTAATCCATCCGTATAAATATTGTAGGGCGTGCCATCAGGTTTGTAATATTCTTTGTTGTCGAGCTTTTCTTTTAACCATTTTGTCAATTCAGCTCTAAAGTGAGGAGCTGGACCTGTATCGTGTGCTTCCCGCGAAAAAGCAGACATATCCAAAGGTTTTGATTTTATGCTATCAAAAGCTACTTGATCTAATTGGTTATTTTTGAGAAGTTGAGATAATACCACATTCCTTCGATCTTTGCTTTTTTCCGGGAATCGTACTGGATTATATAAACTTGGATTTTTAAGCATACCAACTAAAGTGGCACCTTCTGAGACGGTTAATTCTTTTTGTACTTTTCCAAAATACGTTTGTGATGCTGCTTGAATGCCGTGTGCTCCATTAATAAACTCAAATTTATTTAGGTACATTACGATGATTTCTTCTTTGGTGTATTGCCTCTCTAATTTTACAGCTGTAAACCATTCTTTAACCTTAATTTCAACTAATGCAAAGATTTTACTTATCGAACTCTTATTACGTAAACTAGCTCGTTTAAATAGTAATTTTGCAAGTTGTTGTGAAATCGTACTTCCACCCCCGGAACTTTCCTTTCTAAATAATACAGTTTTAAAAGCAACCCTCAATAATGCAAAAAAATCGATCCCAGAATGATCTAAATATCTAACATCCTCCGTAGCAATAAGGGCTTTATAAATATTTGGAGATAGGTTGCTAAATTCAATTTGCTCCCTATTTTCTATGTAATACTTGCCAAATGAAGTCCCATTAACATCATAAACGACACTCGCAAGGTCATACGTCGGGTTTTCTAGTTCTTCAAAAGAAGGTAAATCACTGTTACCTATACCCCTTAAAAAAATTATTACAGCGATAAAACCAATGACTATTGCAGTCCACAAGCCATAAATAAGGTATTTAAGCCAGGGTCTACTTCTGTAATCAGGTTGAGCGTTATTATCCATTCTTGAGATTATCAAGAATAAATATAAAATAGAAAAATGATTTAATTCAATTTAACCAAGGTGTTAATGAAACAAGTTCAATTAATCCTCTGAATTACAACTCCTCCTCATCAAATTCATCATCCCGATTTTGATTAACTTTAGGCGTCAGGACCTTTTCAAATTTTTCCTTCGCTTCATATTTTGAACAATCTGTTTCTACTAGATCACCTAAGGGTTTGTAAAAACTAAGGGTTGGATCAATCCCAATTTTAGGATCAGCTTCCAAACGCTTCATTAAGTTGAAAAAATAGGGTCTTGCCATTTGCCCACCTTGCCCTTGAGCAATTTCTAAAAATCGAATCCAAGGATCTTCACCACCAACCCACGTACCAACAGCTAATGAAGGGGTAATACCCATAAACCAGCCATCGACATAATCATTCGTAGTTCCTGTTTTACCTCCAAATTCTGATTGCATTTCATAACTTCTATGCTTGACAGCATATTTCAACATATCAACAATCACATAATTATATTCTTCATTCAATACCCTTTTTTGTTCGGGCATAGCCGTATAAATGACTCGATCATTTTTATCTACTATTTTTGTAATAAAAATTGGTTTTTTATGAATTCCATTGTTAGCCATTGATGCGTAAGCACTCGTCATTTCTAATACATTCAAATCTGCAGATCCTAAACAGATCGAAGGTGCTCTAGGTATTTTGGACTTTTTAATTCCCATTTGTGATGCCAAATCTCGAACAACTTCAACATTGCCTAATTGCTTCATTAACCAAATTGAAACTGAATTCTTAGACTTTTTTAGACCTTCTTTTAATGTTAACTTTTGCCCAGAAAACTTCCCATCCGAATTTGATGGGGACCAAGCATCCATCAACCCAAAGTTCGCATCTCTTGCTGGAATGGTATATTGAATATCATCCACTTTTTGACAAGGTGACATCGCTTGTTGAGAAATTGCGGTAGCATAGATAAATGGTTTGAAAGTAGATCCAACTTGACGATCAGAAAGAACATGATCATATTGAAATCGTTTATTTCCAATACCTCCAACCCAAGTCTTTACATGACCTGTTGCTGGTTCTATTGATACAGATCCTAACTGCAAGTGCATTCGATGATATTTAATACTATCCAATGGACTCATATTGACCATTTTTTCGCCTTTGACATGGTCAAAAACGGTCATGTTTGTCTTTCTAGAAAACTCCTTATTTGCTTCCTTTTCAAGTGAACTCCATGCCATCTTAAGATCTGGCCATGATTTACTTTTCAGTATTTTTTCATATCGAGATTTTTGTGCTCTCGAAATATAATCTTGACCCAATAATTCCAATAAATATTTTGAATCCGATTCACCTTTCAACATACGTTGAATATCAGCATCCCATAGCCTCGCATCTGGAAATGCTTTTAATATCTCTTGAAAAACTCCATTCATTTTACGGTTTTTCATACGTTTAAAACGATCACTTTCAAAAATAAGTCGTTTTAATGCCTTTTGTCTTATTGACTTTTGATTTTCATCCGCTTCATAAGTCCATGGATCCAACCCTTTCCAACGATTAAAATATTTGGTTTGCTGATCTATCATATGTTCAGTCATTGCTGCTTCAGCATGCTTTTGCATATTTAGGTCTATGGTAGTATAAATTTTAAGTCCATCTTCATAAATATTGTATTTCGTTCCATCTGGCTTTAAATATTTATCTTCTTGAAGTAATTTTTTAAGGTATGATGTCAAGGTAGCTCTGAAATAAGGTGCTTGACCTTCATAATGAACAGATCTATTGAAATTTGTGATATCAATTTTTTCCTTCGATACTTTTTCATATTCTGATTTTGAAATGTATCCATTACGGACCATTTGTGACAACACAACATTTCTTCTGTGAAAAGCATTCTCAGGATACTTTTTGGGGTTATAGGCCGAAGGGTTTTTTAGCATTCCAATGAGGACTGCGCATTCAGATAAACTTAGTGCTGATTGTTTTTTACCAAAATACGTGGTTGCAGCAGCTTGAACTCCGTGCGCGTTGTATAAAAAATCGAATTTATTTAGATACATAGACAGTATCTCCTCTTTTGTGTACCCTTTTTCAAATTCGATAGCAATTACCCATTCTTTCAATTTTTGCCAAATTCTTTTTACAATATTGGATGATCGTTGAGTGAAAAACAATTTAGCCAATTGTTGTGAAATGGTACTTGCACCACCTTTCGTTCCAAGAAAAGCAACGGCTCGAAACGTACTTCTTAAATCAACACCAGAATGCTCATGATATCGTTCATCCTCCGTGGCGATTAAGGCTTCTACAATTTTTGGATTTAATGATTCAAACTGAACAGCCTCACGATTAAATTTGAAATACCTTCCCAACTCCTGCATATCATAACTGTAGATGATAGATGCATATTCGTAACTTGGATTTTCAAGCTCTTTTGTATCTGGCATTTTTGTTGATGAAATCAAGAAAAACAATATACCTATAGCAATCAAACCGAAAATGGTTAATCCCCACATTACTCGGGTCAATTTTTTGAAAAATCTACTCGTATTTGACATTTAGTCGGAAATATGTATTAAATAAAAATCTAATGTATGAAAACAAGTTTTCATTGCCTAGTAAACGTCCTACCCTTTAACCATTATTACATGGATTCTTTGATTTTGAAAAAATTAATCATAAATCCACGATAAAAAATGAGTGCCATCCAGAAAAATACCCTAAATTGAAAGAATAGATTTCATACTTATTATTAAAATTAACGAACCAAGTTTTATAGCTAAAATTCTATGTCAGAGGTTTTCAATATGATTATTAAACAGTATTTAAATCTTCGTTTTCGAAGAATTGAAAAGTTTATTTCATATCCTCAAATTACCCAAGACAAAATTTTTCAAGAAATCTTATCGCTTGCAAAAAAATGTCAATTTGGAAGAAAATTTGGACTCGCTGACATCAAAGATTCAGATAGTTTTAAAAAAAGAGTACCACTGCATCATTATGATGAATATGCAAGCGACATAAAAAAAATGATGCTAGGCGAAAAAGACATTTTGTATCCAGGTAAAATAAAATGGTTTTCAAAGTCTTCAGGTACTTCTAGTGATAAAAGTAAATTTATTCCTGTATCAAAAAACTACCTCTTAGACTGCCATATGAAAAGTAGTTGGGATGTAGTAACAATCTTATATCACCATAATCCTACAATAAAAGTTTTTGCTGGTAAAAACTTAATTATGGGTGGATCTCTAGAAACCTATAAACCAAATCATGACACACGATTTGGAGACATTTCTGGGATTATGGTCGAAAACATGCCTGCTGTTGGACGTCCATTTTACTCTCCAGATTTTGAGACTGCCTTACTTCCAAATTGGGATGAAAAAATTGAGCGGATGACTAAAATATGCAGTCAACAGGATATCATCATGTTTGGAGGCGTACCTACTTGGGTTATTGTTCTGTTTGAAAGTATCTTGGAATACACAGGAAAATCAACTATTTCAGAAGTATGGCCAAATGTTAGTGCTTATATCCATGGAGGGGTTAATTTTCTTCCTTACAAAGAACAGTTAAAAAAATATATACCAAAAGATGATTTTAATTTTTTAGAAGTTTATAATGCGAGTGAGGGATATTTCGCGATCCAAGACGAACTTGATAGAGATGACATGCTTTTGCTTTTAGACAATGGAATCTATTATGAGTTTATACCTTTTGACGAAATTGATGATCCATTTCCTTCATCATTTAGTATTAATGAAGTAACATTAAATACAATTTATTCGATGGTTATTTCAAACACAAGTGGATTATATCGTTATATCATAGGTGATACTATCACTTTTACTTCAATCCATCCATATAGAATAAAAATTGTAGGAAGAAATAAACAATGTATAAATGTTTTTGGAGAAGAGCTTATGGTTTCTAATACTGATGAAGCGCTAAGTTTAACCGCTAAAAAATTTAATGTTTCCATTGTTGATTATACCGTTGCACCTATTTTTCTAACGTCCACCAATAAAGGAGGCCATGAGTGGATTATCGAATTTAAAAATCCTCAGATAGATAAAGAAAAATTTGCATTAGCACTCGATAGTGCTCTTCAAAATATTAATTCTGATTATGAAGCAAAAAGGTTTAAAGGTATGGCGCTTGAAAATTTAAAACTAAATATTGCACCTAAAGGTACTTTCGAAAAATGGATGCGAAATAAAAATAAGTTTGGTGGTCAACATAAAGTACCTAGGTTATCTAGCAATCGCAAAAACGTAGAAAATATTTTAGCGTTAATAAAAGAAAATTAAACAATTTGGATTTTAAAAGCTTAATAAATATAGAATCGGAAGATATTTCAGAAGTTGATGTCATAGCCTCTATTGAAGAACGAGTATCACAAATGATGGATCATGATATTGAATTGCTTATGAGCTATATGTATCGCCTAGATATTGCTGAAACTGATATAAAACAAGCGATGAAATTAAATGCTAAGCAAAGTATGCCTAATGTATTCGCTCAATTAATATGGAAAAGGCAAAAACAAAGAATGGAAACCCGTAAAAAATACAAACAGGATCCAATTGAAGATTGGGAATATTAAAACATGATTAAAACAGAAGGCATCATATTTAAAACCATTCCTTTTGGTGAGACATCTATGATCTTAGAAATCTACACTAAAGATCATGGCATGGAAAAATTTATAGTCGGAGGTGCTCGAAAAAGAAAAAACAACTTGCAATATTTGTATCAAGTACTTCAACCAATAAACTTGTTGTATTATCCAGGAAAAGGTGATAGTCTAAAAAGAATCAAAGAGGCAAGTATTAACTATAGATATCAACTTATTTTTTCAGATATTTCGATAAATGCAATAGCGACTTGCATGATTGATTTTACTCGTCAAAGTATTAAAGAATATGAAAATAATGACCTTCTTTTTGCTTTTATAAAAGATAGTCTTTTAACCTTAGACAACAAACCTCTGGAATTAGGTAATTTTCATCTGCATTACTTATTTGAACTTACAAAACACATCGGAATATTTCCACATGACAATAAAGGTCCAAACAAAGTTTTCAATCTAAAAGAAGGTGCTTTTTGTCACAAAGATGAAGGAGAACCCATATATTGTCTTAGCCTTTCTTTAAGTCATTTATTCGGATTATTCCTTTCAAAAAATGACAGCAAAATCCTAATAAATAAAGGTCAGAGGAATGATATTTTAGATGCATTAACAAGTTATTATATATATCATTTACAAAACTTTAAAAAACCCAAGTCGATAGATATTATAAAAGTTATTTTTGCGGCTTAATATTCCCGTTATGGATACGATTATAAACTTACCAATAAAGTATAAAAAAGGAAAATTGTCTGTAGAGACATTAAAAAAACTCTATGTTTCAATGCTGAAGCCTCGATTAATTGAGGAAAAAATGTTATCCCTTTTACGTCAAGGAAAAATTTCAAAATGGTTTTCTGGAATTGGTCAAGAAGCTATTGCTGTAGGATGTACCTTGGCTTTGGATGAAGACGAAATGATATTTCCTATGCATCGGAATTTAGGGGTCTTTACGGCTAGAGAAATACCTTTAACAAGGTTAATGTCACAATGGCAAGGTAAATCTAATGGATTTACAAATGGTCGAGATCGATCATTTCATTTTGGCACCTTAGCGTATAACATTGTAGGAATGATTTCTCATTTAGGTGCTCAATTATCTCTTGCTGATGGTGTTGGTTTAGCTCATAAACTCGGAGGAGAACAAAAAGTATCTTTAGCATTTACTGGTGAAGGTGGAACGAGTGAAGGCGAATTCCATGAAGCATTAAATATGGCTGCTGTATGGCAACTTCCTGTCATCTTCGTAATTGAAAATAATGGTTACGGCTTATCTACACCTACATCCGAACAGTATCGCGCTAAAAACTTAGCAGATAGAGGTATTGGTTATGGAATGAAGTCGAAAATTATTGATGGCAATAATATATTAGAAGTCTATTCTACGATTAAAAAAATAGCAGAAAATATTCGAAAAAACCCAGAACCATATCTTATCGAATGCAAAACATTTAGAAGGAGGGGACACGAAGAAGCTTCAGGTGTAAAATATGTTCCAGCTTCTTTAATGAAGGAATGGGAAAAGAAAGATCCTATTGATAATTATGAAACCTATTTAGTAGAAGAAGGGGTTTACAAATCATCTGAAATAAAAGACATTCGAAAAAAATTAAAATCGGAAATTGGAAAAGATGTAAAATTAGCTTTTACTGAAGCTCCATTATCTTTTACTCAAAAACAAGAAATCGCCGATGTATATACACCCTATGATCAAATAGTTACAGCTCCTTCAGGTGAATCAACATCAATGCGTCTTATCGATGCAATATCAAATGGACTTGATCTTGCAATGGAAAAACATGATGATCTTGTATTAATGGGTCAGGATATAGCAGAATATGGCGGAGTATTTAAAATAACAGATGGGTTTTGGGAAAAATACGGCTTAGACCGAGTACGAAACACGCCTATCTGTGAAAGTGCGGTACTTGGAATTGCCATGGGTTTAGCCTTAAAAGGAAAAAAATCAATGGTCGAAATGCAATTTTCCGATTTTGTAACCTGCGGCTTTAATCAAATTGTCAACAATATCGCAAAAGTTAGATATAGATGGGGAGCTTCTATCAATACCGTTATCCGAATGCCGACTGGAGGAGGAATGGGTGCAGGACCTTTTCACTCACAAAGTACAGAAGCTTGGTTTACGCATACGCCAGGACTTAGAGTTGTTTATCCTTCATCACCATATGATGCAAAAGGACTATTATTGGCTTCATTTGAAGACCCAAACCCAGTTATGTTTTTTGAACACAAAGCACTATACCGAAGCATAGAAGAAAAGGTGCCAAATGGTTATTACACGCTACCGATTGGGAAAGCAAACTTAGTTAAAGAAGGTACAAAATGCTCTATTATAACCTATGGACAAGGTGTAATTTGGGCAAAAACTATAACTGACGAATTAGAAATATCATGTGATATTTTAGATTTAAGGTCATTGGCACCTTTGGATTATGAAGCTATCCGTACTACTACACAAAAAACAAATAGAGTTCTTGTATTGCATGAGGACATTGAATTTGGTGGACTAGGAGGTGAAATAAGTGCTTACATAAATGAACACGTTTTTGAAGCATTAGATGCTCCGGTCATACGTGTTTCTTCATTAAATACTCCAATTCCTTTCGCACAAGAATTGGAAAATGTGTTTTTACCAAAAGAAAGATTAAAAACTAGCCTTGAAAGGCTATTAAATTATTAGTTTCATTTTACAAAAAAGCTAAAGAATGGACTTAGAAAGTTTAAATGGGAAAATTAAGAACTACAATCAAATATTAAACAATACAAAATCATATAGAAAAGATTGGAGTGAAGGTCTTAAAAAAATGATTAGTAGCACATTAGAGTCTATTATAAAAAAAACTAAATTGAAAGCAATTCTTGAAATCCAAGATGAAATCGAAAATTTAGAAGTCATTATGCTTTCATTAGGAACTGAAGTAAGCGGTATCGCCGAAAAAATTCCAAACAGCAAAGCATACAGACCTTATATTAAAACCAATGGGTCATTAATTTATCAGCAACTTTTTAATGGGAAAATTATGATTATGATTGCCTATCCATTTATCGAAGGATATGGTCAACCCAAACCACCTAAAATGTTGGAAATTTTAAGACCGGAAGAATTTAAAGAAGGCTATGTTGTTCATCATGTTGAGCAGTTTATGCGTGAAATCATCGACTGGGAAGATTATGATGATGACATACCTGAAAAAATGGGATTCACTCCCATTGGCTTTAAGCCAAATACAGAAACAATTGCGGAAAACGAAGATTAGTTTTAAGTTATTACATTTTCAAAAATAGAGATCTACAATGAAATATTTTGGATATATAATCATCTTGCTATGTTTTGTTGGTTGCTCAACCGAACAAAACAATACTCCTGTCGTGTATGACGAATCATTTAAAGTCTTTACCGAAATGACACCGGAGGAAACAGGTATCGACTTTATGAACGATATCAATGAAACGCCAGACAGGAATATTACTTTTTTCGACTACATGTATAACGGAGCAGGCGTTTCAATTGGTGATATAAACAATGATGGACTTGCTGATATATTTTTTACGGGTAATGATGTGCCTAACAAACTTTACATCAATAAGGGTGACATGAAGTTTGAAGATATTTCATTAACCTCAGGTCTAGAAACAAACAAATGGGCTTGTGGGTCTACTATGGTTGATATAAATAATGATGGATTACTTGATATTTATGTTTGTAACTCAGGGCCTTATGAAGCAGAATCCATGTTAATGAATGATTTGTTTATTAACAATGGAGACCTAACCTTTACTTCCGCTGCTGCCGACTACGGCTTAAACGATGCCTCTCGGTCTGTGCAAGCGGCATTCTTTGATGTAGATAATGATGGGGACTTGGATATGTGGTTAAATAATCATGGAAGAATAAAAATCGGTAAAGGTATTAAGGAGTGGTATGAAAATATGATCAAATTGCCAAATGAGCAAATGACAAAAATGAGTAATAAATTCTTTATCAATGAAGATGGAAAATTTACGGATACGTCAAGAAAATCTAAAGTAAATTTCTTTGCTTTTGGTTTAGGCCTAGCAGTTGCTGACTTTAATGATGATGGACTTCAAGATATCTATTGCGCGAATGATTATTTTCTTCCAGATTTTTATTGGATGAATATAGGTAAAGGAGTATTCAAACAAATAAACTATACGCACTTAAAGCATATGTCGTATTATTCAATGGGATGTGATGCAGCGGATTTTAACAATGATGGTTTACTTGATATTGCTACTGTCGATATGACGCCTAAGGATCATTTTAGAAATAAAACGCTTATGGAATCAATGGATGTTGAAAGGTTTTATTTTATGAAAAACAAACTTGGATTCCCATCACAATATATGTTTAACACCTTCCAAATGGGAATAGGTGGTGGATACCTTAAAGATGTAGGACTTCAATTAGGTGTATCACAGACAGACTGGAGTTGGGCTCCATTAATTGCAGATTTTGATAATGACGGATTCAAAGATTACTTTGTCACAAATGGATACCTCAGAGATGTCAAAGATAATGATCAAGCATATCGTACACGCCAGATGAAAGATAGTCTTGGCGATGAATTTACAAATGTTCATATGTTTGAAAAACTGAAAGAAGTCAATTCTCATCCTGTAAAAAATGCAGTTTTCAAAAATATCAACGGAGAAAAATACCAAGATGTAAAAGATAATTGGGGAATCAAAACACCTACTTTTTCTAATGGTGCAGCCTATGCAGATTTGGATAATGATGGAGATTTAGATTTAGTGATTAACAACCTTAAAAGTGTTTCACAAATCTTAAGAAACAACTCGGAAAATAAAAACAAATACATCCGTATTAAATTGGTCGATGAAGTGAATACTAGTTCCGTATTAGGAAGTAAACTATATTGCTATACAAAAGGAATGCAACAACGAGTTGATTATAACTTTACACGAGGATACCAATCGAGTGTGGACCATATAGCACACTTTGGTGTTGGAGGATATTCCAATATTGATAGCATTCGCATTGAATGGTTAGATGGTCAACAAACTGTTTTAACCAATGTAAAAAGCAATCAGACTTTAGTTATAAACAAGGAAGATGTAGAAAAAACAGACAAGAAAGACGTTGAAAACATTGTACAATTTATTGATTTAACAACCAAGATTCAAAGCTTTAATGCAGCTCATGTCGAAAATGATTTTAATGACTTTAAAGTCGAAGTTTTATTACCACACAAATATTCTGAACTTGGCCCTTCTTTAGAGGTTGGTGATTTAAATGGTGATGGTTTTCAAGATTTCTATTTGGGTGGCTCAAAAGGTAATGCTGGTCAACTGTTTATCCAAAATGGTAGTGAATTTATGAAGCAAGAAATACCTGCCTTCGAAAGTGATGCCAAATATGAAGACTTAGGAGCTAAATTTTTTGATTACGATGGTGATGGAGATCAAGACTTATATATAGCTTCAGGTGGTGGTGGCGATATCGCTGAAAGTCTTGCCCTATACCAAGATCGATTGTACATTAATGATGGCAAAGGTTTTTTTAGTAAAGCTCCGAAAGGCGTAATCCCAAAAATAACGTCTTCTACCGCTATTATCAAAACCATTGATTTTAATGCCGATGGTAAATTAGATCTATTTGTTGGTGCTAGAAATAAACCAGGAAAATATCCTCTACCATCAAAATCGTATTTCCTGATTAATCAAGGTGGAAAATTTGTAAACCAAATGGACCAAATATTAGAAGACCCTGCTTTTCCGGGAATGGTTACAGGAGCTGAATTCGTCGATTTAAATGGTGACAACAAAGAAGATTTAGCTGTTGTTGGCGAATGGACATCACCTACGTTTTATATCCGTAATGGGCAAACTTTTGATGTATCTACCGTTTCTGATTTAACTAAATATTCGGGTTGGTGGCAAAGTCTTAAAGCAGTAGACCTTGATAAAGATGGAGATTTGGATTTTATCGTTGGTAATATTGGTGAAAACAATAAATTTAATCCAGATGAAGAGCATCCACTTGGATTATTAGCCAATGATTTCGATCAAAATGGTACCCATGATATTGTAATGACTAAAAAATACAAAGATAAAATTGTGCCAGTAAGGGGTAAAGAATGTTCTACTGAGCAAATGCCATTTTTGGCTGAAAAATTTACACAGTATAGTGCGTTTGCTTCTTCTTCTGTCGATGAAATCTTAGGTGCAGGTACCGCCTCGGCAAATAAATTTTCCGCATCCTATTTTTCAAGTATTATTATCGAAAATAAAGGGGATCAAAATTTTGAAGTACACAAACTTCCTTTTAATGCACAATCTTCTCCCATTAAAGGGATTATCGTTGATGACTACAATAATGATGGTTTGGTAGATATTTTTGTTGCTGGTAACATCGTAAATACAGAACCTGAAACGCCTGCTTATGATGCAGGACACGGTGCCTTATTGCTAGGTATTGGAGATTGTTTGTTTGAATCTGACCACACAATAAAAAAATTAGGTGTATTAGTTGATAAGAATGTGGTTGATATACAACCCATTACATTGGGGACAAAACAAAAAGGAATACTTGTTGCTAATAATAATGATAAAATGCAGCTTCTTTTGAAAGTGGAAGGCCTGAACTAAACTATAAAACCTAAAAGGGCGACTAGAAAAACCTAGTCGCCCTTTTTTTATGCTTAATTGCGA
Organism: uncultured Saprospiraceae bacterium; assembly: GCA_937924805.1. Classification (GTDB taxonomy): domain Bacteria; phylum Bacteroidota; class Bacteroidia; order Chitinophagales; family Saprospiraceae; genus JAHDDO01. The sequence continues at coordinate 25,362 of CALDTZ010000033.1, forward strand.
TGTAAATGAACCATATATTAATCCATTAGTAACACATTAATATTTGTTTCTTTTGTAACTCGATCATTTGCTTCTTGAACAGATAGTCTCACTTGCTGCAAACTATCTCTCTCTCTCAACGTAACGGTCCCATCTTCAAGCGTTTGATGATCAACGGTTATACAAAATGGAGTTCCTATAGCATCTTGTCTTCTATATCTCCTACCGATTGCATCTTTTTCATCATACTGAGTATTGACATTTAATTTTAATTGATTAAACGCATCTTTAGCTGCTTTAACAAGATTTTCATCATTCTTCAATAAAGGTAAAATAGCACATTTGATAGGTGCAATACTAGGATGAAGTTTCATAACAATTCGTTTAGCAACACCACCTTTAGAATCTGGCACTTCCTCCTCTTGTAATGCTTGTGCTACTTGCGAAAGAAACATACGATCACAACCAAGTGAAGTCTCAACTACAAAAGGAACATAATTTTCATTTAATTCCGGATCAAAATATTGCAACTTTTTACCTGAAAGATCTTGGTGTTGATTCAAATCAAAATCAGTCCTTGAATGAATACCTTCTAATTCTTTAAAACCAAAAGGAAAATCAAATTCTATATCTACAGCAGCATTGGCATAATGCGCTAAATTTTCATGATTATGATACCTGAGTTTAGCTGCTGGTGTACCTAATTTTTGGTGCCATTTTAATCTTGTCTCTTTCCAAGACTCATAAAATTTCATTTCCGTTCCTGGCCGAACAAAAAATTGCATTTCCATTTGTTCAAATTCTTTCATTCTAAAAATAAATTGCCTCGCTACAATCTCATTTCTAAATGCTTTACCAATTTGAGCAATTCCAAAAGGCACTTTTTGTCTAGATGACTTTTGAACATTCGAAAAATTTACAAAAATGCCTTGTGCCGTTTCTGGCCTTAAATATAGTTTTCCTTCCTCGCCAGCGATATTACCCAGCTGAGTAGAAAACATCAAATTAAACTGTCTCACATCGGTCCAGTTTTTCGAACCACTTACCGGGCATGCGATTTCTAGTTCTTCAATTAAAGATTTAACATCTTGCAAGTTTTCCTCTGTTAAACTTTTACTCATTCTAGAGATGATCGAATCAATCTTAGCTTGACGATCCATTACTCTTCCATTGGTAGATCTAAATTCGGCTTCGTTAAAGCTTTCGCCAAATCGCTTTCTAGCTTTTTCTACATCCTTATTGATTTTTCCTTCGATCTTCGCGCAATAATCTTCTATTAAAACATCTGCGCGATATCTTTTTTTAGAATCTTTATTATCTATCAATGGATCATTAAAGGCATCAACATGACCTGAGGCTTTCCAAACTTTTGGATGCATAAAAATAGAAGAATCAATTCCAACTATATTTTCATGCATTTGAACCATGCTTTTCCACCAATATTGTTTGATATTGTTTTTTAATTCTACACCATACGGTCCATAGTCATATACAGCTGCTAAGCCATCATAGATCTCACTAGATTGATAAATAAAAGCATACTCTTTACAATGTGAAATCAGTTGTTTAAAATCCATATTTTGCATTTTTAAGAACGCAAAAATACGTTATTAGAAAACAAATTTCTTGAGTAAGGTGATTCGAATCAAATAGATTTATAAAAAAGAAAGTAAGTGGATACAGATTTGTCTTGAATTCTCCCTTAATAACGTATTTTTACACCCATGAAAATAGGCCCAATAAAGAAATATTCAATGAGTATATTTAAGCCAAAATGGCCTAAATGGAAAGTCCGACTTGTTGATTTTTTCATGTTTAACATACCTGGTTTGCATGTAGGCACCATTAATAAATATATAGATAAACATCGCTCAAACAAGAATGTAACATTTATCAAAGAGATAAATAAAGAACTTGGTGTAGAGCTAGAAGCAATAAATAGTCAGATAATTCCAAAATCAGGACCTGTTACCTTTATTTCAAATCATCCTGGAGCTGCCGATGTTTTAGTCACCATAGAATCAATTGGTCGAATTAGGGAAGATATCTCCATTTTAGCTAATTCACTCGTCTGTATCGAACCTGTTATTGATATTGTAATCCCTGTTGACAAATTGACAAAAAAGAAAAAATCGGTTGACTTCAATCAAATTGATAAAGCATATGAAGAAGGCAGAGGTATTGTTTTTTATGCTGCAGGACAGAATTCAAGATACAATGAACAAAATCAATTGGTCGATAGAAGGTGGCGATCTACATGTATCGATTATACTTTAAAGTATAAATCAAAAATTGTTGTTATGCACATTGGAGGTGCAAATTCTAGCCTTTTTTATAAAGTAGCAAACTTTAGAAAGCGATTTAAAGCACTTAAAAATATTCCTCTAGAAAACATCTTTCAATTAAGAGAGTTTGTCAATTCAAAAGGCGTGACGAGTGTACTTTTTTCTGACCCTATAGAGTACGAGGATATTCTTAAGTATACTAAAAATGGAGATTCATCTGCTATTCGTACTTTTACGGATAATTTATATGACTTTTCATATGAATTGTCAGAAACTATGATCTCCTATAAAAAATTTCGAACCTAATGGATCTTCTTATTTCAGATATGATTTCAAATGTTGACGTTGAACAATATTTTGATTCCAAAAAGAAAGTATACGGCTCTGTTCCGGTTTTTCCTTTTTTAATGCAAGACCAAATTGAAAAGGCGATTGAAGCACTTATCAATGTCGAAGAAATTAAAAAAGAAGTAGCCAATATTGAAAAAAATGCCTCCGACTCAAGAATTCCAGAAACTGATTTTATCATTAGTTTACTTGGTTGGAACGACTATCCAGAGATCACCAAATTATTAACGATTATTCGAGAATGGGCGTTTAGAAATGAAGGTGGTGGTACAGGAGCTAGGGATTTTGATGCCTTTGATGAGAAAGATTTCATGAAACAGCTTGTCATATTAAATCCTTCATTTGAATCCGTATTAGAAATTATCATCGGTGGCTATCGATTTGCTATTCACGATGAAGAGACTTATGAAAAAGGCCCTATGGGTGATCATTTCCAGTTTACTGATAACTGGAAATCACAAACATGGATCGAATTAGGACGCTCATTTATCAGCCCCTATTACCAACAAAAAGAGAAAAGACAAAGTTTTGATTATGTCTTGCATGGGCTAGGTTATATCTACGCTAAAAATCAGCATATCAAAGGGTATTTTGGCAAAGTAACCTTGTACTATATGTACGAAAAACAGCAAGCAGATGCTTTTTTCTTAGCTGCTGCAAAGAAATACTTTAAAGCTAGTAAGGAAATGTTTGTAAATCCTGACGAAAAAATACCTGAAGGTGTTTTGACCGATGAACAAACAACCGTGTTAGATAGAGATATATTTAAAGGTTTATTTTATAATCTTAGAGCACAATACAACTTAAATTTAGTTCCAATAATGGCTATTTACAACCGTATGGTCGATCTTAATGATATGTTTTACTTCGGTGCGTTTAGACACCAATCATTTGGAAATACAACGGAAGTTGGAATCGCAATAGATGTAAAAGATATTTATGAAGTCATCATAGAAAAGTTTGTCCATCCTTATCTTCCAAAATCGTAACTTAGTTACATGAGTTTATTGTTCGGCATATTATTGTTTTTATTTCTTTCCGCCTTTTTTTCTGGTTCAGAAATAGCGTTTATCTCTGCCAGTAAACTTGGCGTTGCACTTGAAAAAGAAGAAGGCTCTAGAAGGGGTAATATTATTTCCCAATTTTACGAAAAACCAAGCGAATTTATAAGTTCGATGTTAGTCGGAAATAATATAGCGCTTGTTGCTTTTACTTATTTTATGACAATGCTCCTAGAGAGTATATTTCCTGATTTATTAGTCTATCCAATCAGTGCATTACTTTTCTTTACCTTGATTATAACCATTATCATTTTAATTTTTGGTGAATTTATTCCTAAAACCATTTTTCGGCTCTATGCCAATAATATTCTTGTAGGTTTAGCCTACCCTCTTGCTTTTTTCAAATTTCTATTAACCATACCTACTTGGTTAATGAACAAGTTGTCCCAAATTATTTTAAGATTGATGGGAATACCAATGGAAAAAGCTGCCTATGGTCTTTCAAAAATTGATGTACAAACTTATTTGGATGAACAACTTTCTGAAGAGCAGCAAGATGTAGATAAATCGTTCTTTACAAATGCACTGAACCTTAGAGATCTTCAAGTCAGAGAATGTATGGTTCCTAGAACTGAGATTGTATCATTCGATGTCTCAGGGAGTAAAAGTGAATTAATCAAATTATTTCGTTCTACAAAACTATCTCGGATCATACTGATTGATAATGACATTGAAAATATTGTAGGTTATATCCATCACCAACAATTATTGAAAGAATCCAAATCTTTGCGTCGGATTGCTATAACCATACCTATTGCACCTGAAGCAATGAATCTCAAAGACTTATTGGTCAAATTTATCAAAACAAATACGAGCATAGCCTGTGTTGTTGATGAATATGGAAGCACAGCTGGGGTAATAACCTTAGAAGATATTGTGGAGGAGATTTTTGGTGAAATTGAAGATGAACATGATGATGGAGATGTTTTGGATCAAAAAGTATCCGAAAATGAATTCCTATTTTCGGGAAGAATCGAAATTGATCATATAACAAACAAATACCCACAAATAGAAATTCCCGAAGGCGATTACCAAACCTTATCAGGTTATATTGTGATGACGTCTGGAACCATTCCAGAGGAAGGAACAGAAATTATTTTTGATAAAATAAAATTCATTTTAGTTCAAGTAAGTAATACTAAAATAGAAATCATTCGAATGAAACTAATGGAATAAAATGTATTGGAAGTAGAAGAAATAAATTTCATTTTTACGCAAAAAAAACGCTATGAAATGTAGAATCGCAAAACATACACACGATATACCTACATTATCAACTTTTTATCAAAAAATTCTAGGATTTAGCCTTATTGGACATTTCAAAGACCATAGTGGATACGATGGAATATTCTTTGCTTATAAAAATGAGTCCTGGCACTTAGAATTTACGCAATCCAATGAATCTTTTGAGAAGAATACGAATCCGGACGATTTACTCGCGTTATATCATAATCAAGAGGAATATGAAGTCCTTCTTTCTAGGATTAAAAATCAATCGATAGAAATTATAAAAACCAAAAATCCTTATTGGAATAGAGCAGCCACTTGTATTCAAGATCCAGATGGGAATATCATTTGCATCCAAAAACCAAGTTAGTCAACATTGCAATTTCGTACTTATCAATTAATAGTGTAACTTTAAACGTACCTAAAAACAACTCTATTGAGGATAAGCTATGAGAAAACATGTTTTCTTATTTAACATTATTTTTTTATTGTATGTGAATACAATATCATCTCAATGGGTAACCAATGGTGACGCCTATAGTTTAGGTGGTGATTGTTTTAGAATTACTGAAGCAGCAATGGGACAACGAGGAAGTGTTTTTTCAGATGCAACCATCAGCCTTGCTGATCCATTTATTATTGAAACAGAACTATATTTTGGAGGAAATAATAATGGTGCTGATGGAATCGTCTTTGTCCTAACCACTTCTAATACAGCTCTTGGAGTCAGTGGGCAAGGTATAGGTTTTCAAGGGATTACGCCTTCATTTGGTGTTGAATTTGACACCTATCAAAATTCCGGGCTAGGTGATCCTACAGATGACCATATTGGCATCGTTCACTCCGGTAGTAATAATCACAATACACTCGGATTTGGCCCACCTGTGGTCTTAAGCAATATTGAAGATGGAAACTATCACTGCTTCGTATTTTCTTGGATTCCCGAAGAAACAAATCTGATCATTAATATTGATGGGGACGAAGTTTTTAATTGGATAGGAAATATCAACAGTTATACTGGAACAGATGATGTATATTATGGATTCGTTGGATCTACCGGGGGTGCTTTTAATGTTCAAGAAGCATGTATGAATCTAACAGAGTTAGTCCCTATGGAAGATGTCACTATTTGTGAAAACGAATCAACCATTCTTCAAGCTGATCCAAACGGCATGTCTTACACTTGGGATAATTCGGATGGAAGTCTATCTAGTACATCTGATGCGGACCCTACAGCTACACCTACTGAGACTACGTTATATAGTGTCACCATTACTTATGATTGTGATTTAGAAATTGTTGATGATGTTTTAGTTACCGTCATTCCATCCGAGGAAATTATCATAGATGAAATAGGCGACTTATGTGTGTATGATGATGTCGTTATTCTCAATGCAACCCCTATCGGTGGCAGCTGGACTGGAGATATTAATTTTACCGGGAGTTTTGACCCTTCGGTTTTAGGTGAAGGCACATTTAAAGCGATTTATACGTATATTAATCCAAGTACGTTATGCAGTACTTCTGCTTGCTTAGATTTTAAAATCTTTGAAGCTCCAACGCCTTATTTTACAGACTTCGGTCCTTTTTGTAACATCGACCAACTTGGTATTTTTGGAGCAGAACCAATTGGAGGTATTTATTTTATAGATGGCAATGAATTGGATGACGAAACATTCAATCCTTCTCTGTATGATCCTGATACGTATACTATCACTTATACGGTTGAAAATGACGAACAATGTATAGGCTCTATTTCTGAAACATTCTATATCCTAGATACTCCAGAATTACAATTTCAACCGATTGATCCTGTTTGTTTAAAAGACACAATTATTGAATTAAATATTACTCCAACAACTGGCGTTTGGTCCGGTGCAGCTTTATCAAATGGCACCATTAATGTAATGGATCTTGGGGTAGGTATTCATGAAATTATTTACACCGTTTCAGATGTCCCGCAATGTATTGTTGAAGAACGTTTTGAAATAGAAATCATTGAAGATATCCAAGTAACTTTAGCAGGTTCTTATTTTCTTTGTAGCAATAGTACTTCATCGATTTTCTTTCAATTCCAAGGACCTTCTGCAGCAACAATAGAATTATTACTAGATGGCGATGTGATTGATACCATTGCATTGTCACCTCCTTTTGAATTTACAGTTTCGCAGGCTGGCACCTACCAATTTGGGGACATATTCACCGATTCCGAATGTCCAATATCAATTCAAGGTGAAGCGCAAGTGACTAACGTTGAAAGTCCAATGTTTGAAAATATAGAAATCATTTGTGATGAAAACGAACAATTCTACCAAGTATACTTTACAATTAATGAAGGTGATTTAACAAATCTTATTTTTGGTGGTACTCCAGTTTCAAAAATTGCCAATGGCGTTTTCGAATCCGACCCGATAGCCAATGGTGATTCTTATTCTATTACAGTATCTGACAATAATAATTGTGGCGTAGACTTAATAGAAGGCACTTTTAGCTGCTCTTGTGAAAGTTTATTTCCAGTTTCACTCATTCCAAACCCCTCATTTGAAGAACAGCTTTGTTGCCCTCAAAATAAAGCAGAATTAGATTGTGCTGTCGATTGGATTCAGGCTTCTCCTGCAACGACGGATTATTTACATCAATGTGGGCTAACTAGCCACCCAGATTTAAATTATACAGCACCTCAACCAATTCCTGATGGGTCAGGATATATAGGTTTTAGAGACGGTGAAAATGGATTTTTCTTTCAAAATTTTAAAGAATATGCTGGAACTTGTTTGACAGGAAACTTAAAAGCCGGCGTTGAATATACCCTCGATTTCCAATTAGGATTTCCAGGAAATGCACCAACTTTTACCATCGATATTACATTATTTGCAACCACAGATTGCAACAACCTTCCTTTTGGTAATAATTCTGGTGTTGGATGTCCAACTAATACAAATGGCTGGACTAGTATTGCAAACAGTGTTGTCTCTGGTAATGATGAATGGATAAACATCTCTTTTACCTTCACACCCGATCAAAATTATGAAGCTATTGTATTAGGACCTGGATGTGGTGTAAATCCAAATTTTTTCAACCAACCATATTTTTATCTTGACAATTTAATATTAGCCGAAACAGAAGAGTTTGGAATCCCAATTATTACCATCGAAGGAAACATATGTGAAGGAGCTATAACCTTGGAAAGTTCGGATGTATTATCTGGAAGTTTCCAATGGTATAAAGATGGTGTTTTATTGCAAGATGAAACCAATCTTACATTAACTATTCTTAATGATGGTAATGCAGAAGGACTTTATAATATTATTGTTACAACCGATCAAAACTGTTTTCTTGGACAAACCTATGAAGTCATCGTACCTTCCTATGAAGGTCAAGATTATAAAAATGTTTGTGAAGGAAGTAGCTTTGACTTTTATGGCCAGATAATTACTGAAGCTGGAGAATATCAAACAATCTTATCGTCACAAGATGGTTGTGATTCGACTGTTTATTTGACCGTAGAATTATTGAACCAATCAACGAATACAATCGATACAACCGTATGTAGAAATACGCCTATTACCATAAATAATGAAACCTATTTTGAAGAGGGATTATACACTCAAATGTTGCTTAACGAAGTTAATTGTGATAGTCTATTATCAATCAACCTTACTTGGTTAGAACCTACTAATTCTGATGTATTCGCAGAGATTTGCCCATCAAGTTCAATCGAATTTAATAATGAAGTTTTTGAAAATGAAGGAACATTTGAACAAATATTTGTTAATGAAAATGGATGTGATAGTACCTTATTTATTCATATCGGTATACTTGAAAATACGAGCCAAATATTATTTGACACCATTTGTTTGGGTGGATCTACTATACTAAACGGCGAAGAATATTCTATGAATGGGAGTTATGAACAAAATCTGATAAACAATGATGGGTGTGACTCTTTACTAGTTTACAACCTACATGTAAATAATCCATCAGATTCCAATATCATTCTGACCATTTGTGAAGGCACTTCCATCGATCTAAACATGGATACTTTTGATTCAGAAGGCTTTTATGAGCAATATTTTTCGAATAGTGTATTCTGTGATTCCACATTATTTATTGAAGTTCGACTATTAAATAACACCGAAGGTGATTTAACGATTCAAAAGTGTTCAAAGGACACTGTTATGATTAATAATGTATTGTATCCACAATCGGGTACTTATTCCCAACAATTATCGTCCGCTTCAAACTGCGATAGTACCCTATTTATCGAAATAATCGATTTTCCAACCCAACAAAACATGTTGGTTGCTTATTCTTGTAACCCAATCGATACAGGTATCATTCAGCAAATATATTCGGATGAAAATGGTTGTGACAGTATTGTTACCATTCAAACTTTCTTAGAATCTCCTTCGGCATGCTTACTGGATGCCCAAATAACAAGCTTTATTTTAAATTGTAATCAAGTTTCAGATACTGTTTGGATTGATATAACAAATGGTCAAGGACCATTTAATTATGTACTACAAGATTTGGATACAGGACTTGACCTTAGCGGTGTACTTGAAATGAATAACCAACGTTTTTATATACCTGATATAAGCATCGGAAATTTTCAACTTACAATCTACTCCTTAGCTGGGTTACAATTTACTGGGTTTTTTATGATTACGATTGCTCAGGCCCCTGTATTGGAATCTGTTCTGTTGTCGGATTTTAATGGCTTTAATGTTACTTGTAATGAACAATCAAATGGATTTGCTGAAATAAAAACGATTGCCGGTGGTACTGAACCTTATTTTATTGAATGGTCAACAGGTGAAAATACGATGCGAATAGAGAATTTGCCCATAGGAGACTATAATGTTACCGTAACAGATGCAAATCAATGTTCGGATGAATACTCATTTGAAATAATAAGTCCAAATCCATTGATTGCTTCTACTTTGTTTACAAATCCTGCTTGTTATAGTGAAAATAATGGCTGGGCCACAATTATGGTAAGTGGTGGAATAGAAGATTATACATATTTTCTAAACAACATAGAGCAAGACTCTAACGCTTTCGATAACCTTTCTCAAGGAGTCTATGAAATTGAGGTTCTCGACGCAAATGGATGCTACATAACAAATACTTTTACCCTAGAAGAGCCTGTCCAATTAGCGCTTGATCTAGGCTCAGATATGAGTATAAATAGTGGTGAAAGTATACAAATTGAAGGGATTACAAATATACCTTTTTCGGAAATTGATAGCATTTTTTGGACAAATATTGACTCGATGGATTGCCCAAATTGTTTAGATCAAGAAATTATCACTTTTGAAGATATAATGATTGGTTTACAAATCATATCTCAAAATGGATGTGTTGCTTACGATGAGATATTCATCTCTGTTATGAAGGAAAAAAACATATTCGTTCCCAATGTTTTTTCGACAACTGCGAATACAATAAATAATGGATTTACGATTTCGGGTTCTTCTACCCTAGAAAAAATAACGTACTTACAAATTTTCGATCGCTGGGGGAATTTCATTTGGTCAGGAAACGAACTTCAACCTGGTGTAATTTCTGAAGGGTGGAACGGATATTATAATGGTGCTCCAGCTACTCAAGGGGTTTATGTATTTATTGCTGAAGTTCGATTTTTAGATGGTTCCACTCAAAAAGTAGCTGGAGATGTTACTTTAGTACGTTAAACCTTCAAACAATCGCACAAAAGACGAAATGTCTTTCTCTTCAATCATAATATTTTAGAAAGAGATAAAAGATAATATATTTGCACTTAGATGGAAGCATGGGAATTAGATTTCGAGTGGTTACAAATTAGACATAGGATAAAGGATCGTTTTAGTACACCTTCCCTACCTGATTTACAGACAATTTTATTCCTTATCGGAATACAGGAAGTAGGCAAACTACACCATGCATTTACAAAAGAAGAGAAACAAGATTTAATACATGTAGCGGTTTGTACTTTATTAGAAGATGATGGATATTTTACATTCAGAGGTCGTGATGATGAAGGTTGGCCACATTGGGAAACGAGCAAAAAATTCACACTCAAAGGAGTTGATGCCCAAGAAACATTATTAAAACTTAAAATCATCAATTTTTTAGATGTTACTGAAGAAGAATAGATTCAATATAAACATATGAAACACGCACTAACCTTACTATTTTTTGTTGCCTTATTCGCCAGTTCTTGTAATAAATCTGGACAAACTCAATTTGTTATAGAAACAGATTTAGGTAATATGACCTTTGAGCTGTATGACAGTACACCGCAGCACAGGGATAATTTTATAAAACTGATAAATGAAGGGTTCTATAATGGCCTTTTGTTTCATAGAATTATTAAAGGTTTTATGATTCAAGGTGGTGATCCCAACTCTAAAGATGCTGGACCAGATACTAGACTTGGTGGTGGCGGTCCTGGATATACAATAGAAGCTGAAATCGGTGCACCGCACTTCAAAGGAACGTTAGCCGCAGCTAGAACAGGAGGACCTTCAAATCCTGAAAAACGTTCATCAGGGTCACAATTCTATATTGTTCAAGGAAAAAAACAATCTGAAAAGGAAGTAAAAGATAATGGAGCTCGAAAAGGAATAACCTACTCAGAAGCACAAACAAAAAAATATACCGAACTAGGTGGAGCCATATTCCTTGATATGGACTATACTGTTTTTGGAGAAATTATTGACGGGATGGAAGTCATCGACAAATTGGCTGCTGTAAAAACACAACCAGGAGATAGACCTGTAGAGGATTTAAAAATGAACAAAGTATACTTGAAATAGTAAATTACGATAGAGTACCATGAAGAAACTAATATTTTTAAGCTTTATTATATCGATGACAGCATGTAGTAAACCTGTTTCAAGTTTTTTGATTCAGGCAGACGATACAACTGCACCAACGAAAATTCAATTTAACAATGCATCTAAAAATGCAGATTCATACGAATGGGATTTTGGTGATGGAAACTCATCTTCTGATTTTAATGCAGAAAATCAATACAGTCAATCTGGAAGATATACAGTAACCCTAAAAGCAAAAAAAGGAAGCAAAGAGAATATAAGCCAACAAGAAATCATACTTGAGGCTCCCGTAGAATGTAGAATCCTAATGGAAACGAACTACGGTGATATGACTTTTCGCTTAAGTGATGCTACGCCAAAACATCGAGACAATTTTGTAAAACTTGCAAAAGAAGGTTTTTATGAAGGTATTCGATTCCATAGAATAATTGGAGGATTTATGGTCCAAGGTGGTGATCCAAATTCTAAAGATCCAAATTACAAAGGCAGTCTTGGATCTGGTGGACCTGGTTACCAAATTGATGCAGAATTTGTAGATTCGCTAGTCCACATTAAAGGTGCTTTAGCCGCAGCTAGAATGGGAGATCAAGCAAACCCTATGAAAAAATCTTCTGGTTCACAGTTTTATATTGTGCAAGGAAAAAGAATGGATGAAGCCGGCATCGAACAATTGGAATCTAGATTAGGTATTAAATATAGCCCTGCACAGAAAAAAGCACTTGTAAAGCAGGGAGGAACACCTTTCTTAGATACAAATTATACCGTCTATGGCCAATTAATCAAAGGCTTTGATGTGTTAGATGCAATTGCGAATGTTAGAACAAACGCTAAAGATTTACCAGAAGAACCCGTTATCATTAATAAAGTCACAATTATCAAATAATGGAAGAAGCAATATTTTCAATTGATGTCGGTGCTACGGGAACTAAAGCTGCTCTTGTGAACCCAAATACAGGTGAATTATTAACCGACCGATTAAAATATGCTACACCAACGAAAGCTACACCTGTAGAAATTGTTGAATTAATTCTTCAACTAAAAAAAGATCTAGGTTTTACTGGTAATATGGCTGGTCTTGGCTTTCCTGCAATTATCCAAGATGGTGTTGCAAAAACAGCCAATAATGTCAACAAAATATTTATAGGATACGATATCGAAACTCACTTTTCAAAAGCACTCAACCTACCCGTTTATTGCCTCAATGATGCGGATGCTGCAGGTATGGCAGAATTAGAGTTTGGCTCATTAAAAAACGAACTAGGGACAACTATATTGCTAACCCTAGGCACAGGAATCGGTTCTGCATTCTTTAAAGACGGAGTTCTCGTACCAAACACAGAGCTTGGTAGTTTAAAATATAAGGATTCTATCATAGAACATTATGTTTCAAATTCTGCTCGAATCAATAAAGAACTATCGTGGAAATCTTGGGCAAAAGAATTAAACAAAGTACTGGAGTATATTGAATTGATATTTTCTCCAAACAAAATAGTTCTTGGTGGAGGTATCAGTAAGAAATTCGAAAAATATGCTAAATATTTAACACCCAATGCAACCATAGAGCCCGCACAACATTACAATATTGCAGGTATTATAGGACCTGCAATGTATGCGAAAATGAGAAACCAAAAAGAAGGTTAATTATCGTTGAATACTCGAAAATTCTTTGGATTAAGCAATTCATTTACTTTTCCTCTTTTACGGTCGTCGTTGGCAAGGTGAATTTAATGGCATTCCCTTTTGATTCTTTTCTCTCTTGTTCAATTTTTTCTTTATTCTTTTTGGGGTCGAAAACTGTAAAAGCGTCCTCAAACTCGGACCAACCAATTCGCCAGGCTGTTACCTCATCTACAGCTAACATCTCTTTATTCTTTTTAGTATTGATCATGACTGAATGAGGATAATTTTCCATCGCCAAAGTACTACTTTCTTTCGTTTGAACTTTACCCCGTTCATAATATAAATCCCATGCACCAAACTGGTGTAGCATTTCATGAGCCATTACATATTGATCTGTCAACATTCCATAGGTAGATTTACAATAGATAATAGCAAGGTCCAATTTTTTTACGGACCAATAATTATACGCGTGACTTCGATTATTACTTTTTACAAAAAGAATACATTTCAATTTCTCATTTTCGAAATCGAAATTATTCGAATCTATAAAGTCATCAAAATCATTGTATCCCAATTCTTCCATCAAAGTATTAATCAAATAATTTACATTCTTTCTTCGAGGAACATCCTTTAAATATAGAATGGACTTATTATCACTAATGAAATAATCATTTTCAAATGTTAGTGATTGATTCCAGTCTTCAGCTTGATCGATTAGCCAATCTTGACTCTTTTCAAATTGATCGTAGTAATAATCAATCTCTTCATCTTCCCATGAATCGTATTGAGTATCTATAAAAAGAGCCAATGTGTGAACTTCTCCAGTCATTGAAAGATATTCTTTGATACTAGAATTCGTAAACGATTGGGAATGTCCAATCATAGAAATCATAAGAATCAGACCGAATAAAACTAATTTTACCATATGAATCATAACCATCATTTAAACTAAAGATATCCTTTTCATCACAACCATATTGCTTGATTATCTTATTTAATTATTTTAGAAATTTGTTGTTGTAATGCAGTGACAACCTCTTTCTTAAACCAAGGATTTTTTGATTGCCAGATATTATTTCTTGGAGATGGATGCGGTAGGACAAAGTATTGAGGTAAGTAATCTTGATAATTCTTTACTGTTTCGGTAAGTGTTCTTTTTGACTGATTGCCTAAATAATAATCTTGTGCATACTTTCCAATTAATAAAATCAATCGTGGATTTTCGATTTGTCCTAATAATAGTCGATGCCATGTAGGAGCACATTCTTTGGTCGGTGGATTGTCGCCAGATTTTCCTCTACCTGGATAGCAAAAACCCATGGGAATAATCGCTACTCTTTTTGCATCATAAAAAGTTGCATCATCAATCCCCATCCATTGGCGCAAGTTTATTCCACTTTTGTCATCCCAAGGTATTCCGGTTCTATGGACTATTGAGCCTGGTGCTTGTCCAATAATTATGATCTTACTTTTAGGATGCGCTGATACAATTGGTCTGGGACCTGCCTCTAGTAGCTTTTCGCAAATGGTACATGCCCTAATATCGCATAATAACGAGTCCATAACTATTTCCTTTTTTATCTAATGTACAACATTGAATTTTCTACTTTTATCAAAATTTATTTCGAATTAGAAGCCACCACCTTCGATACCAAGGTAATCGTCGAATTCCAAAAGAAATCAAGGTCAAGTCTTCAATAAGAACAACACTTTCTTGTAATACAATAGTATCCAAGTTTTGATAAGCAGAAAGATCGATTTCTTTTCTTGCATAACCTAGATACGAACAAACGAGGCCGCAAGTATCAAGCCTTATTTTTTCAGCGCTATACTCAATAAAAAAGTTACCCTCTAGATCTGTAATTGTGCCGATCTCTGTACCCGGTATAAAGACAGGAGCTCCAAAAATTGGATTACCTAAAACATCAACAATAGTCCCTCTAATCATATGAAGACGACTTGGCGTCATCGATTCGGGCGGACTTTTATCAATAGGTGATGATAAAGAATCCTTAGCATTAATCTGGATTACTTGTGCGACTTTTTCATAGTTCATCGTATCTAACGTTTGAGCACTAATATTTGTAGTAAAAAAACCTATAAATCCAGAAATTAGAAGTTTGCTTTTTACCCCAACAAAGCTATTCTTAGTTCCCTCAAGGCGATTTTTATCATAAATACCACATACTTTCGTCTCACTCTTTGCGTGTGTTAGTGCAATGTCCCATTCTGAAAGACCTCGAAAATCATGCATCGTTTGATTGCATTTTGAACACACTTTGCCGCATGCTTTCAAAGGCATATCTTCCCAAATCTGGTTACAAGATTTTATTTTAGAAAAATCTATTCCCGTTTTATTCATCATCATTGCCAATACTTATTTTGATTTAAAAGTGAAATTCTTAGAGATGGTTATAAGGATAACGTAATTTCAGTCTATACAATTCCTTATATTCACTTAGTTTACAACAACAATATAAGTTACACGTCTATATGATTTACATTGATAGCACATTTATTACAACACATACAAAATATAAAGATTTAATAGATGTGCTTGCTAAGGGTTTTGTTCTAGAAAATTTAAAAATTCCTACTCGACACCACCATACTATAAACCATACAGATCATAAAGAAAAAACAACCCTTTTAGTAATGCCTGCTTGGCAAACCGATGGTATTGGAGGCGTAAAGCTAGTGACAGTAAACACCGAAAATAACGCAAGAAACCAAGCATCTATTCAAGGAATTTATGTCCTTATAGATGCCGTTAGTGGAGAAGTCAAAGCGATCCTAGATGGAAAGCAACTTACGACAAAAAGAACAGCAGCAGCATCTGCTTTAGCGTCAAGTTTCTTATCGAATAAAAACGCTTCATCTTTATTGGTTATTGGGACGGGTCCATTATCTAAAGAGTTGGTTTTAGCTCACTCGTCTATACGTCCAATAAATCAAGTATTTGTGTGGGGTCGAGACTTTGAAAAAGCAAAAAAAATGGTTGCTTCAATCCATTTACCTCGAGTAAAAATTGAAGCTATTCAAAAGATAGAAAATAAAATTTCTAAGGTCGATATTATATCCTGCGCTACTTCTAGCCATGAGCCTTTGATCAAAGGCCATCATTTAAATGAAGGTCAACATATAGATTTGGTAGGATCCTATACACCACAAATGCGTGAAGCAGATGACGATACGATGCGTCGAGCAATCCTTTTTATTGACACTTCAACAGCACTTGAAGAGTCAGGAGACCTTGTAATACCTATTCAAAAAAAGATTATTCAAGCATCTGATATTCAAGCAGATTTAAAAGAATTATGTTTAGGTATTCATCCCGGAAGAACGGATACTAAATCCATAACTTTATTTAAATCCGTAGGTTATGCGCTAGAAGATTTAATAGCTGCTGATTACTATTTTCACCAACATCAAAATTTAGTTAATGTCAAAAACATATAATCGTATTCGTAGCGATCAGTCGTTAGTGGTTCCTAAAGACTGGCATCAAATCAAAACAATCGATATGCATACGGGTGGAGAACCACTTCGCGTAATATTGGATGGATTTCCAATATTGAAAGGAAAATCTGTGTTAGATTTTAGACGTTACTGCAAGGAAAATTATGACTATTTAAGAACTTCATTAATGTTCGAACCGAGAGGTCATGCTGATATGTATGGTTGTATTTTAACACCGCCCAATGATGAAAGTGGAGACTTCGGCATTCTTTTTCTTCATAATGAAGGCTATTCAACGATGTGTGGTCATGCTATTATTGCCATTGCGACTCTTGCGGTGAAAATGAATTGGATTGATGTTGTTGAAGGAGAAAATACGATAAACATTGATGCACCTTGTGGACGAATTGTAGCATTTGTAACTGTTGAAAATGCGAAAGTAAAAGGAGTTACATTTCATTGTGTGCCTAGCTTTGTGGTTGGGCTAGATCGTAAGGTAATCGTTCCAGGCATTGGCGAAGTCACCTATGATTTAGCATATGGCGGGGCATTTTATGCTTATGTAGATATGTCCAAGCATTCTTTTTCGTTTGGCTTACAAGCCAATGACTATAGAAACCTCATCAAAACAGGGATGGATATAAAACATGCTGTTATGAAGAATGATAAAGAAATCAATCACCCATTTGAAGAAGATCTTAGTTTTTTATATGGTACCATCTTTATCGGCCCATCATCTAACCAATCAATAGATAGTCGAAATATTTGCATTTTTGCTGAAGGTGAAGTAGATCGTTGTCCTACAGGTTCAGGGGTTTCAGGAAGGATGGCCATCCATCATGCTCGAAATGAAATCATGAAAGGGCAAAAAATGTCTATCGAAAGCATTACCGATTCCGTATTTTATGGTTCAATAGTCAACACTGAAAATTATGGTCCGTACCATGCTGTAATTCCGCAAGTAGAAGGAACGGCTCATATTACCGGAACTCATACTTTTATAATTGACCCAAACGATCCAATGAAAGAAGGTTTTATCCTTCGTTAAATTAAAATCTTAAAGGTTTTCTAGATTTGGATTTATAAATCTAGTTGCAACATAATTTGCATTCATCTAGACTTTCAAATGGTACGACTCCACTGCAACCACCCCAAATAAAAGAATCACATTCTTTTGTTTCTTGATTGTAAAAATAACGTACAAAAGCAGCATTACATGGACCGACTTCGGGCATTAATTCACATGCTTTACAATTTCTATTTTCGGTTGTTGTCGATGACTTTTCACAAGAAACCAATGATAAAAGGATAACAACAGGTAATAAAAGCCAATATTTTTTCATCTGATATTTTGATGGTAAGACGTACATAAAAATAAAAATAGTTTGGTCAATTTTTTGTTTAAACATAAAAAAGGAGCCCACCTCCAGATGAGCTCCTTTATAAAGCATTCAATTAACTATAATTCTTTTATTCAATAAGAACCATTTTACCTAAATGAATTTGATCTTCTAAAAAGAGTTTAAATGTTTTAACACCTGTAGAACCAAATACGGATCGATCAAAACTATATTGATTCAACCCTTGTTCAACAGATAGCTTTAATTTATACTCAATACGACCATTTAAATCATAAAAAATCAAAAACCCATTCCCACTCTTTTCCGCTGTGAATGAGATTTTTGTTTCTTCATGCCATGGATTTGGATAGTTCGTTAATAAAACTTCTTCTTGTTTCGGTTGTAAAACGAGATTAGAAATAGATAAATCCATGCTATAAACTTCTCCATTAAGTTTAGAACTTAGATTAACATCTTGAGTCTTTCGTTCTAATTCCACT
>CALDTZ010000034.1 GCA_937924805.1 uncultured Saprospiraceae bacterium
ACCCACCGCTTCACAACCATTCCTATCCGTTACAGTCAAAGTATAAACTCCTTCAAACAATCGGTCTAAGTTTTGAGTTGTTTGACCACTACTCCACTGATAATCATAAGGTTCCTCTCCTCCTTCCACCAATACCTCGTCAATACTACCAAAGTCTACATTTGGACAGGTATTGGTTACTAGTCCATCAACTCTTATTTCAACATTATCACAATTAACAATATCAAAACAGTCTTCTTGAGTTGAACAACCATTATCCAAAATTAAACAATATTCCCCTTCACATAATCCATCGATATCTTCATCAATAGAGCTAAAACCATCAGGACCTTCCCAATGGAAAAAGAAACTATTATAAGGTGCATTAATATCAATATCTAAAGCTCCTCCACAAAGGTTATCATCAGATACTGGAGTTACCTCATCGAGAGTAACAATTGCCTCATATTCCCCATAGTCTGAAAAATTTTCGCACTCTTCCCAATGTGAATTATAGACAGTTCGATCACATACTGCAATGGTGTAGGTTTCTAAAATATCACAGTTGGATGGGTTTTCAAAATTGACTTCTAAGGAATAAATTCCTCTCTCTAAATTTGATAGCATTTCTTGATTAGAGGAGAACCCGTTTGGTCCTGTCCATGTTAACATATACGACTCGTTAGAATTTATACTAATCGTCAATCTACCATCATTATCACAACCAACGTCACCACATTCTTCATCTTCATTACATAAAGTAACATGTTTAATTTCCAAAAGAGAAACAGTCACATCTTCTTCTCCACTTTCTACCGTAAAGCATTGATCATTCTCACAATCATTTTCATCTGTTATTGTGACACAATAGTCTCCGGGCATTAAATTTTCGAGACTTGCGGCGTCACTTCCATCGCCCCATTTATAGCTTTTGATAGGTGCGGTGCTACCACCGCAATTCAATTCAACCCTTATAGCTCCTAACTCACCACAATATGCATTCATTATCTGCCCTACTACCTCACAATCTTCTCCACATTCACAATTCAAAATAGTATTCGCATATACTGGATCACACATAGCATCTGTTACCATTACCCGATATGATCCATCCCTTGCATTTTCTAAGTCTTCTTGCCCATCATCCCCAGAAACACCATTACTGACTTTTACCACCTCTGTAATAAATGGAACAATAGATTCTAATCGTTCCCAGACAATATCATAAGGTGCAACTCCTCCATCAATTCTGAGATCAATAAATCCATCGCTACAATCACTACTCAAAGTTGGATTTTCTCCTTTTAATTCTAGGTCTATATTGGTAGTAGAGGTAATTTCTCCTGTATATTCAATCGTACAATTTTCTCCTAAATTGATGATAATTTCATAGTTTCCGGCTTCCAGACCTTCCAAAAGATAAAAACTATAATTAAACTGAAATTCTTCATAGTCTCCATTGTCTAAGTTTTCCCACTCGGCTGAAAAGGGAAGATCGTATTGCTCTAATACCGAAGAAGCTAATACTAAAGTAAAGGAACCTGTGGAAATTTCTGGGCATTCGATATTCTGTGCACTAACATCCAACGCACCTTGCCCTGACAATGAGATAGTATAACCCAATAGTAATAATAGGACTATGTATATATTTTTCATATTGTTTTTATTTTTTGTAACCTTAATTCTTAGAGCAGAATTTACTTTTCAAGGATGCCAAATTTGATTAGGGCGGCGCGCATGAGTTCGGGAGTGCGGTGGTCTTCGAAGAATCCTTTAATAGGATCATTGGGGTGATTCTTTCCCATGTAATTCCCTGCCTTTTTATCTCTGATTAAATGAGGTAAAATTAAGTCACTAAAATATTGATAGGCACAATCAACTCCAGGTTGGTCTCCATGCCGAGGAAATATCATCTCTTCATTCAATAAATAAAGTGTACGACTAATTACCTCTTTGTAGTCAACTAAATATTTCAAAGTTCTTGGAAGTATTAAACCATAAAGTTCGCGCTTACGGCCAAAATATTGAGTTGCCAAAAAAGTGTTTTCATTTTCATTGTTAATTAAATCATAAGCATGTCTTATAAGATTTAATAATGAATCCTGGGTAGTATTATCTAGATTTGCAAGCGAGGTTATTAAACGTAAATTCCAATAATCTATAACCTCTCCATATTTAGTAATGGAATTTTCCATTTCCTTTATGCCATTCTTTGGTAAAAAAGTTCTTAAGTCTTCAGTAAACCCTTTCAATTGATAACGGCCAATTACTAAATTGTATTTTGCTATATCATCACCTTTAATAATATTATCAAGAACTAATGATATTCTTCTTATCTCTGACTCATTAAATTTATCATAAGATTTTTGGAAAAACTCAATAAATACTTCGGGATAGGCATTTTGTAAGGTTTCTTTTTTAATAAGTATATCTACTAATTGTCTCATTTTACTTTCTTTTCCCGCTCCAATAGGAAGGTCGTAAAAAATAAAATTTTGTGTAAAATACTTAACCTCTGCTTTTTCACTATCTTTAAAACTCGGTTCACCTAAACGCTCAAAATACTCAATAGCCTCTTCTACAGTAGGTATGGGCTGAGCCAACAATAGAGAAAAATTAAAAAAAACTAAAACAGTAGTAATAAAATATTTCATATTTTTTATATTCAATTAAAATTATCAACTTATTTATTGTCTTCGCATTTTTCCGAATTGATAACGTCGCACATTATCATTGATTCGTAGATTCGCCCCTGAAGACATAAAATTTCTCTTGTCATCAAATAAAAAATGTGTTGGTTCAGTTGGATGTAATAAGTCTCCAAAGGCATGGCCTATTTCATGAAACCATGTCGATCCATTAGCACTTGCTACATCTAACACAAGTCTATCTGACATTATACTTGTCGCATATCCATCTATTTGATTACCTCTATCACTTTTTCCTAGATCATCGATTAGCGCAGTATGAATGATTAAGTTATTTGGGTCAAGTTGAATCACACTTTCCATACTTTGACCAAGTCTCCTGACTTCATTAAAATCTGAAATACTTCCATCTTCTAAAACTGAATCAAAGCTTACATTAATATCTTGGATAATAGGATTAGTAATCGTATATCTTACACCTATTTTTGAAGCCAATTCATTTAATTTGTCTAATTTGGCTTCAAAATCAAAATTTACAGGTATACAATCAGGTGTAGGATCATTTGGATGCATCGGAGCGTCACAATTTCCATTAGCACCTGCAACAACTCCTGTATCATGGGGAAAATCATCAGGATACTTACTTGGGTCATCACGAAAATCAATCACACCATCTGGTCCTGGACTTATACAAACATCAAAAAAATTTAAATTTTGCTCCTCTCCAGGCATTGCAATATCCCGAACTCTCACATCATCATCAGATTCACAAACTCGATATAATCTAATATCATAAGTTCTCATAGCTCCAGTATATAAAAATAATTCAGGCTTTTTATCACAAGCTTGAACTGCAATGACCCTATCCTCTATGAGAAGATTAGCATTAAAAGAAATATCCGCATCTCTATTTGGAGCAATCTGATCTGGAGTAATATTTAACCAATTAACACTAGGAGCAACAATATTGGGAACTGCATAAATTCCATTCTGTTTATCAATTTTTGCCTTCAGCTCCTCTGCTGCACCGTTCATCAGTAAAAAATTCCATGGTACATTTATCTCCTCATTTACATTCCCTCCATGTTCACTAATAAATTCTTCAATTTTATTATCATCATATGCATATATTTTGGATTTTTCGGTAAACTTGACTTTATTCTTTTTTACCTTAAGCTTTAATTCAGTGTCCCCTTGTTGAGGTAAAGAAAAAACAACCACAACTTCAAATTGACTTATATTATTTGCAAAATCTGCTTCTTTAATTTTCAATAAATTAGTAGTAGACGGAGCAGCTATTCCGTTTTTACTCCACCTTATTTCAGTGGGTTCAATTGGATTTTGATTAACATCTACAATTGTCACATTAAGTGGAAGATTACGAGTACAAACAAAGGCCGTTTTGCCACTAAAAAAGAATTTATCTTCCTCATACTCTATCTTAAACTGATAATCCTTATTCTTACAAGAGATACCATCCAATTCCCCTCCTCCTCCATTTGGATTTGGGTCATCCGTTCGTATTTGTCCATTAACCGCACCTCCAAGCATTACAAACAACAAAAATAAAGTGTAGCTCAATATACGTTTCATAAAATAACTTTAATTTATACTAAAATTTAATTGTTTTAACATAAGACAAAGTTAAAGTCAATCTCTCAGTAAAAATCGGACAATCTCGGACAAAGTCGGACATCTTCGGACACGCACTCCGTTCACCGACTCTTCCCACGCTCAGGATTACCCAAAACATTATAAATCAGTTCCAGATCTTTTGGTAACAATAACGATGGTGGCATTATCAATTCTTTACTTTTAAACCATCGACGAAGCGTCCGTGGAGATACGCCATATTCATCAGCGAGCTGTTTTCTTGACTTGGGACGAAGGTGAGATAAGTTTTGTTTGTTATTCATGGTATGAGCTTTAGTTTCTATAAAATTTGTCTCTGTACATTAATTCTCAGGGGCAGTACGCTACAAAAGGCGTATACCAAGAGCTGTTTGATTTTTTCAAACATAAGTTCTCTGTTTTTGTAATCTTACGATTACAAAAAGGCTATCTCTCTATTTATTTTGTACAGTGTAAGTAACAAACTCTACAAGGCTGTAGAATTTTATTTTGGAACGGTCAACAAATCAAATATAAACAATGTAATTCAAAAAAAAAAAAAAGATTTTATTTTAAAAAAGTTTAACAGTATAGGCGCTCACAGCGACTAATATTTCAGAGTCACCATGATCACAAGTTCCATCATTCCAAGTTATCACATACAGAAAACTTGATCTCTTAAAAAGGGACTGTTCCATAAACTGTGTCTTTTTGCAGCCCGCGCCTTCTGTTCCTAAAGGAAAGCCATCGCGCTGACACAGTTTACCCGTTCCCCCAACACGACCAACCAAAAGCCGAGCCGTTCGTTTACAGCTCGTGCGACAAGAAGTCGCTCTATATACTGTTAAGCCTTATTATGAACTCACTATCATGTGAAAATAAGAAACTTAACTCAATATGTTGCTATTGGTTTCCTACCCGTTGTGTCACCAGCTGTCCCACCACAAGCCCCACCACTAATAAAAGCAAATAAAAATAATAGTGTTCGTTTACAGCTCCAGCTGTAGAAACAGCTCCACAAGCAAAAAAGAGATTTAAAAAATACGTTGAATAGAGAGGCTGTTATCTGGATCGATGGCTTGAGTTTTTTATATATACAACTTGAAGATTGCATTCTTCACCGTATGCATGCCATTCGAAGTGTAGGAGTAGGGGAACGACGTATCTACAGCAGGAGCTGTAAACTAACAATTTGGTATTTGTCTGTTCTTTTTGAAGATTGGTGAAGGTGGCTGTTTGGAACTTCTAGTCAATCCTTGTTAGCATCCAGCAGGAAATTATCTTCAAAGAAAAAACTAAACAATTGATCTATACAGGGACCTATAACGAATTCAACTTTTTGCAAACAGCCAAAGAAGGATGTGACTTTAATCGATTCGTGAAGGAATACGAAGAATTAATAGTAGGAAAATCTGTAGGAGTATTAAGCTTTGACGGCGATTCATTAAATCCAACAAAGGAAGAATATGAACGAGGATGGAAGTATGATGATAAAGAAGTAGCGTATTTTGACAAACTAAACACTCATGAACTAAACACGGAAATATATGCAAATTGCTATGACGAGTGGTACTTGTTCGAAGAACCAACTAAACTTAAAAACAATCATATTTTCGTTATACATTCTGGATTCGGGTTGTTTAGTGAAACAGAAGATCAAATGATAAACCATCTTAAGAAACAATTTTGGGATCAAGTAGAACTTAATAATCCGAATAGTTTTATTTTGTATGGAGATAACTTTATCTATGGTTCAAAAAATAAAAATGATGTTGAGAAACTAAAAATA
>CALDTZ010000035.1 GCA_937924805.1 uncultured Saprospiraceae bacterium
CATTATTCGCATCAATTGAATCAATAGTATATTTAACATCTTTGCAACTAGGTGCTAACGCAGATTGTCCATCTTTATCCATATACATTACAAATCCTTTGTAATTTGAACTACCCAAATTATTTGATTCGATTAATGAATCATGAATAAAAAATTCTTCAGAACTATCTTTAACCATATAAAATCTCCCTTCGATATCCAAATCTTGCGAAGTCACAATCCCAACCAAAACAAAACTGGCCACTAAACTCAGAATTATTTTTCTTATATCTTTTTTCAATTTTTTTCTTTTGGATTATAGGCAACGGAAAAGCATATGCAGAGTCACGACGAAGGAGTGATTCTGTCATCATGTATTGTTATACCTAGGCTTTATTTGATTTAAACGATAATTACATCTTTGTTTTTATATTCTAGTATAGTAATTAGGAATAGCAAGAATAGTTTAGTTTAAACTACACAATGCTTTACTTAATTATAAGAAGGGAATTGTACATCATTTCAATTTTATCTTCAGGTGTGAATAATAAGACATATCCTCCCTGTCTTAGACCTGTAAGATTTACCTCCTTCTCATTATCACCACTTTTTATTTTAATTTCTTTTACAATTCCCCCCCCTGTAGTTATCAACCTTAGGATCCCAGACATATTCTCTGGTATGCTTACCATACAATAGTCTGATGCTGGATTTGGGTGATATTTTAGCGGCAAACTTTCACTTACATAATCCACTGTTGAAACGCTATCCTTTGCCTCTAACAAATATGGGCAATCTTGATCATCATCAAAACATCCAAATTCATTTAATCTAAGTAACCAACCATTTTGTTGATCGATTTCGTCCTGTTGCCAATCATGAGAAGGGCCGACTCCAATCAGTGATTGATCACTTAGCTCAACCATACTTCTCAAATATTGAATATTTGTGGGAAGTACACCTGTTGATTTTTCATAGATTAATCTTTCCCACAATAACTCTCCTGACTTATTAAATTTGACAATATAACTATTCGCCTTTCTCCAAAGAGAATCACTCCAAAGAAACCAATTCTTTTCACCTGTTAAGTAAACATTTCCATCTTTACCGATTATTAAATCTGTTGCAGCAGCTTCTGACATATCATATAGCTCAGGATGATCATCATCAGGTATTACATAATCCCAGATTACTTCTCCATTAGCACCCAATTCATAGTCTCTTTGAGCTATGTAAATATCCAACCCAAACGAATTTTCATTATCATCATCCCAATAAACTATGTCACCTTCTTCGGTAAATCGATACCTAGATCTTTGTAATATGCCATCCGACTCTTCGTTCATTGTTTGGTAAATTGCATCAATATTATCTTCTTTGTAATCATACCTATACAATGATCGTCTTGCTTTAATATCAACAGAAGAGTTTCCACCATTTTCAAAAACAACAAAATGGAGCATCTGATTTATTGGATGAATCACCAAATCAAATATTGTATAAAAATTAAATCCATCATTTTCTGGATACCAATATAACTCTTGAACTTGTTGGCCTTGCTTATCAAAAACAAATATCACTCCTGGCAATCTACTTTCAGGTGTCAATCCGTTACCTGCAAGAATAATATGATCATCATATTCTATGATACTCCGCAAAATCACATCCTCATACTTCAAGGTATCAAGATGTAAAAAAGTGTTAGAAATAAATTGACCCATTGTATCCAAGAGATAAAAATTATGAAACTTTTCTTTGTTACCTTTTGCATTCTTACCCACAGTATAAATGGTATCCTTTACAATATCAAATGATTTTTCTTGCGGTAGCCAATGGTTTGGCAATACATGTGTCCATAACTCATTCCCCTGATAGTCATACTTCGCTATTGCACTGCAAGCAATCGTATCATTATCTACAATACACCCACCTGCTAAATGAATGTATAAAGAACCTTCATAATCTTTAACAAAATACGCTGCTTCATTTAATGAATTATCACCAATGAAAATATTCTTTTCAAATCCTTGAGCATGCATGTGAACATACAACAAAAATAGAGCTAGGCAGAAAATCACTTTTTTCATCTTGTGTGACTAATTAAATTTGCATTAATTCAAAGTTAATATTTGGGCACCATAAATAGCTGTTCCTCTTGAAATTCTTTGATTCTTTAAATACCATTAGCTCAAGCAGCAACATACCAAAAAGTAAAACCTATCGTATCCTCATTTTTTGACTGCTTAGGTATAACGTCCAAGTATATGTTCCGTACGCGGCATCTTCACCCCGACAATCCTAAGGTAGTAAACATATTTATAAAGTACAATTAGAATTCGGATACGAATTCGCCGCTTATGGAATCATCCCACATTGTCAGACTGGGCAATAACCTAAGCATTTGCTAATTTATTACCCGATCGAATTAAGAATACATACTTGTTAATAAATTTTGTTTTCCTTTTTATTTCATCAACCTCAGTACTTATCATATGTGTCAGGTTTCTTATTGAGTATTTTAGACCTTTTTGATCTAAAATATTCATTATTCGCATTAAGTTATAACATGTGAACGCAATATCAAATTCAACCTTTACTTTTTCTTTAGTTCTTAATAAGGTATGATCTATACCCCAGTGTCTTTTTATTGTACCGAAGATATGTTCTATAGTTCTAGAGCGTAGCCTGTAGTAATTTGGTTTTTTTGCTAGTCGCTTTTTATTGGATTCAACGTGCTCGTAGTGTTCATATCTAGTTAAAAGTCTTCCAGCTTTTCTTGTGGTACACTTTTCTTTGAGGGAACAATTCCTACATGCTGCATTGTTTTGATAATTCTTTAGTAATCTTTCACCTCGCTTCATCCACTTTCCAGTTGTTCTTAGTGTTTGCCCTGCAGGACAGGTATAACTATCATATCTTTTGTTGTACTTAAAGTCAATATGTGAGTAGATGTCTTGATCTTTAAATCTTGGTGGACTTATA
>CALDTZ010000036.1 GCA_937924805.1 uncultured Saprospiraceae bacterium
TTTTTATTCTTTTTTCTCTTGTTGTATTCATCTTGATCATAATTTTTGACATCGATTTCGCCATAAGGTAAATTTCCTTTTGAAAGCACATAAAACAAGACACACCCAAAAGAAAATACATCCATGGTTGGCAATGTAAACTTGAATGATTTGAAACTTGATAATTGTTCTGGCGGAGCGTAAGCAATTGTTCCGAAAGCTGCTTGTACATTTCCAAAAAAACCAACTCTTGTTAATCGATCATTCAACTTTGCAGAGATCCCAAAATCCGTCAATTTTAAATTATGATTTTCATCTAAAAGGATGTTTTCAGGTTTTAAATCTCTGTGAATAATATCATTATCATGAAGAGCACTTAATCCTTCTAATACTTGGAAAGCAAATGTCTCATATTTATCTTCTGTACTAAATAGTGAAAATTGATCTTTGATCGTCCCGTTGGGACAATAATTCATAATGATATATGGATTCCCTTCAATAAAACCAAACGAATACGAATTAACAACAGCATCAGAATTTATTTTCCCAATTCGATATTCAGCTTTATATCGTTTGATTGTTTCATCATATTGATCTGGTAAAACCTCCCACAAATGAAGCAATTTAATACAAAGTAAGTTGTTGGTATCTGGTGATGATATTTGAAAAACAGAACCAAAACCACCTTTACCAACAAATTTTACGACTCTGTAGTGGCCACTGGTTAATAGAAGTAAATCATCTTTCTTAACTTCTAAACGGTTGGGAATTTTTTTATGGGATTCTAGAAATTTCAACTGCCTTTTATTTCAACTTTATAAAATTTTGAATGACCAATTAGAATAATATCACCATCTTTTAATTCCGTTTTGCCACGAACAGCCAGAAAAGTAGCGTTATTTGAAGCTATGTTTTCGATTGACCAAACACCATCTTTTTGGCTTAAAGAAAAGTGCTCTTTCGAAATAAAAGAATCATTTTGATCAATCTCCTGCCGCCCCTTTAATTCATTATCTTCTTTAAAATGTAAATCTTTATGATTGTTACCATCAATGGTCAAAGCAGAGAACTTCACCTTATAATTTTCTATGCTATCTTCATTTTCTATAGGGTTTTCGGTTACCACTTCAGCAATAACCTTTTCATTCAAAGCAACATCATCAATATCAACATTGATCAATGTTTCTTTTATATCAAGGGTTTTTTCAAGAGCATTCGTCTTTTCTTTATCAAAATTACAGTTCGGACATTTTGAATTAACATCAATAAGTGGGTAGGAACATTTAGGACAACTTGGTTGATTTCCTAATTGGGTATAATTTTCTTTTAACTCCTCTTCGACTGGAAGTAATGGAACGTCTTTATGCGAATCTAACAAAGCACTACCTGTTTCTACATTTTGGTTTTTCAATAAGTTATCTTCTATAGCATCAGATACTTTTGAATGATTATGAAGAGTAAAACCGCAATTTTTGCAGTTCTTTATATTCTCTTCGTTTTCTTGACCACATTTCGGACAATTCATAAGGATAGGTTTGACTAAAAAAACTAAGGTTTTAACAAGCAGCGTCTATTTTTTAGTTAATAAACACATCGAAAATTAACACTTCAAAAGTTAATATTCAAATACAATACCATAAAAAGAGGATTAAAACTGTACTTCATTTCGGATTCATGCAAACGCAAAAAAATAATTCTTATTCGCAATTAAAAATATTTTTGAATGTTTTATAATTATAAAATAAAACTTATTCTGCCGACAACTATTTATTAGATAATTAAAAAGATTAAGCAAATTTTATTTTTTTAACTTAGAGTTAAATTTTTAAACTTGGAGTTAATAATGTAGACTTCCAACTTAATAATAATTTTCAAAAATGAAATATAGACTTCAAAAAATTGCCGTTTTAGGTTCTGGCGTCATGGGAACAGGTATTGCCTGTCACCTTGCAAATATTGGAATGGACGTTTTACTTTTAGATATTGTCCCTTTTAATTTGCCTGAAGAACAAAAAAACAATAAAACGATTCGAAACAGTATTGCTGCAGGTTCACTAAAAAAAGCACTAAAAACTAAACCTGCCGCACTTTATGATAAGCAATTTGCATCGAGAATCTCTA
The DNA here is from genome assembly GCA_937924805.1 of uncultured Saprospiraceae bacterium. Classification (GTDB taxonomy): domain Bacteria; phylum Bacteroidota; class Bacteroidia; order Chitinophagales; family Saprospiraceae; genus JAHDDO01. Next base: position 2,101 of record CALDTZ010000036.1, read on the forward strand.
TTGGCAATTTTGAAGATGATTTTGAAAAAATATCGGATGCAGACTGGATTCTTGAAGTCGTTATTGAGCGCCTAGATATTAAACACCAAATTTTTGAAAAAGTAGAAAAATATAGAAAACCCAATTCGTTGGTTAGTTCAAATACATCAAGTATACCAATTCAAATGTTAATTGAAGGAAGATCCGATTCTTTTAAAAAACACTTTTGTGGAACTCATTTTTTTAATCCACCTCGATACCTTCCTCTTTTTGAAGTGATCCCTCATACTACAACCTCCTCAGCTGTCGTCGATTTCTTTATGGACTTTGGGGATACATATTTAGGTAAGAAGACCGTCTTATGCAAAGATACCCCTGCATTTATCGCGAATAGAATCGGAGTATTGTCAGGTGTGAAAATTTTCGAATTAACAGATAAGTACGGATTTAGAATTGAAGAGGTAGATTCAATGACCGGACCACTTATCGGAAGACCCAAAACTGGAACCTTTCGTTTACAAGATTTAGTTGGAATCGATACAAGTGATAAGGTTAGTAGTTTCGTATTGAAGACCGTCGAGGGCGATGAATTTATTGATAAATATAAAAACATTCCACCTCCCAAATACATGACATTTTTGGTTGAAAATGGATTTCTTGGAAATAAAACAGGAAAAGGGTTTTACGAAAAAACGAAAGAAAAAGACGAAAAAGGGAAAAAGATTGTTAATGCTTTAAATCTCCAAACATTAAGCTACGAGCCTTCCATTAAGCCGCGATTAGCCTTGGTTGGTGAAGGATTAAAAATGGAAATGTTTTCCAAACGAATCCAACATCTAGTATCAGGAGATACCAAAGAACATATGTTTTTCAAAGAATATTTTGGTTCCTTGTTTGCCTATTCTGCGAATCGAATTCCAGAAATAGCCGATCAATATTATAGCATTGATGATGCTATGAGAGCAGGTTATATGTGGGAATTTGGCCCTTTTGAATATTGGGATCAGATTGGTTTTGCAAAAGGAATCGAACTCATTAAAGAATTAGGTGCTGATATTCCTGAATGGATTACAGATATGCAGAATAATGGGATTCAATCTTTTTATACGTTCCAAGATGGTAAAAAACAGTATTATAATCTATCTGACAGTTCATATTCAATCGTCCCTGGCACGGAAGGTATCATTCAATTAGATGCAATAAGAGATAAAGCACCTATTCTTAAAAATAGTGAATGTACCGTTCATGACATAGGAGACGGAGTGATGTGTTTAGAATTTCAAACGAAAAGCAATTCAATCGGAGAAGGGATTGGAAAAGGGATAATAGAAGCCATTGAGTTAGCGGAAAATGATGGATGGAATGGCTTAGTCATTGGTAATAATGCAACCAACTTCACAGTTGGTGCTAATTTAATGAATGTTGGCATGTTGGCGATGCAAAAAGATTTTGCAAAACTGGGCGAGCTTGTAAATAGCTTTCAACAAGTCACGATGCGGATTCGTACATCTAAAATCCCTGTGGTGGTTGCTACTCAAGGGTATGTATTTGGTGGAGGTTGTGAAATAGCAATGCATGCAGATGCCGGAATTTATGCAGCTGAATCCTATATTGGTCTTGTCGAAGTTGGTGTCGGGTTAATACCTGGTGGTGGTGGTACAAAAGAAATGGCTTTAAGAGCGAGTGATGCTTATTTCGAAGGTGATGTTCAAATTCCAACTTTAATCGATCATTTCAAACCTGTCGCTACTGCAAGTGTCGCCACATCTGCACATGAGGCTTATGGTTATAACTTGTTATTACCGATAAAAGATACCGTCGTTTTAAGAAAAGAAAAAAACATTTCAATCGCGAAAGATAAGGTCTTGTCACTTGCTAAAAAATATGTTGCTCCAGTTCCTAGAAAGGATATCAAAGTATTAGGAAGAACAGGATTATCGACTTTATATACAGCCATAAATGAATTCCGATTAGGCAATTATATGTCAGAATATGATGTTGAAATAGCTCGTAAAGTCGCTTATGTTGTTTCTGGTGGTGACTTAACAAGTGCTCAAAACGTCAGTGAACAATATTTATTAGACATTGAACGTGAAGCCTTTTTAAGTCTATTAGGAAACCAAAAAACATTAGATCGAATTCAGCATATTCTAATGTATAATAAGCCACTAAGAAATTAAAAAACAATTAATCATTAAAAAGAAAATTCATGGACGCATATATAATTCAAGGTTTTAGATCTGCTGTTGGAAAAGCAAAAAAAGGTGGATTTAAAAACTATCGCTCAGATGATTTAGCTGTAGATATAATTAGTCATTTGATGTCTACCCTCCCTCAGGTAGATCCAAAACTCATTGATGATGTAATTGTTGGATGTGCTAATCCGGAAGGCGAACAAGGTCTTCAGGTAGGAAGAATGATATCTGCTAGAGCTTTAGGAATTGAGGTTCCTGGTATTACGATAAATAGATATTGCGCTTCAGGTTTAGAGTCGATTTCTATGGCTGTTGGTAAAATCAAAGCAGGCTTTGGTCATATGTATATTGCAGGAGGAACTGAAAGTATGAGTATTATTCCTATGACAGGATATAAATTAGCTCCAAGTTATAAAGCAAACATGGATAACCTCAACTACCATGTAAGTATGGGGGCTACAGCTGAGGCAGTTGCTTCCAAATATGATATTACACGTGAAGCTGCCGATACGTTTGCAACCGCATCCCATAAAAAAGCAGCAAACGCTATAGATACAGGGTTATTTAAAGATGAAATTGTACCTATTACAGTTGAAGATGTATATGTAAAAGATGGTAAAAAAGTTAGTAGTAGCCATATTGTGGATACGGATGAAGGCTTACGTCGAGATACCTCTGTCATCGGATTAGGCAAATTAAGAGCTGCTTTTAAAAAGGATGGCGTCGTTACTGCTGGAAACTCCTCACAGACATCTGATGGAGCGGCATTCACATTAGTGGCAAGTGAAGCGATGGTAAAACGATATAATCTGCAACCTATCGCTAGACTTGTCTCTTGTGCTGTAGCTGGTGTAGATCCTCTCTACATGGGGATTGGACCATGTGCAGCCATTCCCAAAGCATTGGAACAAGCTGGTTTGAAACTTCAAGATATTGAACAAACCGAACTAAATGAAGCTTTTGCAACCCAAGCATTAGCGGTGATAAATCAGGTCGGTATAGATCCAACTACCGTAAATGTAAATGGCGGAGCAATTGCATTAGGTCACCCACTTGGATGTACAGGTGCAAAATTGAGTATTCAGCTATTAAATGAAATGAAACGAAGAAACCAAAAATATGGAATGGTTACAGCATGCGTCGGTGGAGGTCAAGGGATTGCTGGAATTTATGAAAGATTAAACTAATAGGTAAGAATAAACCTCGTTTTTAGATTTTACATTAACCCTTCAATCATTGTATTTCACTAAGTAGTCATGCAGTTCACCGTATAAATAGTGCTTTTGGCTAAATATTACTTATCCGAGTATCAATTTTAATTTACATTTGAATTATAAATATTTGGAGCAATTATAATTTTATTTGGGGTAAGTAATAATATAATTTAGCTTCAAATATTTTTTTGACTTACATCAAATAAAAAAAAACTTTAGTTCAGTTTCTAGTAAATACTCTACAGTATAAAATGTTATAAAAGTTAGAGTATTTACTTTTGTATAAAAGCTACCTAGCCTTTCTTTTTAATTCCTTCCAGTAACTTTTTAATAGGTTTTTTCTTTTTACGTTTTAACAATACATACCTCACTGAAAAACCAAGATTATTACCAGAGGCTTCTTCATTTTGGCCAAATGAGACCAATGGTAAATAATCTAATGAAAAATTAAATCGACCTATCGTCATTTCTGCACCCACTTGAATGGGCAAAAGATTATGTCCAACATCGATAATCGATGAATAGCTCCTTCCATAGCCTATACCTGCAAATACATTAAACCTTTTAGAAAGAATAGATTGATGACGTTTAACTAATAACAACACTTTATTATTATTATTGCCGTTTATCAATTCATTATTAAATGGACTAATATATATCCCTTCACACGTTAACCGTTTCCAAATACTTTGATTTAATGATAAACCAAAATCGGACCCTACCCTTACACCTAATGCGGTACGATAAGATTGAGCCTTAATATCCGTTTGTAAAGCAACGATATTTAATAATATAAAAACGTAAATTATAAATGATTTCATTCGTAAATATTAATCGTTACTAGAACTCGATATTGTAGAAATTATTTGATATTTATGTGTTATTAAAACAGAACTTTGAGATTCATTTATATTTATTTGGCCTTTATTAGGTTTTATTGGAAGGCGACAACCATTTATCACATTCATTCTCCAAGTGTTTATGCCTTCCTCGAACAAACATGGTTGATTAAATCCGATGATATACAACTTCGAAAAATTGAAGATCAAAGAAAAACGCTACAGCAAAACACCAAGGAAATTACGATTCAAGACCATGGAGCTGGGTCAAGATCAAAACCAATAAAAAAACGAAAAATAAGCGCAATTGCAAAAACTGCATTATCTAAGAAAAAACAATGTAATCACTTATTTCAAATCGTGAAGTTTATAAACGCGAATCAAATCTTAGAGTTCGGAACTTCTTTGGGGATCTCAACTGCTTATTTAGCTGCAGCGAACCATAAAGCAGAGATTACAACAATTGATGGAGATCCAAATATTCAATCCATTGCAACCACAATGTTTGAACATTTATCATTAAATAACATACAGAGTATATGTTCCACTTTTGACAACATATTGAATGAACCCATCATTCAAGAAACAAAATGGGATATCATCTATTTAGACGGTAATCATACGTATGAAGCCACGACTCGCTATTTTCGGTCACTTGCCAAAACAATTAAAGAAAAAGCTATTATAATTGTCGATGATATTTACTGGTCAAAAGAAATGACACGAGCTTGGAATGAAATTAAAAATGAAAATGAATTCAGTATTTCAATTGATTTCTTCTATTATGGAGTTCTACTCTTTATTCCCGAGCAGCAAGAAAATAAGATTGATCTATCGATCATTGAATATAAATACAAACCATGGAAGGCAGGATTCTTCCAATAATTAAGCACGCATACTTCTCGTGCTTTTGAGTAATTGTTCAATCTTAGAATTTAAATTTTTGATTGAGGTGTTTTGATTTTTAATAATTTCTTTCAGCATGTCAAGTTCATGATGAATCCCATTTCGAATGTTTTTTGGCGATTGACTAAATGGACTGATCTTCGTTGCTACCTTCCAAATTTCTTTAATTTCTTGCCCCAGGATCGTATACATTTCATAAAAACTATTGTCAGAATGACATTCAATGAAACCTTCTTCATCAAGTTTATTTACAACTCTTTTCACGACTACATCAGACTCTGTAATGATTACATAAACGAATTGATCTCTAATTTCCGTTTTCCAAAATGAAGGTTCTACAAATTTACAAACGACATTTTCTCCACTATATAACAAAGGCTCCATACTTTCTCCTGCTATATCAAAACTACGGTAGGTACCTAAACGATGTTCATACCCTGGAATTGTAAATGAATGTAAATCTTTAAAGAAATGAGGGTCATGCATTTGGTCAACATAACCAGCTTGAGCGGCGATTGGAACATGCAATATTCGTTCATTATTATTGCTGTCTACAACCACAGAAACTATTGCTGTTTGATTCTTACCTTTTGAATCACTTTTAAACATAGGTTGTACTCCATTCAACAAGTATGCTTCACTAATATTGTATGTACCTGAAGCTTTACGAATCATTTCGATGGTAACTTTTCGTTTACCTCTTGTAATATCGTTAAGACATTGTGGATGAAAATCTAAAGAAAGGGCGAACTGCCTGTCAGATTGGACTTCTTTTTTACGCTTCAAAGCGCTTAAGACCTCTATGAACCTCGTCGTAACGATACAATTTGACATACAGTTTGGTTTTTTGTTATCCAAATATAAAAATAATATATGGTAATTTTAAATAATATGTAAAAATATTAAATATTATTATCATATATTAATTAATACACTGCTTATCAAGTAATTAAATATAAAAATTTTGTTTAAAATGATAATTTTAAATATTCTCTAATTTATAATATATTCTATTCCTTAGGAATAATATTGGTTTTCTCACCAAAGTATTGAATAAATTTTTGCATATCGTTTGCGAGGTCAGCATTGTTCGTTGCTTTATAGTACGTTTCACCCAAAGATCTAAGGGTATGAAACATAAACCTATCCATTTCTGCTACTTGCATATCGTTTGTCCACAAATCAATTTTAAATGTTTCTAAACTTTCTTTATCAAAAAAAGATAGCAACATGCCCTTGGCAGATTGAGCGATTGGTGTCCCATTGTTTAGAGCCGTCCATTCGATATCAACCGGGTGGTTCCCTTCATCTAACTTTACATCTATGCTAATATTTGATTTATTCATTTCTAAAATTTTATTCACAAATAAGGAAAAATCTAAAAATACAGCTATTTTGCAACAATGAATACTGGTTTTTTAGTTGATAACTTTAGTTTTACTCAATGGAGTTATGAACATATTTATTCGTTGATCTTTTGGCTACTATTTGCAGTAGGATTCATAACTATCTCAAAAAAATATTTCTCCAAAAAGCAACAAAGATACCTAGCTATCAGTTTTGCCCTTTTTGTTTTCTTTTGTCAAATTGCAAAAATCTGTATTAAATATTCACTAGGAACCTTTGACATAAGGTTAGATCTACCGCTGCATCTATGTAATATGATGCCAATCTTTGTCGCATTTGCTTTTTACCTCAACAATCGGACTTTTTGGTCTGTTCTCTTTTATTGGATTATGGCAGGCACCTTCCAGTCATTAATCACGCCTACACTCGAGCATAGTTTTCCTCATTTTGAATACCATCGATATTTTATTATTCATGCAGGACTCGTCATTCTAGCACTTTACCCATATTATGTTTATCAATGGAGACTCCGGTTTTATGATGCTTTTCGTTCGATGATATTCTTAAATGTTGTTGGTTGCATTATGTATTTTATTGACAAATTGCTTGCTGCAAATTATATGTATATGATTGGACCACCAAATGGGGCTACCATCTATGACCTACTAGGCCCATGGCCTTGGTATACTGTGAGTATACAAGGTTTAATGCTTCTCTTGTTTTCAATTTTAACGATTCTTTTTTATGATCGAAAAAAGATCACTTTTCAACAATCAGATTTATAAATTGAACAGCATATCCACCCCAAACTCCAAATCCACCATCGACATTTGACTTAATACGTGTATAAGAGCTAAAGGGTCCTTGGTTATTCCTTGCATATTCAAAGGTATTCCAAAATTCAAAATGAGCTTGATCTAGTGTCGTCCATTTAATTTGGACGGTATCTCCAATTTCAAACAAACCATATGAATCGTCAAAATCTGCTGTTGGAAGCTCTGCTTTAGATATTGGAAATTCAAATTCTTGCCCATTAAATTGAACGTCATCGGTTATTGAACTAAAAGGAGGAATTAGACCTGAACCTTCGGCAGCAGTAAAATATCGATAGTAATTTGTTACTTCAGGATCATTGATCGTACAAAATAATTGGGCCATGGTATCTATTGATTCTCCTGGTGTATCCTTAAAAACGAAATTAGATAATTCAACCAATTCAGGTATGGTTGTCGTACTAAACAATTCATCATCTTCAATCCTAATTTTCAGATCGTAGGTTCCACCAAACGTTCTATTTAATTCATCATTCAAATCAATATAAATACAAAGATCAACATCTGTAGAATCAACATTTATTCCAACCAACTCTCCTGCCGTTTCCTGAAGTTCTGGAGGAATATTAGACAAACAAAGTTTTGTGAAATTTACTATTTTAGATCCATCACTTACGGCTACTTCCGCATTATTAATAAATAAACTAGCAAATTGATTTGGATTTATCTCAGAAAAAAACGGAACAGATTTACTAATAATAACATACGAAGGTCCGGTATTTTCTCCAGCCTCAATAACTCCTTCTACTACATATTGCTCTGCATTTGGCACTGTAACTGGAATCACTTCATCTTGGCACCCAATAGTGATCAAAACGAATATTGAAAAGAGTATATAACTTAATTTTTTCATTTTAAAACTATTTTGGATTTTGCGACCATCTAAAATTATAACTGATTGATGGTATAATTGGGAATATTGTTACCTGAAAAGCTTTTAACTGTGCTGCACCTGAATCAGATATTTCACTTTCATAAAAAGTAAAAAATGGGTTTTTACGATTGTATGCATTATAAACCGAAAAATTCCAACTTCCTTTATACTTTTTCTTTTCTCTATTGGCTTTTGGTGTAAATGTTAGCGATAAATCTATCCGGTGATAAGGTGCCAATTGTGCTGAATTTCGAGGGCCAAATATTGTATTAATGCCCCCTTCAATGAAAGCAAAGGACTCATAGGGTGTGAAATTACGCCCATCCCCATAAACAAATGTACCTCCAAACTCCCATTTTGGTGAAATCTTATAATTTACCACTACCGATAAGTCATTCCTTCGATCAAATACGGTCGGATACCATCTTCCACCTTCTATTTCATCAAATGAACGTTCGGTTTTGGATAATGTATACCCTAACCAACCAGTCAATCGGCCCGCAGATTTGCTAACAAAAAATTCAGCGCCATAAGATCGCCCTTTTCCAAAAACAAATAAATCTTCATCTTCTTGTGATAAGGAAGGTACTACGTCATCTGAATAATCAATTTGGTTTTTTAAATCTTTGTAATAAATTTCCACAGATGTTTCAATAGCATTATTTTTCAAGTTTTTGAAAAATCCTAAAGCGTATTGAATTCCTTGTTGTGGCTTTACAATCTCGGTACTTGGCACCCACAAATCCGTAGGAAGTGTACTACTAGAATTAGAAGCTAAATGCAAATACTGATTTGTTAAGGTGACTGCACCTTTTACCGAAGAACTCTGTGTTATTGAATATTTAGCACTTATTCTTGGTTCAAATCCATCATATGTGACAACAGGTTCATAATTGCCATATTCTGTACCATCTAATTTAGAGGTATAAGGCCCCAATTGAGAAAAAAGAGAATACCTCAATCCCGCATTTAGAGAGAATCTTTTATTTACTTTAAAATCATCTTGAATATAACCAGCAATCTCTTGTCCATATTTTGGTTCGAATGGCGAATTAAAATTTACTTCCCCATTGGTAGCACTTGCAGTATTCGGCGTCAACGTATGGTAGGTATAATTTAATCCATATTTAATATTGTGCTTAGGATTTGGAAAATAATCAAAATCAAATCGGACATTATAATCACGGACACCAGAGAATAGATTAAAGTTAAACTCAGATTGTCCACCTTCAAATTCTAATTGGTAATCATTATAAATGGCCGAAAGATTAAAAAACAACTTGTCATTAAACAAATGATTCCATCGTAGTGTGGTTGTAATATTTCCATATGGTAATGTAAAAGAGAAATCACGCTTTGGTTGATTAAACTTCAATACATCTCTACCAAAATACCCACTTAAATACAGTCTATCTTTGTCAGAAATTCGATAATTCACCTTCGTATTTAGATCATAGAAATAGTAATTTGTCCCTTCAAAATTTCCACCTTTCAAAAAAGGTTGAACAAGATCTAATATGTATGTACGTCGTCCAGAAATGATAAATGAACTCTTTTCTTTAACAATTGGCCCTTCCATTGTTAACCTACTTGAAATGAGTCCTACCCCACCTTCAACACCATAATACTTATCATTACCTTCTTTCATTTGTACATCAACAACCGATGAAAGACGACCTCCATAATAAGCTGGCATACCTCCTTTAATAAGTTTAGTGTTTTTTAGAACATCAGCATTAAATACAGAGAAAAACCCTAACATATGACCTGTATTATAAACCACCGCTTCATCTAATAATACAAGATTTTGATCCGGCCCTCCACCTCTGACATAAAATCCTGAACTACCTTCACTAGCTGATGCTACCCCTGGTAATAATTGAAGCGCTTTCAAAATATCTACTTCACCCATTAAAGCAGGCAATTTTTTAACTTTTGAAACCGGCAAATCAACAACACCTAATTGTGTACTTTCTACATTACTATCCTTTTGTTGTTCTTCCGCAGATATCGTGACTTCTCCTAATAAAACACCCTCAGACAATTCAATGGTCGCACTTACATCTTGATCTAAGGTAACCACAAGTACTTGTTCTTGATATCCCAAATATGATACTACAAATGTATATTCTCCTTCATCTAATGTAAGTGAATAAAACCCATATGCATTAGAGCTGGCACCTTTATCTGTATCGTTAATATTAATTAGATTAGCACCAACTAGGGTTTCACCAGAGGAAGCATCTTTGATATATCCACTGTAGGTATATTTATTTTGACCGATTAGTTGAAAACTAAAAAATAAGCAAATACAAAAAGTAATTATTGGTTTCATTCTATCGAATTAAAGACAAAATTGAATAATAAATAGGAGGTATATTTATTAAAAAGACAAAAACAATACAACGTTAGACGAATGTCAATGTTTTGAAATATTCAATAAATTGGAGAAATTTGACAATCATTTTTCTTTAACATCTTTAAAATACCTTTTTCGCCTGCCAGATGGGCTGCACCTACTGTATAAAAGGACGAATTGCTTGAATTCCCTAGAATAAACGATGCCATTTGAATGTTCCTTTCAATCAATAATGGTTTTCTTATTTTACCTAATTGCTTTTTACCAGACTTATAAATTTTGAGGATATTTTCATCAAGATAAAATCCTAACATTTTGATGCTTTGCTTTTTTAACTTTGAAGGAGCTTTAGCCAGATCAGAAAGCATTTTAAGTTGATATGATAATGAAATACGCTTTAATGTTCTCAGTTGATCATACACAGATTCTACACCGCCTAACTTCATATTTAATGATCTTGCATGTTCCCAAATCAACGTATCCATGGGTAAGGCTAACCCATTATGAAGTACACTTGATTGGATTTGACTATAAACAAAAAAAGGTAAAAAATGATTTAATTGATTTAAGTCTATGTTAAAGACTTTTAATAAAATAGATTGCATTCTTACAAATCTCTTTGGTGAATACAGATCAACTAGAGTCTGTCCAGCTTCTAACATAAACTTATCCGATGTTAGCAATGATTTTGATTCATCCAAGTCCATCTCCCCATAATAGTGGGTGCACAGAGGCATAACTCTTTTCGCTTTTTCAACGATCGGGTTCAATGCCTTATTGGCAATGTGTATAGATCCTAAAAGAAATGATGTACTCGATGAATTAGGATGATGAATTTCCCAGAGAACTGAATGATTTTTACTCAATCCTATTCATAGTCAAAAGGTAAAACAGCATTACTTTTCACCTTTGATAAAGTCATTAATGTTTTGAGACGCTCAATTTCCTCAATTTTTGACAACTTTTTGAAAAGTAATTTTTCATAGGCTGGCATATCCTTACAAATAATCTTAAGTAAAAAATCTGCATCACCTGTCACAATGTAACATTCTGTGATTTCCGTTATGTTATTTATTTTTTCCAAGAAATTCTCATAGGCATTTTCTTTTGCCCATGCTAACGATACAAGAATAAAGGTTCTCACATCAAGTCCTAATTTAGATGCATTTACTTTAGCATGATAGCTATTTATAATATCTAATGTTTCTAATTTTTTAACTCTTTCGAGCGTCGGTGCTGGTGATAAACCTATTTTTTTTGATAAATCTAAATTCGTAATCTTTGAATTACTTTGAAGTAGCTTTAAAATTTTTAAATCCGTCTTGTCCATTTTCTCCTGCATGTTCGATAATTAATTTTTAGATTTGGCAAATTTATAAAATTATATTTTCTATTGCACCTTTTTACTTGGCTTTTATAATTATACTTTAAATTTAGGTCTTTGAATCAATACATCAAAAAAAATAGCCCAAAATACAATTTTGAGCTATTTTTATATATTGTCTTATAAAATCTACTAAGGAAATACACCTAGTGTCATATAATCACTTGCTACTTTATTTAGTGCACAAATAAATGCTGCCGATCTAAAGTCCGTTACTTTATCACTTCCATCAAAAATGTCATAAATCTGGTTGAATGAACTAACCATAGTTTCTTCTAATCCAGATCGAACTAAATCAATTTCATCCGCACCTTTTGTCAATATCGACTTTTCAGTGTCTGACATTGTTTTGCCAGTCATCTCCATTACTTTATTTACCAAATTCAGTTTTGTATTTTGGTCAAATCTTTTTTGCATTCGACCAAATCTGATGTGCGAAAGATTTTTCAACCACTCAAAATAAGAAACCGTTACACCTCCAGCATTAAGATACATATCCGCTAAAACAAGACATCCTTTTTTATTTAGAATTTCTTCTGCATCTGCTGTTACAGGGCCATTTGCCGCTTCAGCAATAATTTTAGCGTTTACACTACCTGCATTATCTTTGTGAATTTGGCTTTCTAAAGCTGCCGGAACTAAAATATCACATTCTAATCCTACCCAATCATCTCGATTTTCAAGTGTTTTTGATCCTGGAAATCCTAATATAGACCCGTTTTCTTTCCTGTAAGCAATAAGGTCGGTTATATTCAACCCTTTTTGGTCAACGATCGTACCTTCAATTTCTGAAATCGCAATTATTTTAGCATCACCTTCTTCTTGAGATATCAACCCTGTGTAGCTTCCTACATTTCCAAGTCCCTGAATGACCATTGTTTTACCAGCAAAACCAGGCTCCAATCCTAATTTTTTCATTGCTGGTTTATGGTTAACTAATTCTCTTAAGCCATAATATACACCTCGACCTGTAGCTTCTGTTCGCCCAGCAATACCATTTTGAGCAACAGGTTTACCTGTTACGCAAGCTGCAGAATCTAGTTCTCCATTATTTAATTGTTGGTAAGTATCTAAAATCCAAGCCATTTCTCTTGGACCTGTACCATAATCTGGCGCTGGAACATCAATTCCTGGGCCTATAAAATTTTTACGAACGAGCTCTACCGTATATCTTCTTGTTATCTTTTCTAATTGCTCCGCATTATATTTTCTAGGGCTTACTTTAACCCCTCCCTTAGCTCCTCCAAAAGGAACATCAACAATTGCACATTTAAACGTCATTAAAGAGGCTAAAGCCATGACTTCTTCTTGATTTACTAAATGGCTAAATCGAATCCCACCTTTTGTAGGTAGCCTATGATGGCTATGTTGGACTCTGTATGCTTCAATCACTTCATAGCTATCTCCAATCTTAATAGGAAATTGCATTTGATAAACCGCATTACAAGCTTTAATTTGATCTAACAGTCCCTGAGGGTATTCTGTCATACTAGCGGCTTTGTCAAAATTTCTCAGCACACTTGCATAAAATGCATCTTGTTTATGACTCATTTTTAATTTGTTTTTCCAACTTCGTTAATTTATTATCCATTCTTACTAAATATATTATAATAGCAAGAAACAGAACTACAACAACAGCAACAACAGAGTATATCTTTCCTATAGACCGAAAGAAATCCTCAGAGGAAGCCAATAAAGAAATAGGTAATAAAAATGAAGCTAGAATGGTTATAAATGGTTTTTTCATTTTTTAAAGTACGAGACAAATCTCGTTTTTTTTTTACAAATGTTCTAAATATTATTAAAAAACTTTAGTAAAGTCCCATCACTTTTTCTTTAACAATTTCTAGACGGTACGTAATATTGGAAATCCAAATTCCAATTAATGTTAATGCAATAATACTCGGATAAAAAATCATTCGCAAAGTATTATCCAAATCTTCGCCGCCTAACGCTGGATTACCTCCGTTACCTGGATGAAGACTATCTGTCAATCTTGGTATAATAAAAATTAGTGGAATCAGCATTGCAAAAGCAAATATATTATAAACGGCACTGAGCCTTGCTCTACTATCAATATCCTTAATAGACGTTCTAAGAATCCAATATGCTAAATAAATTAATATTGCTATAGCAGACATATTTAGTTTTACATCAGACGTCCAGTAAGCACCCCAAGTAAACTTTGCCCAAACAGATCCTGTTGCAATTCCTATCAATCCAAAAACGATCGCTACTGATGTGAAGGCACTCGCTTTAATATCCAATGTATGATCTTTACTTATCAGGAATCGAATGCTATAAATTAAAGAAATGATAAGTAGAATAAACATGGCAAACCAAATAGCAACATGAAAAAACGTATTACGGATCGTTTCATTTAATGTACTTCGATATGGAAATCTAAAGTTATCAACCTTATGCAGTTTATCAATATCAAATGGAGTCCATTGATTTTGTGAAGTGCCACCATCCTGAGACCTTATAACAAGTGCATTTGGCAAAATAATATTACCATCCACCTCTGAATTAAGGATCAATGTTGATTTTTCCTTCGCCTTCTTTGAAGAAAAAGTATTAGGAATATCAAAAGTAGCTATGATATCACGATTGGATATTACATCAATAGCAGCTGCACTAATTACATGATCATCTGAAATTTTCAACCATGCTTTCAAACCCAAAGCATCTGCAAAAAATGAATTGTAGGCCTTGATTTTTACATCAACAGATTGTCCCGTTTCGGCAACTCTAGGTGAAGATTCAACAATACCTGGTCTCAATGGCGTCGTCAATCCAACAATTAGGACACCTGTAAATATAACTGCCCCTAAAATTTTCCACCAACCGTTTTTCATAGTATTCAAGATTGTCACTCCTACACTTGTGATTGTTCCAAATCGTTCAAACAAAAATAAACGTAATTAATCAATTATTACTACTCATATTAAAATAAATCACCTTTTGTGTCGTGTGGCTAAGCGCGCCAAACATTAGGGAATAATAAAATCCCCATACCCATGATTAGCAGACCTATAGCAAACAGTTGTAAAACGTCTGCTCCAACTGAAGTATCTTGGATTAACCCAAAACTAACAGCATGAATCTTAACAGCCAACAAAACAATCGGCAACGTTAATGGCAATGCTAACACAGACATTAAAACTGCATTGTTTTCAGAATGAGTAATCAAAGAAGCTGTAAACGACATAAGTCCATTTAACCCAAGAATTCCGAAGAAAAAACCTTGAGAATACAAGCTTACGTCTTTTATAAAAGAGCCAAAAAACAAGGTCATTAACATCCACAAAAGAAGCCCTATAAAAGTAAGAACTACAAAATTGTAAATCAATTTTGATATAAAAACAGACGATGATTGGTAGTAACTGTAATACCATAGCTTTCTACTACCATACCCTTGACTATAGCTTTTGACAATCAAATTTATAGCAGCAAAAATCATTATGATCCAGAATAATGAAATCCATGCTAATCCGTTAATATTTATAAACGTTTTGTAACAAACAAAAGAAGCTGAAATCAAAAAAAGAAGAACACTAGCCAAACTTATAAGCTGGCGATATTCTATCTTAAATTCCTTCCCTATTAAGTATCCTATTTGTTTGAGGCTATTCATTGTTACAAAGGTAAATATTCAATATCATATTCATATTATAAATTTTAAATATACATAAAATATTAATTGTCTTGAATTTATTGCATTTTAAAACATATTATAATAAATTTACATATGTATACAGCAGTTTAATTATGAGCGAATTAAAATTTACACTTTCCATTTTATTTATATTACTTACTTCAAGCTTATTTGGTTTTGAAAGTTACTATCACACCACGAAGGTTTTGGAGGGTGAAGGAAGCTACGCTTTAATGCGTCGATTTAGTCTAGATGTAAATGCATGTAACTTGGCAAAATTTTATGAACTCAATAAGTTATCAAACAAAACACCTTTACAGAAAGGTAAAGAATACATCTTACCCATTCAAATCGTAAAATATAATGGCAAGTCTATTCGGTCTACGATCAATATTGATGATTGGGACACTGCTGTTAGCATAAAGGAGTATAATGAGCGCATAAAGAAAAACAAACTTCGTAAAACACATTACATCGACAGTAAAATTCTTTGGGTTCCACATCATATTTATTGCGACAATACCTCAACGCAAAAAGAATCCGCAACATCTACGAAAACAAATACGAAATCATCAGTCAAACCAATTGCAAAAGCAGCACCTCAAAAAATTGCAAAGGGGAATGTGCGACATCAGCCTATTTTTGGAAAAAAGTATGCTTCTGTTACCATCGAAGATGAAAGTTTGAAAGGTAAAGTTTATTACATCGTCAGCGGTCATGGAGGTCCTGACCCTGGAGCTTGCTGTGGTGCTTGCTCTAATGCGTTGTGTGAGGATGAATATGCATACGATATTGCGCTTAGATTAGCTAGGAATTTAATTTCCAAAGGAGCCACTACACATATTATCATCCAGGATAAAGATGGAATCCGTGATGATGAAGTATTAATCTGTGATACAGACGAACTTTGTATGGGGACTGCAAAAATTCCTGCAAAGCAACTTCCAAGGCTTCAACAACGTGTTAGTAAAATAAATGCTCTTTACAGTAGACACAAATCAGAAGGTGTAAAGGAACAATATGCAATTATTTTGCATATCGACAGCAATCACAAAGACAAAAGAAGAGATGTCTATTTCTATCATCATAAAAAAAGTAAAACAGGTAAAAAACTGGCTAAACACATGCTTAAAACATTTAAAAACAAGTATGATGAATTTCAAAAAGGCCGAGGCTACAAAGGATTTACTCAGGATAGAAATCTGTATGTGATAAGAAATACACACCCTCCTGTTTTATTTTTAGAGCTTGGAAATATAAATAACCCTAGTGATCAAAAAAGGATTCAACTAGTAAGTAACAGACAAGCTTTGGCTGATTGGTTGACAGATGGCATGAGTACTTTTAAGTAGGATATAATAAGTTGCATCCCCTGATTTCTGAGTGATCCATTCTACCTAATATTTGAAAATCACCATTTGCGCAAAGCGTACCTACATCATCGGTAGCAATAAAACTACAAGTCATATAGTTCATCAAATCAATAACATTCAATAACCCTTGTTTACCATTTTTTACATAATCAAATGGGTCATTGATTTCTCGAACCAAAATTTTCATAGACATCGATGGCGTAAAAACTTGCTCTTTGACCGTATACGCTTGTGATAGCAATTCGGTCATTCCATATTCTGAATAGATGGTCTTAACTCCAAAACCACTTTTAAGCAAAGAATAAAGATCTGATTTTACGAGCTCCTTACGTCGACCTTTCATACCTCCTGTTTCAAAGATTAGCAGATTTTTATTTCGTGTAAAAGAATGTTGATCTAGGATATCCAACAAGGCATAAGTGACACCGAAAAGTGCAATCGTTTGCCCTTTATTATTCTCAATAACAGCATGAAGTTCTTCAAATTCATTCAAATAAAAACCACTTGTAGGATGCTGGGACTTAACGATAAAAGATTCAATCATCGATACTAATGAAGAATCTCCATTTTCAATATAACTTGGTAATAAACCTAATATGATCATATCTTTTATAGGGCCATAAAACGATTCAAAACTTCGCATGGCTTGATCATGGTAGTATTTCTTATTGTAAACTAAGTGCCTACTTCGTAATTGCCCTGAGGTTCCACTGCTTTTAAAAACCGTTTCCTCCTTCCATTCCCCTGTTTTAACAGCATGGGTTTTGAAAAATTGGATTGGCAAAAAAGGAATTTCCACTAAGGGCATATTTTCTGACCAATGACATCCAATTGCGTTACAGTATTTGTTATAAATGTCATTTTGATGATACTGATAGTTAAAAATATCGCGAACCATAGAATCAAATGAGAGCTTTTCTCGTTCGAATAATAATCGTTTTCTTTCTATCTCTTCTATCGTCAAAAAATTGTAGTTTTAAGCATCATTTGCGAAAGTATGGAAATCTTTTTTAGAATAATATTCTTTATCACTTTAGCTGGAATTGTTTCTTGTGTCCAAGGACCTAACCTAAGTGAAGTACCTTCACTTGAATACATCAAAATAAGCAAAGACACGATGCTTCAAGGAAGTGGAGCAAATGATTTTTTAACTTTGTTTTTAAGCATAGAAGACGGAGATGGTGATATTGGTAATGACCAAGAAGATGGCATTTTCAACCTTTTTGTTTTTGATAGTCGAACGGATCAATTGTATGACCAAGCAAATCTAATCCCTGAAGTACCGAATGGAATTGCTCAAAAAGGTGTACTTATTGATATGGAATTAACCGTTTTGCAAACTTGCTGTGTATTCCCTGAAAATATTCCTCCTTGCGAATCTCCACAAGCCTACCCTATGGATTCCTTATATTTAGATATTTACATTATTGACCGGGCGGGAAACAAAAGTAATACCGTTCGATCTGACCTTATTCACTTAATTTGTGATTAACCCAATCTATATCTTTCCGCAACTTTTTTTGTGTCTCCAATGCTAGTTTGTTGTTACTAGGATTATAATCATATTCCCAAGCTGCTTTAGGAGGCATACTCATAAGTATGGACTCGATTCGTCCATCTGTCTCTAAACCGAATTTGGTGCCTCGATCCCAAACTAAATTAAATTCTACATACCTGCCCCTACGTACTTGCTGCCAGTGAAGATCTTCTTGCGTATATTTCATTTCCTTTCGCTGAGTGGCAATCGACAAATAGATTGGACAAAAAGCATTTCCTACTTCTTTAACAAATTCGAAATGAGATGGCTTTTCCTTTTTTTCACCACTCAAACGATCAAAAAATATTCCTCCAACGCCTCTTGTTTCTTTTCGATGCTTGATATAGAAGTAGTCATCCGCCCATTTTTTATAAGCTGGATAGTGATCTGGATTATGCTTATCACAAATGGATTTTAAATGCGTATGAAATTGAACAGCATCTTTATCAAAAACATAATGGGGGGTCAAATCAATCCCTCCACCAAACCACCATTTACCAATCGATGTTTCAAAATACCGGATATTCATATGAATGATAGGTACAAAAGGATTCTTTGGATGCAAAACAATTGAGACTCCAGTTGCATAAAAGTCACATGGATCAATACCAATCCCATTCGAAATACTCAAAGGTAAAGGACCATAAACCTCTGAAAAATTTACGCCTCCCTTTTCAATAACTTGACTTCTAATAATCCGGGTTCTTCCACCTCCTCCCTCTGGTCTTGTCCAAAGATCTTCTTGAAATGTACCTTCACCATCGAATTGCTCCAATTGATAGCAAATATCATCTTGGATTCCCTTAAACGCGTCACGAATATTTTCTTTTACTATCATTTATGATTCTAATGCTTGACGAACCTCTTCAACAACCTTTTTACTATTTCCTGCTATTATTTTATCGCCTATGACAAAGAAAGGTCTTTTTAAAAAAGTGTATTCACCTAAAATATGCTTCCGGAAACCTTCTTCTGTCAAGGGCTCTACCTGTGCTTTCAATGCACGATATTTCATGGCTCTTTTATTAAATAATTGTTCATAACTTCCAACCTGACAATATGCATTATCTAGGGTTTCAGCATCAATATGCTTATCTTTTATATTTTGGACTTCACCATCCCACTCAAGTTCTTTTAAAATACGTATACACGTATTGCAACTATTTAAGATATATGCTTTCTTCATAAAAATGAATTGTTTTCTTATTGATACACAAAGTAAATGATTAATAGAATAGATTGAAATAAAAGAGGTCGTATTCGTCTTTAAATGTATTCTATTGAAAATTACGCTTTTGACAAATGACTTCTCTGCCACTTTTAAGCATTTAAAATATTAACACCCTCCTTTTAAATTAGTTTATTGAATGTTTATGAAATGATTATTGTTTTATTCATGCCAATACCAACGAAAGTCTCACACCAAAAAAAAAATTAAATACCATAAAATAAAATATCGCAAATCTGAACTTATTCAATGTTTTATACTTTCATTTATGGATTTTTATTAAAATATATTTCGTAAATTGAATTAATTAACGAATTTAAATCAATAACCAAAACTAAAATCTAAAATTATGTTAGCAACAATTATTTCTCTTGCAAGTGGTGCTATTGGAGGAAACGTAGCAGGCTCTTTGATGAAAAACAGCTCTTTAGGAACATTATGGAATTCGGTAGCCGGAATAGCGGGAGGGGGACTCGGAGGCACAATATTGAGTTTGGTCGGAATGGGTGGCCTTACTGGCGATGGCGGTATGGATATTGCCGGAATTTTGGGTAGTGTCATTGGTGGCGGAGTAGGTGGAGGGGCTGTAATGGCAATTATAGGTGTGATTAAAAAGGCGATGGGATAAAAATATCGTTCATAAAAAAGGGGTTTCAACTTAATGGTTGAAACCCCTTTTTTTATTTGACAATTCTTTAAATAATTAAGCATTTGCCTTAGCGTGATCTGCTAAAAACTTCTCTAATCCGATATCCGTTAATGGGTGTTTTAAAAGACCCAAAATGGAATTAAGGGGACAAGTTACGATATCAGCCCCCGCTTTGGCAGCATCAACGATATGTTTTGCATTTCTGATAGACGCAGCTAAAATATCTGTATCAAAATCTTGCATAGCAAAGATCTCAGCAATTTCTTCAATTAAACTCATTCCATCCCAATTCGTATCATCAATTCGACCTATAAAAGGCGAAACATACGTAGCTCCTGCTTTTGCTGCAATCAACGCTTGGCCCGCAGAAAAGATTAGCGTACAATTCGTAGATATTCCTTTTGCCGTTAAATGGCTAATTGCTTTGATTCCATCTTTGATCATTGGTATTTTAACAACAATATTTGGCGCAATTTCAGAAAGCTCAATGCCTTCTTTGATCATGCCTTCAAAGTCTGTAGATATAACTTCTGCACTCACATCACCATCCACGATATCACAGATTTCTTTATACCTCTTTAATTGATTGTTTTTACCACTTATCCCCTCTTTAGCCATTAGGGAAGGGTTGGTTGTAACGCCATCTAATATTCCAAGATCATTTGCTTCTTTAATTTGATCCAGATTTGCAGTGTCAATGAAAAACATCATAAGCTAGCTTTTTTAATGAATGGTTTGGTGTAATAAAAAAGTGAGGAACACCACCAAACTGCTCAACCTCCTACCCTTGCTGTATTTCTACCCTGGGGGAGTTCAGAAGGAGCTAGCTGTGTTGCCCTCACCGAGCGCAAAAGTAAATCATTTTTTTGAATTAAAACAGTTTATTTATACCATATCAAAGATTGTCCATGGTTCAACGTCCATCGGAGGCACTTTTATCGCAATTTCCTCTTTCTTAACAGGATGTATAAATTTCATTTCTGCACAGTGTAGAGCAATTCCGTGTTTGAGTTTCCTTATACTCCCATATTTAATATCACCAAGAAGTGGTGAACCTATTTTTTTGAATTGTGCTCGAATTTGATGTGATCGACCAGTTATTAATTTAATTTTTAAAAAACTCAATCCATCTGTATATCCTAATAATTCATAATCAAGAACACCTTCCTTTCGACCTTTATTGGGCAAATCGAATGCTTTAGAAGTATTCTTAGATTCAATTTTCATAAGATAATGCGTAAGTCTTGCCATCGGCTCTTTTGGACGTACATCTGTAACCGCAAAATATGTTTTTTCTATTTTTCGGTCTTTCATTAATACATTCATTCTTTCGAGCGCTTTACTTGTTTTTGCGTAAATAACAACACCGGATACAGGACGATCCAAACGATGAAACGATCCCAAAAAAACGTCTCCTGGTTTTTTGTATTTCCACTTTATGTAAGCTTTTATATCATCCATTAATGTCCTATCACCCGTGCGATCTCCATGCACCAACATACCCGCCGGTTTGTATGCTCCGATTAAATGATTGTCTTCGTAGATAATTCTCATTCCACTCATTCCACTATTTTTAAACGTATTGAAGAATATAGTATTTATATATTTACAAATATGAATATAAAGATAGCATATTCCCCATGTCCAAATGATACATTTATTTTTGATGCTCTCGTCCATAAAAAAATCGAAAGTCCTTATCTGTGGGATGTTTCTTTAGAGGATATCAAAACCTTAAACCAATGGGCTTTTGAAAGTGATTATGATGTTATAAAACTAAGCTTCCATGCTTTTGGATACCTTACCGAAAAATATCAACTACTACCCTATGGTTCTGCTTTAGGCGTTGGAGTGGGACCATTACTGATTTCAAACAAAGGACTGAACTTGAAAGAGCTTGAAGGAAAAAGAATTGGAATTCCTGGTGAATTTACAACCGCTAACTTCCTATTTGATTTCGCTTCAAAAGTAAATGTAAAGAAAAAGATTATGCTATTTTCTGATATCGAAGATGCCATACAGAGTGGAGCCATTGATGCAGGAGTTATTATTCATGAAAATCGATTCACCTATCAACAAAAAGGTTTTGTCAAACTATTGGATCTTGGTGAATATTGGGAATCAAAAACGAAACTACCTATACCCTTGGGTGGAATTGCTGTTTTGAAGTCATTACCATTGAAGACTAAGCTAGAAATCTCTCAACTATTGTCAAAAAGTATAAACTATGCTTTTGACCATCCCGAACTCGTCCTTCCATATGTGAAGTCAAATGCGCAATCGATGGATCCTGTTGTAATGAAAAAACATATCGACTTATATGTTAATGAATTTACGCGTGATCTTACGCTAGAAGGCGTACAAGCAATTGATTTTTTACTTGATAATTTCGTCAAATCAGGTAAAATCAAAACATATAATAAATCCTATATGTTAAATTCTTAATTATTTAAACGTTGAATAAATATATATACATCACATTTTCAAAGCAATTACATATTAATTAAATTAATTATAAGTAATAAACTTAAATTCAATGAATTACATATTGTGATTTATAATAATATGTTATATATTTACATCGTGTAAGTTTTGGTTATTAAATTGTAAAATTCGTTTTTGCTCGAGAGAAGTCTCGAGCTTTTTTTATTT
>CALDTZ010000037.1 GCA_937924805.1 uncultured Saprospiraceae bacterium
CCTAGAAATCCAATACCACCAATAATTGTCAATACCATCCAGAATACAACCCCTTGTTTATTTTCTTGCTGCCCTTCTTGAACGGCCCTTACCATCGTGTAAGAACTAAATAAGAGAATAAAGGTCATCACCGTTACGAAATATAAAGGCTTATGATGAAATCCTCCGGGAAAAGTACTGAAAACAAAGTCTGAAACAGGCCAAGTCTTCATACTGATTCTCAACGCACCATATGCGATAAGAAAACCAGCGAACGTAAATGCATCTGATAATAAAAAATACCACATCATTGGCTTTCCGTAGGAAGCTTTGAATGGTTCGTTTGCACCATCCCAGTCTGTACCACTGTGATTATCGTTATGCGTATGTGCTAAAGTATCCGCCATTTTAATATTTTCTCTATTTGCAAAGAATTAAAAATCCTAATAAATATATCCACAAAATGCCTACAAAGTGCCAATAGTGAACAACAAGTTCATATCGATTAATCCGCATTGTAGACGGCTTAAATTTCAAAGTAAATGCATGAAATACAGCAACAAATAAAGCTGCAATTCCTGCTAAAACATGTAAGGCATGAAGCCCAGTAATCAAGTAAAAAAACGATCCACTAGCATTGCCTTTTAAATCAACGCCTACACTAAATAATGCTGACCATCCATAATATTGAAAGGCCACAAAACTAAATCCTAAAATTACCGCTAAGACTAAACCAATCTGATACATGGCTTTCTTATGCGTTCTCAATGCATTAAATGAAAGGTGTAAAAATACACTACTCAAAATGATTGAAATGGTGCTGATGATAAAGTGATTAGGCATAATAAACTCTAACCAATTTCCAGAAGCTTGCTTTACGATATATGCACTTGTTAACGATCCAAACATCATTATGATAGATCCAAATGATACCCAAAGTGCAAATTTCTTTGGATTTAATCTTTTTTTATATGAAGTTTCAATTATAGCAGTAGACATATTAAAAAACTAAAAGTGTAATTAAAACTACTGGTATATAAAAGAATGAATAAAACATCAATTTCCTCGCTGATACTCGATCAAACTGTTTATGGAAATTGAAACTGTATCCTACATATATTATCGATAATACCATTAAACTACTAAGTTCAATGATATTGATATTCCCTAAATAATAACAAACCAAACAAACCGGCAAAATAAGAAGTGCATAAATAGTAGAGCTTAGCCCCAAGTTTCTGTCTATGATTCCTTCTTTTTCTGGCAACAACTTAAAATTAGCATTGCTGTAATCATCAAATGATAAATAACCTATCGCCCAAAAATGAGGAAATTGCCAAAAAAATTGGATAAAAAATAACATCAAACCAAATAAGGTAATACTTCCTTCTGCTGCAGTTGTTCCAATTAATATTGGTAAGGCACCTGGGATTGCTCCGATGGCTACTGCGATCGTTCCTGTACGCTTTAATGGCGTATAAACGAATGCATAAAGCAAATATGAAACGGTACCTAACAATGCCACGACTGGTCCTATCATTGAAAGTAGTATGATTCCTATCACACTCAAAACACCCGAAATAAGTACAGCGTTAGAAATGGTCATTCTTCCACTTGCTACAGGTCTATCTTTTGTTCGATCCATTAACTTATCAAAGTCTCTTTCCAGGACTTGATTCATTGCATTCGCAGCAAAGGTGATACTAAATCCACCTACAGCTAAACAAAAAAGCGTTGACATATCTAAGGTAGAACCAGCTAATCCAATAGCATAAGCTAAAATCGAAGTCAATACTACAATTGTAGATAACTTAAATTTTACTAGTACTCCAAATTCTGTTATGAAACTTGGTTTCTTAGCAATTGCTGAAATCGATATGTTATTCGTTCGGTTCAAAAATTTCAATTCTTAGTGATCACCTGCTACTTCTCCTTCTTCCATCGGTACAATCTGTGGTATAAACTCTTTACCATCTTTACCGTAATCGTATGCCCATCTATGCACAACAGGTAATTTACCTGGCCAGTTTCCGTGTCCAGCATTAATGGGTGTTGTCCATTCAAGAGTCGTTGCTCCCCAAGGATTTTTAACTTTTTGCTCTTTTCCTTTAAATATGCTATAAAAGAAGTTTATTACAAATAATAACTGAGCCGCAAATACAATGATAGCTGCAATTGTAATAAACTGGTTCATATCGCCAAAGTGTCTAAATGCATCGAACGTATCAAAACTATAATATCTTCTTGGTACACCAGCCATTCCTAAATAATGCATAGGCCAAAATATTGCATAAGCACCAACTAAGGTTACCCAAAAGTGGATTTTCCCCATAGTTTCATTCATAAATCGTCCAAACATTTTAGGGAACCAGTGATAAACACCAGAAAACATTCCAAAGAAAGCTGCAATACCCATTACAATATGGAAGTGTGCAACAACGAAATATGTATCGTGCATTTGAATATCAATCGCCGAATTACCTAAAAATATCCCAGTTAATCCACCAGATATAAACATTGAAACAAACCCTATCGCAAATAACATCGGTGTGACCAGTCGTAGATTTCCGCCCCAGAGGGTGGTAATCCAGTTAAATACCTTGACGGCTGATGGAACTGCAATAATTAAGGTGAAGATGACAAAGAAATTAGATATAAATGGATTAACTCCAGACATAAACATATGGTGTGCCCATACTATAAATGATAAAAATCCAATGGCTAATATCGAAAGTACCATAGCCTTGTATCCGAATATAGGTTTCCGTGCATGTACTGATAAAACTTCAGATACTAATCCCATTGCAGGCAATATAATTATGTAAACCTCTGGGTGTCCTAAAAACCAAAATAAATGCTGATACAAAATTGGACTACCGCCTACTCTATCAAGTGCTTGACCTTCAATAAAGATTTCACTCAAAAAGAAACTAGTACCTAAGCCTCTATCAAAAATCAACATGAAAAATCCTGATGCCAATACTGGAAAAGATAATATTCCTAAAATAGCTGTCACAAAGAAAGCCCATATTGTCAAAGGCATTCTCCATAGAGTCATACCTTTTGTTCTTAAATTTAATACCGTTGTAACATAGTTAATACCACCTAATAACACAGATACTACAAACAGTGTCAAACTAACCAACCATAAGGTCATTCCAGTACCCGATCCTGTCGATGCTTGAGGCAATGCACTAAGAGGAGGATAACCTGTCCATCCACCTGAGAAAGGCCCTGTACTCAAGAACAATGAATAAAACATAACCACACTAGCCAAAAAGAAAAACCAGTAAGATAACATGTTTAGAAATGGTGAAGCCATATCTCTTGCACCTAATTGAAGTGGTATCAATAAATTACTAAAGGTTCCACTCAATCCTGCAGTCAATACAAAGAAAACCAGTATGGTACCGTGCATGGTTACAAGTGCATAGTAGAATTCAGGGGCTAGTGAACCCATTCCAGCTTCATTGACTACTATCCATTTACCTAATAAGGGTTTAATCCATGTTAAACTTTCCTCAGGAAAACCCAATTGCATCCTAAATATGATTGACATACCTGCACCAATAATAGCCCAAAATATTCCAGTCATCAAAAACTGACGGGCAATAATTTTGTGATCCATCGAAAATACATAGTGATTTATGAAATTCGATTGGTATTTGTCACCATGATGGTGATCATGAAAGTGATCATCATATCCACTTTCTTCAATAAGCACATCCGGGTTATAAGTAGTTATTTCAGCCATAAACTGATAAAATTTTTTACTTTGAAATAATAGTCAATTCTGTACGTCTGTTTTCTTGTCTTCCTTCTGCAGTTCCGTTATCAGATATAGGACTATTTTGTCCATATCCTCTAGCTTGCAATCGATCTACATTTACACCTTTATTAACAAGGTAAGACTTTACAGATTTTGCTCTCGATTCAGATAATAATTGATTTGAACTAGCATCACCAACATTATCTGTATGGCCACCAAGTTCAACAACTACATCTTTATATTTAGACATGATCTTACTTAAATTAGTTAATTCATGTTTTGATAAATCTTCTAATTCAGCAGAACCCGTTTTAAAGAACACATGCTTCAAGTTTACTTTAGCGTTTGAAGCATCGTCACTATTCAATGCGCTTTCAAAATCGGTAAGTAACTCTACTTTTCTATTTGCAATTTCTGCTCCCAAAAGTCCACCTTTAAATGGATCTGCATCTGTATTTCTAACATTTGACAAATAATATGATGTTTGTTGCGATAACCATTCATTGTATTCGTCTTCTTCTACGATTCGAACAACTCTACGCATACTATAATGTCCTTTACCGCATAATTCGGCACAAGCTAATTCATAATCAAAAGCTTCCCACCGTTGAGGACCATCAGGATCTGACTCATCGGCTGGTGTTTGCCATTCAGGATATTCTCTGAGTGACTCTCTGTATTGCTGTGTTGTTTTTGTCGGTGTAAACGCAAAATACGTTGGTAGACCAGGCACTGCATCCATTTTTACCCTAAAGTGAGGTAAATAGAAGTTATGCAATACATCTTTAGCAGTAATTCGGACTCTAA
Source organism: uncultured Saprospiraceae bacterium (assembly GCA_937924805.1). Classification (GTDB taxonomy): domain Bacteria; phylum Bacteroidota; class Bacteroidia; order Chitinophagales; family Saprospiraceae; genus JAHDDO01. The sequence goes on from CALDTZ010000037.1 coordinate 4,556, forward strand.
CTTTTTTGTTAACAGGCAACACTATTTCAGTCGGCAAGAAATCATCAATATTCTTTTCGTCCGTCCAATCCTGTCCAAGTGGATTATCTGCCAAATTAATAAGTCTATAATCCCTAGTTCCTAACATATTATCTGCACCAGGATATCTTAAATCCCAAGCAAATTGATAACCTGTAGCCTCGATTTCTAAGTGATCTTCGCCCGGTTTCATATCAGCCATGGTTGCATTCCAGATAAACAATCCTTTTACAACTAAATACGTCATGACAATAATTGGAATTACCGTCCAAATAATCTCTAGTTGTGTACTATGTACAAAGAATGTTGCTTTTCTACCTTCTTGTTCTCTATATTTCCACGAAAACCAGAATAAGGCAATATGCGTGATAATGAAAACAATCCCTGTAAAAAACAAGGTGATGTTAAACAAGCTATCAAGATCACCACCGTGAGCCGAAGCTGATTCGTGAGGTCCGTACCCTAACATTACATCTTTGTAATACCATGCCGATACAACACAGAATATCAAGAAACCAACCATGAATACGACCAACCAAAATGCAGTTCTGTCGTTCTTTTGTCTTGCTACTTCAGCTTCACCTCTAATTTTTGAGGCCAACTCTGAAACTCTACTTAACTGTACCGTTATGACAGCTAATAGGATAAAAATTAATATTATGACTAATCCAAGCATATGTATTATTCTTGAAAATGTTTAAACGTGGTGATGTAAACTCTCATGTATGTATGGATCATGTTCTGATACCAAACTAGCTCTACTCAATGAATTAAATACAAAGAATAAGAAAAGAGATAAAAATCCAATAAAAGTTCCTATTTCTAAAAGGCCAGGAATCGTAAAGCCCGCAACAAAATGTGAAACATGTTCTACCGCATGTGCGCCATGCTCTGCAGCATGTCCAGCACCTTCATGACCATGATCGTGACCGTGACCATGACCAGCTAATTCATGTGTAGTATGCAACACTCCTGGTTTAATCATTTGAAAATAATCAACCCAGTGTCCGATGAAAACGAAAATAGCTACAAACGTTAATGAACCTAGTTTTCGCTTCGTATCATTCCTCATTAAAACAAAGAAAGGTAGTATAAAGTTTATTAATAAATTACCCCAAAAAAGAATTGGGTATTCGTGCATTCGAAGTTTGAAATATCCTGTCTCCTCTCCTACATTGGCATACCAAATAAGCATAAATTGAGAAAACCATAAGTACGTCCAAAAAATACTAAATGCAAATAATAGTTTTCCTAAATCATGTAAGTGTTCTGTTGTTACGATTTCAAAATACCCTCTACCTTTTAAATAAATTAAGATCAATAAGGTTAAACAAATCATAGAAACAAAAGCACTCGCTGATGCATACCAAGCAAATAAGGTACTATACCAGTGCGCATCTACAGACATGATCCATTGCCATATCATTGCTGCACTTGTAAAACCTATTATCGGTAAAAAAGCTGCAGCATATATCCGAATTTTTCGGTGGTGGGAAAAGTCTTTATCTTCTCCATGTTTTTCTTCTGCTAATGATAAAGATCTAAATCTATTTGCAAAGAAATACCACATAGAAACAAATACGATCGTTCCAAACAAATACCAGTTCTTATTTAAGAAAGAAGCTTTTCCCGTTAAGATCTTATCCCCTGCTACAGACTCTGCATCATTCCAATGATATAAATGATTCCATCCCATATAGACTGATAAACCCATGATTAACATGAGCACAAGCCCTACAATAAGAAACAATCCCATGGATTCCCATATTCTTTTAAATGTTGTATACCATCCAGCCCATGCTGTAATACTCGCTGCCATAAAGAATGCGGCCATAGCTGCAATCATTGTAAAAAAGACAGAATTTTGCAATAGGTTCGACCAGAATCGAGCATGAAGGTCATCACCGGGTAATAGCCATGTTAAAACTAAACATAACAAACCTACTACCATCCCAGATAGTAATGTTGTCTTTAGTCTATTATTGAATTCAAAACTTTGCATTATATGATCTATTAAAGATTATTCAATATTATTAATTAATGGTGGTGATCATTATGATCTCCATGACTATCATGATCTTGTTCATCATGATGGGTATCATCATTTCCGTCATGATCATGGTGTTCGTGATTGCCTTCACCTGGATGACTATGGTGATCATGATGTCCATTGTGTTGGTCGTGTCCATGCGCATCATGCATCTCTACTTCCTCTACAACAGCTATTTCACCCGCTGGTCTATCCACTGAATTTAATGTATTTGATAATTGATTGTACGTCAATTTTTTCTCCTTAGCTTGTAATGACCGAATGTAATGAATCACATTCCATCGCTCATCATGTGATAATTTATCACTGTAAGCCCCCATTAGGTTTTTACCGTGCATAATCGCGTGGTAATACCGTCCATTGGATGCACCTACAAATTCATCAAGTAAAAAATTCGCTGGTTGTACTGGATACTTCCCCCCATCGTCTCTCACTAAATATCCACCACCGTCACCCTTTTCACCGTGGCAAATCCCACAGTAAGTATTGTACAATTCTTTAGATGAAGCTAAACCTGCATCTGTAATCGGTAAAGGGTTGTCAATTAATTCATTGGTAGCGCGTGTACGTTCTTCTTCAGTGTTGCCATAGTAATATGGAACCGAACCTACGTTTGCAGATCTTGGCACCGTACCTTTTACTGGTAATTTTGGCTGAGCAAAAGCATAATATTCCTCTTCGCTACCCCAAGTATTATTATAATAATAATTATAATAGTTTGCTTCATACGCAATTGAGTGCGCCATATCTGGCATGAACTCACTTCCTGGAGATTCACCTCCTGGTGATTGACATGATGCTAAACTTAGCATGATGATGACACTCATTAGTAAAATAGTATGCTGAATATATTTCATATCTTTTTGCCTAATTGCTATTAAATTGTTTTTTCATGTACTTCTGAAGCCCCTGTTGACTTAAAAAAGCTTTCTGCAGATGATGTAGAAACTTCGTGTTTGTCAAAAGCTATACAAAATTTATCATCTGTAATTCTATCATCTAGATAAGCATTTACGACACCTGGACCTAATCCATTAACAATATAAAAGGTTACAACCATGCCTATCGAAGCAAATAACACTGTCAACTCAAAAGTGATAGGAATAAATGCGGGAACAGACCAATACGGCTTACCTCCAAAAATTATCGGCCAATCCTTGGTAAATATCCAAGTCATACCTAAAAATGCGGTGAGTAATCCTAAAGCTCCAAAAATGAATCCTGCAATATGTAATCTCGATTCTTCAAGACCAAGTAGTGGATCCAATCCGTGCACTGGAAAAGGAGTATACACATCCATTATATCAAGATGTTTAGCATTCGCAACCTTAACGGCCTTTAGCAAATCCTCTTCATCATTATATAAACCAAATATGACTTCGTTATGTGCCATGTTCTTTAAATTTATCTTTTACTTATTTAATATTTCCCTCCGTCGAGTCTGTCCTGTAAATCTTTCAACTCATCCCATCGTCCTTCAAAAGCTAACTTCGCTTGTTCTGGCCATGATTCAGGGGAATTACCTCCAAAGTTTCCTTCAGAAGTATCTAATATATTTTGTAAATCTTCAACTGAAGTATTTGCTAATTTCTCGAATGTTTTTACTCCAGAAGATTTCAATACTGCCGATATTTTCGGCCCAATTCCCTCGAGTTTTTTCAATTCGTCTTCCATGACCATCACAGGAGTTTCACTTCCTTTTGCATGACTAGTATCATGTGAAGCATGGGATTCTTTGTGACTTGTATCATGATGACCGTGATCATCGTGATGCCCGTGATCATCATGGTGACCATTTGGATCATGCGCGCCTACATATTGATCACCTGAAGATTTTAATATACTTTTCACTTCCGCAATTGCAACCACTGGAGCTACTCTTGTAAAAATCAAGAAGAAAGTAAAAAACAATCCTATCGTTCCAATAAAGATTCCCATCTCTACCCATGTAGGCGAATAATAACTCCATGATGACGGCAAATAATCTCTAGCTAATGTTGTTGCAATAATTACAAATCGCTCGAACCACATTCCAATATTTATAACAATCGATAATAAGAATGTCCAAAATATAGATCTTCTTATTTTCTTAAACCAAAAGAATTGGGGTGATACAACATTACAAAACATCATACCAAAGTAAGACCACCAATAAGGTCCAAGTGCTCTATTGAAAAAAGCAAATTGCTCATATACATATCCTGAATACCAAGCGATAAAAAGCTCTGTCAAATAGGCAACTCCTACGATGGTTCCTGTTACCAAAATCACTTTATTCATCGACTCTATATGAGCCAATGTGATATAATCTTGAAGATTCAATAACTTTCGAGTGATTAACATCAAGGTAAGTACCATTGCGAAACCTGAGAATATCGCACCAGCAACAAAATATGGTGGAAATATAGTCGTATGCCATCCTGGTATTACAGAAGTAGCAAAATCAAAACTTACAATCGTGTGTACTGATAGTACCAATGGTGTCGCAATACCTGCTAATACTAAACTTAAAGCTTCCCACCGTTGCCAGTGCTTTGCAGAACCCGTCCATCCAAAAGACAAGAAGTTATATATTTTCTTTCTAAATCCTTTCGCTCTATCTCTTACTGTCGCAAAATCAGGAACTAAACCAGTATACCAGAACAACAAGGATACCGTAAAGTATGTACTAATCGCAAATAAATCCCATAATAGTGGTGAATTAAAGTTTGGCCATAAAGGACCTCTTGTATTCGGGTAAGGGAAGAAATAAAATACAACCCAAGCTCTACCTACGTGTATTCCAGGAAACAAAGCAGCACAAATAACGGCGAATATAGTCATCGCTTCTGCAGCTCTATTTACACCCGTTCTCCATTTTTGCCTAAAAAGCAATAAGATGGCTGAGATTAAAGTTCCAGCGTGTCCTATTCCAATCCACCAAACGAAGTTGGTAATATCCCATCCCCATCCAATAGTTCTATTCAAATTCCACGTTCCGATACCATGCCATACAGTCCATGCAATACAAAATAGACCAAATGCCAAACAAGAAATGGCGATAATAAAACCAATAATCCACGATGCTGTAGGTACTTTCTCTGTTGGAGAAACCAAATCTTCAGTAATGTCGTGGTAAGTCTTGCTGCCAGTAATTAGTGGCTCCCTTATTGGACTTACATAATGACTCATTCGTTGTAATTTATTGAGTTAAGTTTAATTTAATGTCTTAAGCATCTAAAGATGCGTCCCTATTATTCACCTTCATCGTATAAGTCACGGATGACTTAACATTCACTTCCTCCAATGCTATATAATTCAAATCAGAATGTAATTTTTTAGATAAATCACCTTTCTTATTATTCATATCACCAAATGTAATTGCACCTGAAGGACATGCAGATGCACATGCAGATGTTACATCCGTATCTTGCAATCTTCTTCCTTCTACTTTAGCAGTTAATTTACCTGCTTGAATTTTTTGAACACAGAAAGAGCATTTTTCTATAACCCCTCTAGACCTTACGGTTACATCCGGATTAAGAACCATTCTTGTCAAGTTATCTCCATAAAATGGAACTTCCGTATCCAATCCTAACCCCACCTGATTCGCAGGAAAAATATCTGCTGTTGTATAATCCAACCAGTTAAATCGTCTAACCTTATACGGACAGTTATTTGCACAATATCTTGTACCCACACATCTATTATATGTCATTTGATTCAGACCTTCTGAAGAGTGATTCGTCGCATTTACAGGACAAACATTTTCACAAGGAGCGTTATCACAATGTTGACACATCATCGGTTGGTAAACCGTATTTGGGTTTTCTACTTCACCATAGAAATATCTATCAATTCGTAACCATGTCATTTCATGGTGTCTGCTTACTTCTCTCTTTCCTACTACAGGCACATTATTTTCAGACATACAAGCAATCGTACATGCTCCACATCCTGTACAAGCATTAAGATCTACATGCATTCCCCAGTGATGCCCCTGACTATATTTTGTTTCCGTGTATTCATCAAATGGATACATGGTATTTTCATTCAAATGCTGAGCCTCTGCTCTTTTTTCTTTTAATCGTGCTATACTATTTTTCAATTCACCAACTGAAGTATTGTATACGACAGATCGATCAGTCAATGATCCTTGGTAACCTTGCTTGACAACACCATATGTAACTGAAACTAATGCTGCTTCATCTGCATTAATGGTTTCCCCTGTTTCAGTATCTTGTCCTTTAATACCAAAGGTGTGATGATATTGAACACATGAGAAATTTTCCTCTGTTCCTACTTTTTTACTAACAGAAACATTGGTATTATAATATTGTATATGTCCTTTTTCTAAGGTTAAAACAGAATTTACATCCGCTCCTACGTTTGTTCCAACGGGCCCTCCATTTGAACGACCATATCCTAATGCTAATGCAACAGTTCCTTTCATTTGCCCAAATTGTTGAACAACAGGAATTCTATACGTTACATCTTTAACTTTTAAGTCTACTAAATCTCCGTCTTTAAGGTCGTTATAACCTAACATTGTACGAACACCATCAAAATTTACAGGAACTGCTAGATAATTACCCCAAGAAGTTCTTGTTACTGGATCAGGCATTTCCATTAGCCAAGGATTTTCAGAACCACTTCCATTACCCATATGAGCAGATTCAAAGAATTTAATCTCTAATTCAGCATTTGAAGGTTTTGTTATTTTACCACTAATTCCTGCAAGTGAAGGTGCAGAAAAGCTATAACTTTTCGATGTACCTTTAAATCCACCATCATGCAACACAGAATCCCAAAATCCTTGGAAGCTTACAAAATTAGATTGAGTAGGAAAAATATTATTTTTCCAAGCCTTTTTCATTGCTCCAAGAGCATAGTCATCACCATCAATAGCGATTCCTGACCATCTCATTAACGATTCTTCACTTTGTCGTGTATCAAATAATTTACTTATCGTAGGTTGTACAATACTCTTTGCTCCACCACCTAAATCAGCATCACCCCAACTTTCCAAGAAGTGGTTGACGGGTGCGATTACATCACAAATTGCTGATGTTTCATTTGGTGAAAAGGATAAAGCTACTTTAGTTTTTACTTTACTTAATGCTGCTTTAAGTTTTGCTGCATTTGGAGAATCATAAAGTGGATTACATTGGTTAAAAATCACGACATCAATATTATTTGATGGCAATTCATTCAACAACGTTTCTATATCTCTTTCGTCACCTGTAAAGCTTGTTTTTGCCCCACTTAAAGAAATCGTATTTCCATATGCACCTAGTGCATTATTTATTGCATTTATTAGTACTTGTTCGTAAGTGTTATTACTGCCACTTACTACCAATGCTTTAGAACCAGCCGCTTTTAATTGTGCCGCTACTTTTTTAATAGCTTTTGTTGCTTTTGCATTTAGCTTTGGACCACTAACACCACCAACTATTTCACTGGCTAAGGCAGCAATCGCTGCACCTTGCTCTGATGGCTTAACTAAAATTCTATTATCTGAATTTGATCCTGTCAACGACATGTGGCATTCCACTTGAATATGTCTTGACATTTTAGGATTATTTACATCAGCTACTTTTCTACCTTTTGCATAATCTGCTTGATATCCTCCACCTAACCATGCTCCAAGAAAATCTGCATCAAAACTCACAATCACATCCGCTTTGTCAAAATGATATGCAGGAACTATTTTTGATCCAAAACACATTTCATTTGCACTTAACAATCCAGCAGCTGAAACAGAATCATAACTAACGATAGATGCATTCGGATATTTATTTTTAAATGCATTCATAGCTGATTTAGCGAATGGGCTTGCAGTACTATTCGTAATCACACGAATATTTCGAGCTCCTTTCAACGCATCTGCCATTCTAGCATCTAGCTTATCCCAACTTGCATTTGTAAATCCTTCAGCACCATTCAATTGTGGTGTTCGAAACCTATTTGTGTTATACAAGCTTAAAACAGATGCTTGGGCTCTTGGAGAAACTCCTGAATGCCCTGTAATCATGCTATTTCCTTCAACATGAATCGGCCTACCTTCTCTTGTTTTCACAAGAATAGGTTCAGCAATTCCACCTTCAATAAAGGTCGAAGCATAATAGGTTGCAACTCCTGGAATGATAGAATCTGGTTTCACAACATATGGGATTGCTCTTTTGACTGGAATATCACATCCAGCAGCCATTGTTGCAGCTCCTAGTCCAAAACCTAACATTTTCAAAAAATCTCTTCGATCGCCACCTAACTGCATTGCACCTTCTGCTAGTTTCGCGTTTTCAATTGCTGGATTTGATTGAAATTCTTTTTGAGAATTTTCAACAAAATCTTTAGCCATTGTAAGATCTTTCTCGCCTATCCAAATTTTATTTTTATCCATCTTTTCGTTGGATTATAATTTTTACTTAAAGAATATGTTAATTAGTAGTGGCATTTTTGACATTCAAGCCCACCAATATCTTGCACCGTTACACCATCTCTTGTTCCATTGGCTAACTCTTCATGATATTTTTCATAACTCTCATAATATTCATTACCATCGAATTTCACTTCCGTTTGTCTATGACAATTAATACACCACCCCATTGATAATGGTGCATGTTGCTCAAGCACCTCCATATTTTCAACTTTACCATGACATTGTTGACACTCAATTTTACCAACTGAAACGTGTTGTGCATGATTAAAGTAAACATGATCTGGAAGATTGTGTATTCTAGTCCACTCGATTGGACCGCCTACTGTTTTCTTTTGATCATTTGTTAATGATGCAACGATATTATCCCATTGCTCTCTAACTTCTCTTTCTCCTTCTTTATCTAGTTTCTCAATTCCATTCCCTACCAAATATTGGTCTGAAATCCACTTTTTAAACATCGCTTCGATCTCTTCTTCAGATTTGTTTGCATAATCCTCTACATACTTGTTTGTATTTGGGTCATAACCAACAGAAGCGTATATTTTCGTTAATTCTGCTGTTCCGTTTTCAGAACCTACTTTTATTGCTGTATGGCAATTCATACAAGTATTCGCTGCAGGAATAACCGCATGCTTAGATCTTCTTGCCCCATCGTGACAATATTGGCAATCAATCTTATTAATACCTGCATGTGTTTCATGAGAAAATTTAATTGGTTGCTCAGGAGCATAACCTTGTTGCCTTCCTAGATCAACGGCTTTATTTACTGTTGTATAACCTCCTAGTACTATCAAACCAAACAAAGCAAATGTTACAAACCCCTTACTAGTTAAGGTTTGTTTCAATGTTTTGCCTTCATATACTGTACCATCCCTTTGGGCACTTATCTTACTAAGATTGTTTATTACTCTAGCAAGCACAATCGCTAAAAGGCCTAATAGACCGAAAAGTATATAATATATGTAGTTATTTGATTTTTCTTCAGCTACGACACCACCGGCTCCAGCTGTAACTTGAGGTTTACCTCCAATAGCTCCACTTCCGACACCTTCTACATAGAGTAATACAGATTCAATTTCTTCATCTGTTAAGGCTGGAAAGGCAGTCATAACCGTAGGCTTGTACTCATTCCACAATTCAGTAGCACGAGGATGGCCTTTAGCTATTAAAGCTTGCGAATTCCTTATCCATTCGTAAAGGTCTTCACGAGCAAAATCTGCCCATCGAGCTTCAGCCCCATACAGTGCAGGACCGGTTAACGCCGATTTCATGTCCTTTGCATGGCAAGAAGCACAATAATTTTTAAATACTGTCTTTCCAACATCAGCTGTTGGTTCGGCAAAGATCAGAGTTGGCAAAATAAGTAGTATTAAAACTAGCTTACTCAGTTTGAACGTTTTATGTATAATCATTCCTAGTCGAATGTTTATGGTATTAAAAGTAATCAACACTATAATGCAGCAAATCGCATTATACTTCGGTGCAAAAATAAAATTTATAACAGTTTATTAACAATAATTATATGAGCCTAAATTTATTTAGATAAAATCTAAATAAGGAATCTCTTTATCTCTTACCTCTTATCTCTATAATTACCAATGTTTTACACTAGATATTGCTCAAATAAAACCAAAATTCCCCATGGTTTACAATCTATTATTTTTTCATTTTTTTACAAAATGTAAAAACGTTGACGCATTTAATCAATATTGTGAAACACTAAAAATTTGTAAAACGCAAATATTCCTTTTTGTGAAATTTTAAAGTGTTTATCTATTAAGTATTCATTTTGTCCCTAATTTAAGGACTTAGTTTTGAAGTGATTTTACGCCTAACCTAACATTTGGTTGAGCATTCATCAAAAAACAATTCTTATGAAAAAAACAATGATCACATTTATGGCTTTATTGATTGGCTCGCTATGCTATAGTCAATCCACACAAACCATTCGCGGAGAAGTTGTCGACAAAGAGTCTAATTTCCCCCTTATTGGCGTCAATATTTTAATTCAAAATGATGGAGAAGCACTGCTAGGTGCAAGTTCCGATATTGATGGCCGTTTTAAAATTGAAAACGTCCCTTTGGGAAGATTAGGATTGACCTTTAGTTATTTAGGCTACCAAGAGGTCATTCTTCAAGATATTATTGTGAATGCAGGCAAGGAGGTTATCCTAAATGTCAGTATGGAAGAATCTATTATAGAAATGGATGAAGTCGTCATTTCTGCACGACGAAATGGAGAAGTTGCAAATGAAATGGCAACTGTTAGTGCAAGAGAGTTTTCCGTTCAAGAAACAAATAGGTATGCTGGTTCTCGAGGTGAACCAGCCAGGATGGCATCAAATTTTGCTGGCGTCCAAGGGGCCGATGACTCTAGAAATGATGTTGTTATTAGAGGTAATTCGCCAACCGGCGTTTTATGGCGATTGGATGGGATTAATATTCCCAATCCAAATCATTTTTCAATTCCTGGTACAGGTGGCGGTTCAGTTACTATCTTAAATAATAAATTTCTTAAAAATTCGGATTTCTTTACGGGCGCATTTCCTGCAGAATTCGGGAATGGCATTGCAGGTGTATTTGACCTAAAAATGCGAAATGGAAATAATGAAAAACATGAATTTAGTGCCCAATTAGGTTTTCTAGGAACAGAGCTAATGGCCGAAGGTCCACTTTCAAAAAAATCCAAAGCATCTTACCTTGCGACCTATCGATATTCTTCTTTACAACTTTTTCAAGGCTTAGGTATTAATGTCGGAACGGATGCTATTCCTAATTATCAAGATGCTTCATTTCGAGTAAATTTCCCACGAAAAAATGGTGGCAATCTTGCCTTTTTTGGGATTGGTGGAAAAAGCAATATTGACATATTAATAAGTGATGAAGAAGCACCTAGTGAGGAAACGTTAATCTATGGATCCAATGATCGAGATCAATATTTTGGCTCAAAAATGGGAACCTTAGGTTTAACATTTAGCCAACCATTATCATCCGATAGCTATATTAAAGCAACAGTCGCAGCCTCTCATTCATCGGTGGATGCATACCATGAATACATCGATCGAAGTGTTGCGGAAGGTCAATTTGTAATCAATCAAAAAGTGCCTATTCTAAATTATGTGTTTAAAGAAAATAAATACAGTGCCTATTTTAATTACTCCAAAAAGCTTAGTAAGAAAACAAGTTTGAAGCTCGGATTAAATGCTGATATTCTTCAAGTCAATTACCAAGATGAAGGAAAGCAGGTGATTATTGATGTAAGTAATCCTGATACGGTACGTTTTGGGGAATGGCAAAAAAGATGGGATGCTAAAGATATTGTTCCTATCATACAACCTTTTGCCCAACTGAAACATCGTTTCAATGAAAAGCTAACAGCCGTAGCAGGAGTTACTGCCTTGTATTACGGTGTAAATAATAAAAGTCTATCGCCATTCGAACCTAGACTAGGACTAAGTTATGCAATGGAAGGCAGTCAAAAACTTGGTTTAGGAATGGGGCTTCATTCTCAGCATCAATCTCCTTATTTATATTATTATGGAGATGAAGTCGATCAAATGGGAATTCCAATTACCCATAATAAAAACAATATAGGGTTAATAAAAAGTGCCCATATTGTCGGATCTTATGACAAAGTTATCGGAGCCTCCACACGTTTGAAGGCAGAAGTGTATTACCAACATTTATATGATTTGCCTGTATCAGCCGACAGTTCTTCTTTTTCACTAATTAATGCAGGCTCTGGATTTTCAAGATTCTTCCCAGAAGACCTAACTACGGGTGGCAATGGACGTAATTATGGTCTAGAATTAACACTTGAACGATTTTTTACCAAAGGATACTACTTCCTTGTTACAAGTTCTATTTTCGATTCAAAATATAAATCATTAGAAAATGTTTGGCGAAATACTTCTTTTAACGGCAGGTATGCGTTCAATGGTCTAATTGCTAAAGAATGGACATTTAACAAAAAATCAAGTTTAAACCTAGGAACAAAAATTACCTATGTGGGAGGCGGATGGTATGGTGAAGTAGATTTGACTAAATCTCAAGAGCAACAAGATGTTATTTACAAAGACCAAACGGTAAATACAAATAAATTCAAACCTTACTTCAGACAAGATATTAAACTTGCCTACAAAATAAATACGAAATCAATTACTCATGAAATTGCCATTGACATCGTCAATATTTTTAATACAAAAAATGTATTGAAAAAAACCTTTGCACCTGATCACCCTGATGGACCTGTTGTGGATGAATATCAGTTAGGCAGACTACCATTATTTTATTATCGAATCGACTTCTAAAAAGACAATGATATTTAGGTAATATTCACAAATTGTGAATATTACCTATTATAAATAATCGTAATATATTATATTTACCAGGGTATTCCCAAAGGACAGTATACAAAACTCTATAATGTATGCGTCTATCTTTTATATCCTTTACTATATTACTTTTTTTTCTTAACTATCCGTGCTTTTCCCAAACGCCACAATTTACGTGTTTATCAGCTGATTTATTAAATGCCCATTTGGATGCCAATCCGAATGAAAAAGTAAGATCAAAAACAATAGAAAAGGAAATCACCCAATCGTCATTGGATCAATCGAAAAATCGAATTTCAACGGATGTCATTTATATTCCCGTAGTCGTTCATATTTTATATAACACTGAAATTGAAAATATTTCTAATCAACAAATTCATCGCCAAATTGAAATATTGAATTCAGACTTTTCTAATTCCGGACTCAATCAACCAGATCTTAATTGGGATCAAAATACGGACGTTCAGCTGCAATTCTATTTAGCTTCGCAAGATCCAAATGGAAACTCAACCACTGGTATAACAAGAACTGAAACAACCCAATCTGAATTTGAGCTCATTCCAGGCATATCCTATGATGCTGCTCCTAATTACTTTATGAAAAGCTCGAATAATGGTGGTATCGATGCATGGCCTACAGATACTTATTTAAATATTTGGGTTGCAGATCTATCAGATACACGACTGGGATTCTCAACTTTCCCAGGTATTGGTAATGAAAACCATGATGGAATAGTCATTAATTACCCTTTTTTTAGCGACATCGGGACAGGTGCTACTTATGAAAACTATGACAAAGGAAGAACATTAGTTCATGAAACTGGTCATTGGTTGGGCCTAAAACATATATGGGGGGATGGCGCATGTGGTGTTGATGATTTAGTTGAAGATACTCCAGCTCAATCAACCTATCATACCGGTTGTCCAGATTCACCTGTTAGTTGTGGATCTACTGATATGGCAGAAAACTTTATGGATTATACGTTTGATGGGTGTATGAGTCTATTTACTGAAGGTCAAAAAAATAGAATTCATGCCGTCTTTGAAGCAGGGCAACCAAGATCCTCTTTTATGACAAATCAGCCAAAAATGCTCTTTTCAAAAGTCTGGATGGATTATAATGCTAATAATGTCCAGGAATACAATGAACCAGGCATTCCCGATTTAAACGTCAATATTCATGACCCAAATGGAACTATTCTTTATCAATCATCCACAAATGAAGTAGGTCAAATTATACAAGATATCACCGATCTAAATCAGTTCTATTTAAGTTATGATATTCCTTCCATTTATACTTTAACAGAATACAATCATGGGAATGATGTAAAGAGAGATAGCGACGTGTTTGTGGATGGTAATATCGTACGAACGAATATAATTAGCGCTTCGGATGCATACAAAAGCAATCATACCGATTGTGGGTTAGTCTTGTTTCCAAATGGAGATATTCCTCAAAACATTTCAATTCATTGTGAAGAAGACCTAGAAGATCCGATGCTTTCTGATATACAAAATGTAATTGGAAATAGTGTTACGATTACGTATGCTGACATACCTAATCAAGGGACAGGATGTGTGGGAGATCCACGGATCATTGAGCGAAAATTTATATTTAAAGATTTTTTTGGGCTAACAACCAATAAAAGCCAATATATCACAATTGAAAAAACGATCCATTTTCCAATAGTGAATATGGACACAACTTACATGGAACCCGAAACTACTTTTCCTGACCATAAAGTGGTTTTTGAAAATCATTTTGATGTCTGTAATGATCCATATACCGTATTCGAAACAGTACAAATCTTATCAGGGACAGGAGCATATAATGATCCACAATTGGTAGAAAAAGAATTTATACTTAAAGATTGTGGTGGCAATGAAAAAGCATACTTTGTTTATTATATTTTAAGAGATACAACACCACCTAGTGCCCAAATCCCAGAAGATATTACACTAAGTTGCTTTCCCAATTTACCCATTCCTTCAATGGAAGAACTAACTGAAATTATAGACTTTTGTGAAGTAAATGTAGAAGGCTCAATGACAGATAACGGTGGCTCTGGCAACAACGCGGATCCTTTAGTTATCAGCAGAAATTATAAAATAATGGACTGTGGAGGTTTATTTGTCGAAAAGACACAGTACATTACTATTGTTGATTCTTTACCACCAACAGCAAATCAACCCTTACCTATTTTGGTTGAATATATAGAAGATATTCCATTGCAAAGCATTGAGAATCTTACCAATTTAGAGGATAATTGTGACGCAACATTGAATGCTATTATTACTGATAATATTATTTCAGGTACTGGCACCTTCATTGACCCAATGACTATAGATCGAATCTATGAAATCACAGACAATCATCATTTAACCTCCATATTCCATCAAAGCATAACAGTACAAGCACCTCCAATCTTCCTGTCGCTTAACGATATTCATCTTTCAGCCAAAATAGTGAATGGAAATTCTATTTTACTTACTTGGGAGGGCAAAACAAATGGCAACATTGAAACGTATTTAATTCAGAAAATGGACTTATCCAATATTAATTTCAAAACCATAGGTGAAGTTCGTGAAACGAATCAATTGGAGTCATTAACATTTATTGATAATTCAAAAGAATTTGGTGTCCATTATTTTAGAATTATCGGCATAAATAGTCAAAACGAAACCAGTGTCTCCAATATCGTTTCTATTGAAAATAATAAAAATCAAAAATCAAACATAAAAATATATCCTAATCCATTTAACGATGCTATCAATCTTAAACTAGAAACAAGTAAAACGTACGATATAACATTATATAATTTGAGTGGTCTTCCAATTTTCAATGAGGTAATAAATGGTCAACCATCATATATTATGAATACTTCTGATCTCATGAATCAAATGTATTTATTAAAAATTAAGGATGGTGAAAATGTAGTTATACAAAAAATGGTTAAACGATAACATTAACATGAATTCCCAAGGAAATGTTAATAGAATAAATAGATATTAATAGAACTTTTCTGGATTGTATTTTTACCATATGAAGTATACAATTTCAGTGTTCTATATAATTTTATTTGGATGCTTAAGTTGTAATTCCACAATTAAAAACCCACTGCGTAAACTTAGCCCAGAGGAAATTCTTTATCGAATCGAAAAGAAAACGTTTGTTTATGCCTATGCTTCTTTTGTAAACCAGGAAGGTATGCCTTTAAATGAGGCTAATAAGACGGCGCTAAACAATGGAGATTTGATGAAAGACTACTATGTAGATTTTGAAGGCGACATTAAAGAAGTCCGAGTCAGACCTATTCAACTTTCCGATCAATTTTTAGAAATTCAGATTAGAGAATTATCAAAAGATGTGACCAAAGAATTTACGCAAGTTGCAGTAAACTGCCGCGAATTAGAAGCCACTCTTCGATTAAAACCATTCATTAATGATGACCGATACAACACTGTTCAAGACTCTTTAGACCGGCAACTTGTTGTTTCGATTATGGAACAATGTGGTTTTCCAAACAAAGCATTAGTATCAAATGAAACAAGGGTGTTTTTTCTGTACAGACTTTTATATTCAAGCTCAGGAATTGCTAGTAAATACTATCCCATGATTCGTGAAGTAGTTAAGAATAAAGAGTTACATCCCAAATTCTTAGCCATGTATCAAGATCGGCTGTTAATGTCTCATGGATATCCTCAGATCTATGGTACACAGATAGGTAGAAGAGGATTGTATGAAGTTACTGATATCGAAAATGTAAATAAAAGGCGAGATGCTGTCGGTTTAAAACCATTAGAACAAAGTAAAATAAAGGGTGCTCAAAAAGAGTAAATTTATAAATATTCAATTAATTAAAGAGGCTTATTGAATAATCAACAAGCCTCTTTATTATTTTAAACTGATAAGAATAATTATAAAATAATCATTGATTTTGTCTCAATAAAATCATCAGATTTAAACGTATAATAATAAATGCCGGCAGGTCCTATTTCATGTTTATTCAATTCTATTTGATTCAAACCTCGAACAAGTGTTATTTGGTTTGACCAAATCTTGGTTCCTTTTTGATCATGTATCTCGAAATATCCATTTACATTCAATGGAGCATTCACATTAATAAGGGTAGATAAAGTAAATGGATTCGGTTCATTTTGATTCAATACAAAACCTTCGCTTGAATGGTCAAACTTAATATTAACAATTTGATTATCTAAGGTATATGCCTCGGATTGGAGACCAATATTTGTAATATCTAAGATTTCATCTACAAACATTGAGCGGTCAGGAATTAAGGAGAGGTAAAAGAGCACTTCATTTTCATTTAAACTCTCTCCGTATACATCATTCCAACTTAAAGTCAACCTATTCTTTCCAGAAATACTATACTGATTTTCAAGAGCTAATACGCCCGATTTCAAACCAATAATTGTTGCATCATTCGCAACAATATCTGCTTGAAACCCAATGATATCGTTAAAATTATTTGAATAAATAGGGATATCGACTTGATGGTCTTCGTTTATTGCTTCTACTTCAATATTGAAATTTAATGATGTATTACTCCTGTTTTGAATAAAATCTGAACCATTTGATAATGCTGCAGAATCATCCATGTCTCCTACTTTAACTGCTATGAAATCCTCCAGTATCATATGATCATTTAAATTAGAAACATTTCTATATTCAACACATTCAAATGGGTTATTCAACGTCATAGGTTGATCCTTATCCACAAATCTCCAGCTCGTATTATCTGGATATTCATCGTTGATATTCAGAATTACTTTTCTAATTTCTCCCATATCTGCCGCTGAAATTGACTCTGAATGATTCACATCTGCCGCTATCATCTTATAAGGGCTATCAATAGATTTTATACCCAATATATGACGCTGGATAATAATAATATCAATAGTGCTAATTCCATTATCTGTATCGTCATTTTTCAAAGGTGTAATTTGATAATCATAGCCATGTGGGTTGAAATTATTTGTAAAAACACCATTGCCATTGGTAATCTTAATGATAGGCGCCTCTGGATGTGCTGCGTCGATCTTCACTTGCACGTCTTCTAACCCTTCACCTCCTTCAGTAGCAATATTTCCAGCTATTCTAGAGAATCCTGTTACTGCATTATTACATGCATTCTGACTATCAAACAAGGTCAGGTTTACGACACAAAAATCAGAATTATCACATTCATCCCAAACATAAACTTCAACTTGAACTATTCCATTTTCGGCAGTGTCTAAATCCTCACAATCGAAGGTTTTAGATGTACTCTTCGTATCTGAATTATAATTTGAATTTCCTTCAATTGGTTCATCATCCAATCCAAAGCTATATCTAAGATTTGGTGCCGCGGTACAATTATCAAAACTATTTGCATTGAAATCACTTGACCACAATTCTACATCTCCAAATGGTAATTCCATAATCGCTGTGCTGATATCAACACAGTATGGCGTTGGTGCTTTCTTATCTTCAACGGTGAATGTGCTTTCAAAACTTGTAATATTACCACAGCCATCAGATGCTTTCCAAATGATTCTATGAACATACTTACTTCCTTCGATTTCTTCAGGTATTGTAATAGATACCGTTTCACATGAACCTGTTGGAGCAAGATACAATTCATTGGTTGGTGTCCCAAAATTAGGATCGTTCCTTGGCACATAACTACTGAACACATAATCATCCGTCCAATCGCCCCATACATCTACAAATACCTGCCATTTGATCCAATCACTCATACAATCACTTAAGGTATCACATGCTGACGCCGTCAATGTCGCCTCACCTAAACAACCTTCTAATTCAGCTGCAACACACTTGTCTCCAGCGAATACTTCTGGCTTTTCTGTATCGTAAAATTTCAATATTTGCGTATGGGAGTACAAACCATAATCGATGTCATCCGCGGGGCCAAATAACCCATCAGCTCCTGCTTCATCATCAAATCGACTCTCAACACACCAGTTGATAACTGTCCATTGGTTGAATATCTTCATACAAGCTCCATCTTCAAACATGAAAGTATCACTCTTCAAGCTGAATCCAATTTGATCACAATTAGATGCTAACCATGTAGGTTTATCATTATCTGCAGATTCACAATCTAACTCATCATCATTGGGCCAATCAATCGTTGAAGGTCCGTATGGCAATGTTATATCAATGCAATCATTGGGATAGACCCCAATAGAAAGCGGCCCACCATTCGGCCATGTAGGATCCCAGTTACTACCCCACTCTACACTTATTAATTGATTGCAGCTGATATCTGTACCTATTACATTCCATGTTCTTCTAATCGTTCCTTCATTACAAACATCATCACCAGAAATATTAGCGTCTGAATAATCTACATCATATCCTTCACAGGTTCCAAATGCAAATGCTTCACCTGTTTTGGTTAATGAACTTTCATCTGCACTACAGCAAATCGACACATCAGGAGGACAGGTAATCGATGGAAATAATTTGTTTTCTACTCTTACCGTTGCCCAAGCTTCATTGAAGTTGTCATCTTCTGTAAAAGGTATCCTATCGGTTCCATTATCCCATACTCTCAAGATTACATTATGGGTGCCGAACAAGAATCCATTTTCATCCATTTGATTCAAATCTTCACAACAGAACTTCACATAAGCACCACCATCCGTATCATTAATATTATCTGCTGTATGACCATCATTGTTAAATGTCAAATTATTATTGTAATCATTCAAACCTGTGTTACCGCAATCTGGTAGTGTACTTGACTCTGAACTTCTTCTCACTTCGATTCTCACAGGGCCACAATCACCATCATGAGATCCATTATTCACAGACGTTGCAAATAATTTAGCAAAACCATTGTCTTCGTCATTTTGTCCCGAAGCACCTCCGCCTGTCAAGCTTATTACTAAGTTCTCATCTGCAATTACGGTAGGTGGTGCATCATCAACCACTGTAACTACGAATTCACAAATAGTCAAATTACCGCATTCATCAGTGATAAAATAACGGACAGTTGTTATTCCTTTTTCAATACCAGTCAAGACTTGATAAGTCTCTCCTGCTGTATTTTCGATTTCAACAATATCACCACCTAGACTGTAGACTTCTAACTCATACCCACTGCAATGATCAACAATATTATCAATCGATGGCAATGTGTATTCCGCCTCACATGACCAAGGGCTGGCACTCACTGTAACATCAGTCGGACAAGGGTGTAACGATGGAGGTGTTAAGTCCATGACTTTTATTATTTGGTAGAATTCTCTTGGATTCACAAATGGAACAATGTCTTCACACATATCCCGTACTTTCCAAGTTCTAATAATTTCATAGCTACCTCCACATGTCCAGAATATTTCATCTGTATACGAATAACTTACTAAGCAAAGGTTACCTAATGAATCAATTCTTACGCCTCCTAAAGTAGGATAACCTGTGCTATCTGGATGCGTCAATGTTGGGTCTTCCCAAACTTCAAAACATTCTAATGGATTATCAAAACCAAAATCTTCAGGTGCAATTACATAGTCCAAATTGCAAGGCATGACTGTCATTACTTGCTCGCAGATGACTTCATTACCTTCATCATCAGAAACATACCATGTTCTGATATATTGGCCTATAGGTGATGAACACTGACCAAAATCAATAAATTCATCTTCGTACTGGATGTTCACATTCGGCTCGCAATTAAGGACTTGAACTGTTCCGGTAATTAATGTATTGAAAGCTGGACTTTCAGGATCTGAATATATGTCAGTCGGATCTTGAGAGCAGAAAATGGTTACATCATCCGGACATTCAATAGTAGGAATTTGTTTTTCTTCAATTAGTATGGTTCCCCAACAAGAGTTGCCAGATCCATTACAATCAATAATGGAAACTGTGAAAGTTTGATTAACATCTGTTTCATCAAAGAAGTTATCATGTGGCAATCCTAATTCGTCTGTAACCTCAATACAAAGAAAGTTAGGACAAAAATCAAAATCACCTTCTAACATTGCATCTGGATTCAAGGTATATTGACACCATTGGTCTAGTGATACATTGATGTGATTATTACATGACATAAATGAAGAAAAATCTACCTCAGGGTTGTTTATAGTCACGCTAATATTACAAGATGATTGATTTCCACTTGCATCTGTTGCTGTCACTTCAATTAAATGAACACCTTCCGTCAAACCATCAAATATAGGAGGATCTGTAGTTAATTGTACATCGCAATCTGCTCCTGCAACTGGAAGATCTTCGAACAAAACTTCACAATCATTCAAGCTTAAATCAATCGTAATATCTGGCTGGCTACAATCAAGCACCGGTGCTGTTGTATCTTGAACCATAACATCTACCTGACAATAATTGATATTGCCGCAAGGGTCAGAAACAGAAACTATCACAGGGTGGAGTCCTAAGTCCCCACAATTAAACTTATGCGGTGAAAAATCAAAATCTAAATCAGGGAAACAATCTGCATAACTAATTAATAGATCTGCTTCATTCACGTGATATATAGCATCAGGACCAAGGTCGACAATAATCGTCTCTTCACAAAATATCTCTGGTGCATCATCATCCAGTAATACAATTTCTTGAACGGCACTGCATTCATTCCCACAAGGGTCAATAGCCGTCCAGGTTCTGAATACAACTCCTGCGGTATCTTTATTACATTCTTGAATAAATTCATCCATATAAAAGATATCCAAGCTTTCAAATGGAGCACAATTATCTATAACTTCGGGATATCCAGTAATAGAAGGGTCTGGATTTAGCCCAACGCATTCTTCTACAATGAAATCTGGAGGCAATGTGATTTCTGGACAGGTTGTATCAATCGAGGTAATGACTTGCTTCCATGTCATTGCATTCATACAATCATCTGTCACTGTCCAATATAAGGTATCTACATAATTGTAATAATCACAACTATCAGGATCATCGCCCATTCCACTTACATAAAGCTCTTCAATCAATGGGTTCTCTGTACAATTATCCATTACATGATGCGGTAATAAATGGAAGGTATCCAAATCTATCTCACACGACAAGGTAATGTCTTCCGGAAGCCCTGACATGAGTATAGGATCTTGTGTATCTTCTACCAGAATATCAAATGTACACTCTGCAGTATTCCCATCATTATCTTCTGCGATATACGTTACGGTATATGTCACTTTTGCATCAAGATTCGATCCTGGCTCTGGACCTGCCGTTTGATAAATACTACCCGTAGACATTACTTCGTCACAATTATCGTTTGCTACTGGTATTGACCAATTCACAAAGGCACTACACTCATCAGGATCATTTCCGACAATTATAGTTGTTATTGGACAGTTTACAAAGTAAGGTGATAATTCATCTACTACATTGACCATGAACATGCAGCTAACTTGGTTGTCACTGCAGTCAGAAACAAAGTACTCAACGGTACTCAATCCTTCTTCAAAATCATAGATCGTAGCTAGAGTGCCGTTAATTAATATTGATGTTATATCAAACGGCCCATTAATGGTACCATCCGGATCTGTTATCTGGTAGGTATAACTTACAATGCCACAATTATCTGTCGGCAATGGATGACTCCATTCGTAATCTCCTTCGCAAGTGTAGGTCTCCGTTTGGTCACCGCCGCCCATTGGACAATCCAAGGTAGGATCTTCATCATCTTCAATAATAAAGTTAGCTTCCGTTGTACTCGTATTTCCGCATTCATCAGTAACAGTAAATCTGTAAAGACTTACTCCATTAAAACCACACTGATCTGTTGTTTCGACTAAATCATATTCCCAAGAAACTGGGTCGCTACAAATATCAGATGCAACAGCTCCTCCCTGTATCGCTAACCAAGCTGCTAATTCTACCGTATTTCCTGCTCCATCACAATTGACCGTCATATCCATTGCTTCTGTATCCATTGCTGGATCAGTCGTATCTATAATAATAAAATCTGCAATGGTCGCTGCAGAGATATTACCACACATATCCTCTACGGTAAACATGTAAGTAGCTGTCGTTGTACCACCGCAATTTTCAATAGTACTCATTAATACATTCGTCCAAACTAATGATGCTAATGGTGTACATGCATCTTCCGCTAGTGCTAATCCATTGGCTAACAACCAAGCATCTAATGAAGGTATATTTCCGGCTCCATCGCATTCGACCATTTCATCTTTCGCAGGTGATGTAATGAGTGGTGGATAAGTATCAATGATCTTCACATTGGCTACAGCTTCAGTAAAATTGCTACAAGCATCTGTTGCTGTAAATGTGACATCTAAGCCTACCGCTGCTGCTACACATTCTGTGACAACTGTAGTAAAGTCATTCGTGTACGTTATTAAACTACAATCATCTTCCGCTTCTCCATGTCCTGATACATCCAACCATTGCTGTACTTGTGCATATGGATCTGTACTCCCATCGCATTCAATAATAAGATCCACTGGAGCTATCTCCCATTCAGGATCAGTAGTATCATTGATCGTCAAGGTTGCCATGGTCGTTGACGTTAATCCACAATCATCGGTTGCTGTAAAAATTACTTCAACACTTTCATCTCCATCACATGCACCTGCGGCATAGGTTCCATAATTATTGCTCCATGTTATGTTTCCACAAATATCTGTGGCTATTGCTCCAGCATTGCTATTTAACCAACTAAGTAGCTCTGCTGAATTACTTGCTCCATTGCATTCAACCAGAAGTGGCATTGCTTCCGTATCAATGCTTGGAGGTGTATTGTCTTCGATGATAAAGTTTGCCGTAGTTGTTGAAAAATTACCACATTCATCGGTTGTTGTAAATTCATAAGTACGAATATCTGTAGCCGAACATCCTGATTCTATCGTTAATAATTCATAAGACCAAGTGACCATACCACATAAATCTGAAGCAACGGCATTTCCATTTGCCGTAAGCCAAGACAATAATTCAGTTTGATTCCCAGCACCATCACACTCTACAATCTCATCGATTGCTTCTTCATCAATCATAGGATTAGTAGTGTCTACTATAATGATTGTCGCTGCACACATCGAAGCATTCAAGCAGGCATCGGTTGCCGTAAATGTAACTAACTGAGTGCCCGTATCTCCACAACCATCCGTATATCCAGCATCAAAGGTGTTGACAATTATTGGTGCTATATCACATTCGTCTGTAGTTGTGGTTAAAAGTAACCAAGCGTCAATCGTTCCAGCATTGGTTGCATCTACGCACTCTATGATTAAATCATCTGGACATAAAATTTCAGGCGCTGTCGTATCATTAATCGTAATGGTTCTAATACAAGTATTTTCATTTGTACAATCATCCATAGCTGTAAATGTGACGGTGTATACTCCTGCTTCTCCACAAGTAGGGGCAAAAACATCTTCATAATTATTAGTAGT
>CALDTZ010000038.1 GCA_937924805.1 uncultured Saprospiraceae bacterium
AAAGACAAGTACTTGATCTCCGATGGCTACATTACTATCATGAAAGCAATCAGTACTAATGAACTTTTGCCCAGTATACGTATTATTTTCAAGTTCTTTGATTTTGTAAACTTTGTCAAGCTCAATGATGCCCTCTTGAGCGACATATAAGGGACCAGGGTCATCATTTGGTTTTTTTAAGGAGGTTACTGTTCCTTTAAAAACCAAAGAAAGTTCTTCTCCACAAGCTCCGATAAAAGGGCCAGATTGTGGCCACCAGTAGGTATAACCAAGATTTAGTGTGTCTTGAGTAAAGACAACTTCAATATCACTTTTTGATTTTTTGGTATTACAGCCTGCTATAAATAATAGAAAAGAAATAAAAATAACGACTTTTTTCATCATTGTTTTTCGATAAAGTTACCAATCCATGTATATGCCATCATTATCACGAAAACAGTAATGACGACAGTATAAATATCAATAAACAAAGGTCCAATAATACCTATCAGTATAATGATCAAGCCATAGGATATACTGATCATTCTAGCTTTTTTACTGTCAAGCAAAAATGCCCTTGGAAGTGGAAGTAAGGCACAAATAAAGGTTACCCCAAGTACGAGGGTATAATCAATATGGAGTAAGTAAAAAGTAGCAATGGATAGAAGGCCTGAAACTAATAACAACCCAAAAACAAAGCCGCTTGTTTTCGCATTTTTACTTAGTAAATATTTACCATATTTATCGAAATTTAAAATGGTATTTGACAAAGGCTCCATAATCCATCCGCCAAGTGCGAATAATAGGTACGCAAGCATTAAAGGGATGGCGAGATAAGTCATATCATTAGCATCCAAAACTTTAAAGCTAACCCTGTACACAAGGTAGAGTCCAATAATAAATGCCCATTGATTTTTTGATGATTGCTTTGCAATCCAAAATGAATACTTTAAGTACCAACGATAAAAGAAATTTTTACTTTTTAGTGCCGTACTCATACCTTCTCGAGCATATTCAAAATTCGGATCAAATTGTAATGCCTCTTTAAAGTGTTCTAATGCTTTTTTATTATTTCCATTTTCCAATTCAACCCAACCTACATTTGCATGTGAATAGCTGTCTTCAGGGTTATCATATAAAATATCTTCAACAGTCTCATTTGCTTCATCTACACGATCAAGTTTAGTCAAAATCTGAGCTCTCATATTAAGGCAATAGGCATTTTTGGCATCAATTCTTAAACCTTCATTTGCAAATTTTAATCCCTCTTCGTAATTTTTTATGTTTAAAAGTAGTCCCGATTTAAATCCAAAATAGTCAGCGCTATAAGGGTATATTGAGATGGCTTCATTAACGAATTCCATTGCCTCTTTGTCCCTATCTTGATGAAGAGCTATCTGAGCTTTTAAGAAAAAAACACTTGATTCATTTGGCATGTCGTGTAACAAGCCATCAGTTAATTTAGATGCCTTTGTATATTCGCCAGTATCAAAAAAACAAATTGCTAAGTGATATTTCCCTTCCCAGTTATCAGGTTCTTCGGCAATAGCATTCTGTAAGAAAGGAATTGCTTCTTTGTACCTGCCGAGTTCAATAAGTTGGGTGCCACGGGTAAAATTTTTAGATTCCATTACTTCTTAATTTTCAGGTATTTCAGAATATCATCATATAGCCCGCCGTCATTTGAGTATAAGGCATAATTTTTGGCAGAGCCAAACCACTCTTTAGTACTTGGTTTCATTTTTTTTATAGCATTAGAAATATCTTTGGTACTCAAAGGTTTTGGAATACCATCAATAAAAGCTTTTTCTAGTTTACTTTCTATGGCAATATCGATGGAAGCTTTGATATCAGCACCAGAGAACTCTTTTGATATTTTTGCTAGTGCAGCGTAATCAATAGCCTCTATCGGCTTATCTTTAAGTTGAATATCGAAAATAGCAGCTCTTGCTTGAACATCTGGCGGTGAAACAAAGATTATTCGATCAAACCTACCCGGTCTTCTGAACGCGGGGTCAATATACCATGGGGCATTAGTGGCTCCAATAATTAAGATTCCATCATTATCTGAATCTATACCATCAAGTTCAGATAAAAACTGATTTATAACTGTTCTGCCAGCTGCCTTATTAACATCGTTTCTGTTGGCTCCTAAGGCGTCAATTTCATCAATAAAAATAACACATGGAGTATTTCTGCGGGCAGTTTCAAAAATCTGATGTAAGTTCCTTTCCGAACTTCCAACCCACATATCTAGAATTTCATTGATTCCTACATTGATAAAATTGGCATTTATTTCACCTGCGGTAGCTTTTGCTAGATGTGTTTTTCCGCAACCAGGTGGGCCGTATAATAGAATTCCACCTCCAATTTTTTTCCCGTAAGCTTTGTATAAATCTTTATGCTCTAGGGGTTTAATGATTTTCAGAGAAATTTCATTTTTCACGTGATCCATTCCTCCAATATCATTGAATCCCATATCGGGTTTTTTTAAAAACGAAATGGCGTCCTCATCAACAAATTCTTCGTCATCAGTTGTTGAATTTACCTTGAGTTTACTATCAAAATCATCATTAGAATAAGAGGGTTCTATCTCAATTATGTTCTTGTAAGTTTGTTGTGCTTCTGTATAGTTCTCTTGATTAATTTGACAGTAACATAGTAATTCTAAAAAACGGACTTCCTGATTATTATTTAAAATTTCCTCCAAAAGAACTTCAGCAGCTGACAATTTATGTTGCTTATAGAAACAGTTGGCAAGTTCATATTTGGCATCTAAGTGGTTACTGTCAAGATTAATAATATCTTGGAGGTGACTTTGAGATTCTTCAAATAGACCTTTTTGAAGGTAGAGCTTTGCAATTTCATATTTAAGCGGGATATTATCAGGGGATAATTTTAATGCTTCAAGAAGACTTTCTAACATTTTTGAGTTTAGTTTTTATAAAAATATGGAATTAACGGTAGGAATGCCTTTTTTACTTTTACTCTAAATTTCTAATAAATTTATCTACGTTAATATGAACATCATCTTCACCTTGTTGGTCAAAAGGATTTTCTAAATGCGATTGAATATTATCTAGGGCTACAAGTATTACAGTAAATAAAACAGGAACAGCGAATTGTAGTCCGTAACTATAACTGGTAACACTTTCAGCAAAATGAGGCCCGTAAATAATAGGAAGAATAACAATAAAGATATCGCTATAGGTTCTCAGGGTTCGAGGCGTTCGGTATTGATAAATATGTTTGATGCGCTCAAATGAAATCATCATTTTACTCAAAAATTGA
>CALDTZ010000039.1 GCA_937924805.1 uncultured Saprospiraceae bacterium
ACATAAACCCTTTCTCTATTTTATTGACAAAACGTTATATAAGCAACTTATTCTTCGATAATAATTTGCTTTTCACTTCCGTTAAAAGCACCAAAAAAGCCTAAACCACCATTCGAAAAGTTAGAATTGGGATTAGCCGGAGCTGCGTTATTACCACCCCCGCCACCCGCAATGCCAGCAAGTGTTTGGTAGTAATCATAAATGGTTGAATCTATTGAAGATAGTCTGATGTCTATAGTATCACCTAATTCAAAGGTTTGCGTAAATAATGGAATGGTAATATAATTCCCATCCGTAAAATTACTATCGTTTAGCCACAAATCTGAGCCAGAGTCTTGCTCTACCCCATTTTTCCAACTAAGTGCTCTAAAGTAATTATTTACTCCTGGTGTATCTTGATAAAACATAAAAACCAAATATCCACCTTCTTGACCAAACATTCCCGGAGCGAATTCAGAACGAATGCTATCTAAAACGACTTTTGCTGGCATAAAAGTCGTAGCACTATAATTCTCTTCACCAATATTCACTTCTATGGTGTAATTATTTCCAGCGGATGCGACATAATCCTTTGCGATGTAGTTTCCGTCGGTTAGGTTTTCCAAGACTACAGGATTCATTTCGCCATCAAATAAAGTAACCATAGCATTGTCTACAATCGCTTGATCTTCTTGTTCGTAAAATGAACGGCTTTGTTTGATATTAACCACAAAGTCATTGGTTCCTTCCCATAATTGACCTTGGATGACCACTTTAGGGTCTGTTTCGTTTAATTCGATATCGATGACTTTTTCACATCCAATAAAGCTTAAACTTACCAGTACGATGATGATTGAAATATACTTCATAATTAAAATTTAAAGTTGTAAGAAACAGATGGAATAATTTTGAAAAGAGCCAATTGAACAGCCTGCGTTTCTTCAGGATTATCCGGATTCTCTTGAAAGTCAATCGTGAAAGCATTTTCTTTACCATAAAAGTTGTAAACGGAAAAATTCCAAGTCGACTCTTTAGTATCCGTTTTTAACCTTGTATAAGTAACACCTATATCTGCACGGTGATAGTTTGGAAATCGATAACCATTTCTTTCCGTGTATAACGGTACATCAATACCTCCAATGCTATACCTTCCTGATGGAAAAGTAGCAGCATCACCTGTATAAAAGACGAAATTTGTTGCAAGTTTCCATTTAGACGATATATCATACAAAGCAACAACTGCTAAATCATGGATTCGATCTTGTCTTGCAGGATATGGGTCTCCGTTGTTAATAGCATCAAACGTTCTTAATGTTCTTCCAAGGGTATAACTTATCCATCCAGTAAGTCTTCCTTCTTTCTTTTTAATAAAAAACTCTGCTCCATAAGCGTATCCTGAACCAAAGACCAATTCACCTTCTACGTCTGCATTTAATACTAGATCTGCCCCATTTTTGTAATCAATCTGATTGTATAATTGCTTGTAATATCCTTCCACATACGTTTCATATTTATTATCCGATAGATTTTTAAACAATCCAAGCGCCACTTGATCGGCTATTTGTGGTTTTACATTAATCGAACTAGGCACATATACATCGGTCGGTGTTGTAGTCGTCGTATTAGAAAGTAGATGCAAATATTGGTAATTACGAGTAAGGGATGTTTTTAAGGAAGTCGATCCATTAATTTGATATTTAGCGGAAACTCGTGGCTCTAGACCATGATAAAACTGGACTGATTCCCAATCATCAAATTCGTTGATTGCGGTCACTTCACCATCTGTATTAAACGTTTTAATCGTACCAGGTCCTACCTGATTAAAAATAGAGTACCGAAGTCCATAATTCAAACTTAAGGCATCATTGATTTTTTGATCATTCTGAGCATAAAAGCCAAATTCAAGTGCTTTTTGTTCTGGAATTTCGTCGGCATTGAAAATGTTGTCTTCACCTGTTTCAATACTTCCCGGTAAAAAAGTGTGAAGGATTCCGTTCCATCCAATTTTAACCGTATTCTTTGGGTTGAGAAAGTATGAAAAATCTTGCTTTAAATTCCAATCTTGAATGGCAGAAGCCACACTAAAGGATGCATTTTCAGCAAAAGACACATTAAATTTATAGTTGTATTTACTATAAATCAAAGAAGTATTTAAAAATAATTTATCGCTAAATAAATGGTTCCATCGTACTGTTCCCGTTTGGTTTCCCCATTCAAAACCAAACTGATTGTCGTTAAAGCCAAATATATCTCTACCAAAATAACCAGAAATAAAGAGTCTATCTTTCTCCGTAATGGCATAATTTGCCTTCATATTTAGATCATAAAAATAAAGAGTAGAACTTGTCAAATCTTCATTTGATGAAAACCTTAAAAATTGATCTGCATAGGTTCTACGTCCAGAGACGATAAAAGAACCTTTATTTTTCACAACAGGGCCTTCAAAAGTAAGTTTGGATGATATCAAACCTAAACCACCAGAAACACTATACCTTTTTTTATTTCCATCTTTCATTTTGATATCCATAACCGAAGATGCTCTACCTCCAAACTCAGCAGGAATTCCACCTTTATACAAGGTTACATCTTTTAAAGCATCAGAGTTGAAAACAGAAAAGAATCCTAGCAAATGGGATGCATTATATACCGGCGCTTCATCTAATAAAATTAAGTTTTGATCTAATCCACCACCACGTACATAAAAACCTGAATTACCCTCCCCTGCTGATTTAACACCGGGTGTCAATTGCATTGTTTTTATAATATCTTTTTCTCCAAAAAGTACCGGCACACTTTCAATCGCCTTAGGATCTAATTTCGTAACACTCATCTTTGTGTTACTAATATTTTCATCTTTCGCTTCTGCCTTGATTACCACTTCATTCAATTCAAGAGCACCTGTACCAAGTTCTACATCTTGTTTTATATTATCAGCTAATTCTACTTTTAAATAAGTCGTTTCATAGCCAATATATTGATATGCTAACGTATACGTCCCAGGTGCTAAACTAATGGAATAGAATCCATACGTATTTGATGCTGTACCTACACTCACATCTTCTACGACTGATATAGTCGCTCCAATCAAATCTTCTCCCGTCAAAGCATCTGTTAATGTTCCACTTACCGTAAACGTTTGTGCATTAAGTGCAAAAGAAAATAGCGTGATTAATAAGAGGCTAAAAAACCAATGTTTCATAATAAAGTTTTATTCGAATGTTAAGACAATCAAACGACAAAATAGTTTTAATATTTGATTGAAAAATGCGATTATATATGGACGCATCGTAATAATCGATCAAAAGTAATTTTGTTCTAATTAAAAGAGCATCACACAATTAAACTTTCAATTTTTATTAACATTTATAGCGACCATTTTTTTATCATCTTTATAGTATAAGAAGGGACGAAAAAATTTTACATGTTAAACGATTTCTGGTATATTTCATTAATGACAAAATATCCTTTCTAAAAAAGTTTGCCTACCTTAATGATAAATCAATAATTCTATTGGAATGAAGTACCTATCAAAAATAATAACTGCCATTTGCAGCTTGCTTTTTCTTTCCATTGGCGCCGATAAATTTCTCAATTTCCTTGAACCTCCTTGCTCTATGATGGACCATATTTCTCCATTTATCTGGATGCTTTTTGGAGTAACTCAAATCATTGCGGGTATTCTCATTTGGTTTCCTAAGTTTAAAAAACCCGTAGCCACCTTTTTTACCGTTTTTATGTTAACTTTTTCAATTGTTCACCTTATCAATAATACTTATGATATCGGGGGTTCAGTATTTATGGCCGTACTTTTGGGTTTATTGGCTTGGAATCCAACGTTTTTAAAAGGTACTACTAAAGAATAGAACTCGCTATTCAATGACATTTGAAGATTTTCTTGTTTATATGTAAAATGACTGGCATTTATATTTAATCTGATTCTTACCTTTCCAACAAATCACAAAAACCAGATTGATCTTATCAATAATAGATTCTTTATTCGATATAAACTTTTTTAACCACTTGATTCTTATCATTTGACAAATGAATAAAATAAATACCTGAACTTGTTTGAGGCATTAAAATCTTGTTTTGTTTCAAATCTTGGTAAACGATCGTTTCACCTATACTATTCGTGATGAATACCTTTGAAAAAGATTCTAAAGAATACATTTGTATGGTTTCACCCGCGAGGATCGGATTTGGGAATAGCTTAATATCTTGCTTTGATCCTACATCATTTGTTGACGATAAACTAACAGACTTATATAAAAGTCCCTGTGGACCTCCAATGTATCCAACACTGTCAATTATTTGCAACTCCGTGTCATATGATGAAACAAAACTTCCGGCTTTATTCCATGTTTCACCGCCATTGGCCGTATGATAAATATTTATGGTCACCGTATTTCCAACACAAATAACTCCATTCATTTCATCAATAAAATGTACCTGCCTTAAAGTAGCATTTTCAAATGGAGTTGGAATGCCTACTACACTCCAATTATTGCCGCCATCTGTCGATTTATAAAAATGTGAAGCAAGGATCGATGACCATCCGTGAATCGGAGCAGCAAAAGACAAACTTGGGCTTAACCATTGTACCTTCCCAATACTGGTATAATTTTCATCCAAGGTGGTTTCAATCCAGTTTTCTCCTCCATCAGTCGTGGTTAACATACCGCCTTTATAGCCAAAAGTCCCATCCCAAGTACCAATTATGCCATGATCTTCATCTAGAAAATCGATAGCTAAAATGTAATTATCAATTTCTATAGTGGACCACTGATTGCCACCATCGTTGGTTGAATACAGGGTTTTATCCGTTGCAAAAAACCCAATCGATTCATTTAGGAACTTGCACTTGCCGGCTCCTACACCTACGGCTGTTGTTGAAGGAGAGATATCTTTCCAATTGGCACCATCATCTATGGTTTGAAATAATCTTGTAGGGACCATGTCATCTGCCGTATTTCTAAAGAGCAAAACCCCTTTCCCTTCTTCATAAAAGTGTATATCTTGAAAATCAACATCTTCAACTGGTAAAACTATAGACACCCAACTCTGACCGCCATCAATCGTTTTTTCAAGAGTTGTGATATTATTTATCTCACTTGTCATCATTGCATACCCTAGGTTGTCATCGACAAAACTCAAAACTTTAATCGAACGTTGAGGTATGCTCGTTAGTTCTGACCATTGGCTATAGCCTAAAAAAGAAGATAATAGAAAAAAGGTGGTAAATAGAAATTGGGAAAATTTCATAATGAAGGTCTATTTGATTTCTTTTAAGATACCACTTTAATTTTTAACTCAAGTAAACCCAACAACAAAAGGAATCTACCTTACCTCCCATTTTCCATCGACTAATAATAACCCATTAATACAAGCCGGTGTGATAGAGTTATCATCTTTGCTATCAATATTGAGATAGCTTCCTTCCAGGATAGTAACTGAGCAATTAGAACCAGCATCAATCCCTTTGCAGGCAAAGACTCCATCAATAATAACAGAATCATTATTCGCGATAATTACAAACTGACAAGCAAGCGGCACCATTTGCTGATCCCAATTATCTGCCGTTCCCCATTGGTTATCCCCCGCATTACCAGTCCATGTCACGTTTATGTTTTGATCCCAAACACCATCACAATTATTATCAATACCATCACATAACTCCAACGCTCCTGGATAAATCAAATCATTCGTATCATCACAATCAAGGTCACTACACATTCCATCACCATCTTGATCGATTCCCGATGTACCAAAACAATCAAGACATGTCGCTTCTACTAAGTACAGAAAGATCTCATCAAAATAACAATCATTATCGGTCCCGCTATTTCTCGTTCCTTTCAAATTTATCTTACCCTTCGTTGTATTGATTGGAACGGCCATCAAACGACTGACTTTTGTCCAAGTATCGGTTGTTGATGATATGGTCTCACTTATACTTAACAAGACATCATTTTCATCAAATAATTCGATATACATTTCTGGTAAATCCACACCATTGTAATCTCTGATATAAGCGCCAAAATAAGCAGACACATCACCATTCGAGATATTCTCGGTATACCCAGATAAATCAATCGATTGATATGCCAATCCATTGTCCATTTCATTTTCACAAACACCACCGACTGCAAAGTTATGGCTACCTAGGTAAGGAAGCACAGAATTACATTCACCGTTTTCCAATGATTCGATATCACCTACCCATTCGTTTATGCCATTTTCAGCTCCATGGTTAAGGACTAAATTGGTCGTTATAGTATCTGAATTTTCTAAATAGAAAAAAGTAGAATCTGACCACAAACTCCATTCTAAGTTTTGATCCCTATACCTCGTTCTCCAATAATACGTTTCATTTGCATCAAGGGATATAAAGGTTGCATCCGTCAAATCATCATTTGCTTGTTCATTTATTTCGTTGTAGAAGTTTTCGTTTTGATACCAGGATTCTGCCACCAAAGAATCAATAAAATTGCCACCTTTTGCTATCTGCCAATGGGAAGCTTGCATAGTATCTTGAACCCCTTCAAATTGAGATGCTTTAAGCGTTAAACATAAAATTGACACCGTATCCCCATCGATTGGATATATGTTCTCTGGTGTATAAGGGATGTATTCATGTTTGTAAATCGTTAGCTCATCCCTCAGTACATTATCTTCGGTTACATCTTGATCACCTCTGGAATATCTTTTAAGTGTAAATTTCGGTTCTTGGCCAGCAACAACATCTAAAACAACAAAACCGTATTCGTCTTGGCTTTTTACAAATTCTGGGTAATCCGCGTTGGGAAACTCTCCCCAATTGTCTATAGCGCCTCCAGCCGTTGCTACATTGATCCACAAATGTTTATGATCTCTAGATTGTCCTCGACTATACCCATGCGTATGACCAAAAAAATGAATCGAAGGCTTTTTGCATTCTGTACTAAACGTCTGCAATGAATCGATCACTTGACCCGTGAAATCATTTTCACCGGGTGTCCACAACTCAGATTTGTAAGGATGATGGAGCTGGGCAAATACAAAATCAATAGCATCATTATCACAAGTAGATGTTAGTACTTCATTGAGCCAATTAAGTTGCTCATTTTGATCCGCCGCATCACTATTAGAGTTAAGACCAATGATCCTTATATTTGAAATATCCTTATGCCAACATTGATCTTCTAAGCCTGCCGGACTATTATCAGGTAAGGTGAAGTATTTTATAAAGTTTGACAATCCTCCTCCATAATATTCATGATTTCCTGGCACTGGATAAAGGGGTACTCGTGAAAACAACTTCTTGGATGGATTAAAAAAATAGTCTTTCCATTCAAAATAATTCCCACCATTGGCTACTAAATCTCCTGGTATAAGAACGGCTTCTAAATCCGTTATTTCATTTGCACCCTCATCGGTCATGACTGCTATAATCCCCTCTTCAATAATTTCTTTAAACTTATCAGGATGACTACCATCTCTTTGCATATCAGATATGGCAACTAGTTGTGTTGATGACTCGCGAACCGATTCGTCTGGAGTTACAAAAGAATAAATCAGTGATTCTTGACCACCTTCCATATTTACTTTGTAATAATAAGGCGTTGAAGCATCTAAATCCTCTAGAATAGCTGTATGGATTTGAGATTGGCCCTCTCCTAATTGAGTGGTGCTTAATACGGTTTGATTTAGCGTCAGCGAATCCAACCCGTATTGAATTTCTCCACTCCCAGAATCATCAGACTCCCACATTATTGTCATCGTATCAGGAAAAGCGTTTTGCAAATAGGGAGCGATAATAATCTCCTGCGCATTAACGTATGAAGTGATAAATAATAGGAAAAAGAAAATTGGATTTTTTTGCTTCATAGTTGTTATCATTAACCATATTGCATACCGAATTATTAACAACATAGTATTCATATATCAAGATACCAAACAGTTTGAAATTCTTTTTCATTTATAGGAAAAAATCAATACCTATGATCATTCTTTTTGAATAAAACAGATCTTCTTTATGGCTCCATTCAGAACTTATAAGAAATAGTCAAATTTCCATGTAGGGCTAACGGACGTCTTATTTTCTAAAAAGTGAAACGCTGAAAGTAACTTCTCTAATACGACCTCATAAATACTGTCTTCGATCGATGCAAATTTAACATCCAAGAATTCCATTATCTTGAAGTATTTCCAGAATATTTACTTACATTTAGTTACAACTTTATGGTTACTTTTAAAAAAAATAAAGGGCTAAATAGAAGGCCTAACTTTCAAAATGAACGTGACCACTCATTATTAAATCTTTAAAATTATAGAATGACTACATGCTTAAAAAACATCCTAATAATTGGATGTATTCTTCTTTGTTTTCACACTTCCATCGTAGCTCAAGGTGAACTTTTTTGGTCTGATTTAGATTTAGGTGTTATATCCAAAATCGATTTAAACACCTCTGAACCTATTCAGGTAATACTGGCTGAAAGCAACGTAGATTATCATGCTACAGACCCTACAAATGGAAAAGTGTATTGGACAGATCGTGGACAATTAACACTTGTAAAAAGTAATCTAGACGGAACTGAGAAACAAAACTTACAATCGAATTTATCGAATCCCCAAGGATTGACTTTAGATAATAATGGTAATATCTATTTTATTGATGATACCAAGATTATTAAAACGACGATTACAGGAGGCAATCAATCGGTGATCTTAAGCGGCTTATCAAACCCAACGGATATCACATTCTTTAACGACAAATTGTATTGGGGAGATCGAAATGAAAATGTGATCGAAGTTATGAATATAGATGGTAGCAATAGATCTGTATTACTTTCAGATGCGATCAACCCTTATGATGTGGAAATAGATCCATTAAATGAAGTTATCTACTGGCTCCAACGTACTGGTGGCATTCCTGGCTCTGGAGTTTTTAAAGCAGCTCTTGATGGATCTAACCGAGGTGTTGTTATCGAAGAATTTGCACTTGGAATTTTTGTAGATGGTGCATCATCAAATCTATATTGGTCTAATTCAACCTCAAATACCATTTTTAAAACAGACTTAAATAATGTATCAAATACGGAAGCGCTAATTAATGATGATCTACCATTCCCAAAATCTATATCAATCGATAAAGCAAATGATAAAATCTATTTTACAGATAGCCGATATGGTGGCTTTTTATATGAGGCTAACTTATCTGATGGTGAATCGGTGACAACAATTGGCGAGTCTTCGGTCTATAGACCAGATGCTATTGAAATCGATACGGTCAATAATGTATTGTATTGGATAAACTTAAAAAGCTCATTCAATAGTGATACAAAAGCAAATATTATGCGATCAGATCTTAATGGTAATAATATTGAAACCCTTGTGTCTTACCCTGATATTAAGAAATCAGAAGGATTAGCGCTTGATGTTGCTCGGAATCACATGTACTGGACGGACCAATCATCAAGAAAAGTAATGAGAGCGGATATGGATGGAACCAATCAAATAGAGATTGTTACCGGGCTTGACAACCCCGCTGGTTTGGCCATCGATCTTACGAATGACAAACTATATTGGGGAGATTGGGGTGATGATTTGATTAGCAGAGCAGATCTTGATGGATCTAATGTAGAAATAGTCATCAATACCGATATATCAACACCAAAATCAATAGCCATTGATCAAAAGGGAGCAAAATTATATTGGACTGATTCTGCTACGAATGAATTAAAAAGAGCAAATTTAGATGGATCAAATGTGGAGTTGGTTATCGATCCACAAGGTTCATCTAATGATCCAAATTCGGTTTTTATTGATGAGTTTGGAGGTAGGATGTATTTCAGTGTGGATTGGGGTGATGAGAAAATCGCTAGTGCCGCATTAGATGGATCTGATGTTCAAGATTTATTGACGAATGAAGTAGATGCTCCAGGAGATTTATTTTTAGTGAGTGATTTGTCTTCTAATAATTTAGAGCTAACCGATGAAGTATTTACAATCTACCCTAACCCCTTTGATGATCAATTATTAATTGAAGGCGAATTCAATATTTCAAAAATTGAATTATTTGATTTACAAGGGAAATGTATTTATGCAGAAGGCAAACTTTCTACAAAAAAGCATTCGTTACAATTAGGTCATCTAAATCCAGGATTTTACACGATTAAAATACACACAATGAATCAAATAAGTACGGAAAAATTAATTCACGTCGGTCAATAATTTTAGGCCACTAATCAAAGAATATTTAATAAGTCAATGAAAAACTAAAATGACATGAGTGGAAATCCATTCGTGTCATTTCCTTTTAAATGATGTAAAATTAAAAATCTACTATTTTTTTGAATTAGAAAGTATCCAATCAATCCAATTATTGACTTTTTAAAGATAGATTGTCGTCCTAATATGTAGAATATAGTTCCCTTTTCAGAATATTTAATTAGCTTCAAAAAAGACAACTTTCATTAATTCAACCATAAGTCTTAAAAAGTACAAAATGCAGAAATATTTTTTAATTCTATTCGTCGTATTTGGGCTCCCATTACATACTATAGCGAACCTTGCCATTGATACGACAATTATAGAAATTTTGGATGATACCCTACCTTTTTTGTATTACCATCAAGAAGTGTTTGATGAACCGACAAAAATCGTATTTCCAAATTTAACCACTGTTAATGGATCTGTATATTTCCATCAAAATGTAAACCTCCTATCCATTGATTTACCAGCTCTAAGATTTGTTGGTGACTATACTTACTTTTATGGTAATGAAGATTTAGAAAGCATTCATTTGGAAATGCTAGACACTGTACACAACTATGTAGTAATCAATAACAATATAAGTTTAATTGACCTAAACATTTGTGCTCTTAAGCACATTCTACCTGCAGAAGATAATGACCAACTACCCTTTTATAGCATTAAAAACAATACAGAAGCTGTAGATGAATTACCATTTTGTTTTAGTTATGGAGCACCAGAAAATTTAATACTATCCAATAATACCTTAGATGAAAATTTACCACAAAATTCATCGATTGGGGCGCTTACGGCAGACGGTAATTATCCTGAAAATATTTTTCATTATTTTCTTCCAGAGGATAATATTAATAATGAAAACTTCATGATCGAGAATGATACTTTAAAGTCAAAAGTTACCTTTGATTTTAACCTCCAAAACACCTATCCAATCTCTATTGGCGTTTTTAATCAATTAGGTGAATTCATCATTGAGGAAATGGACATTATAATTACCGATGTTGAGGATGAACAAATCCAAATTATTGAGATTTTGGATGATACCTTAGCTTCCATTTATTATCATAAAGAAAACTTCACTCAAAAAACGAGGCTTGTTTTTCCAAACCTTACAACGGTACAAGGTTTTGTCTATTTCCATCAAAACGTAAATTTATTATCCGTAGATATGCCTAAATTGACTTTTACAGGTGATTACGTCTATTATTATGGGAATACTGTGTTGGAATCAATAAATATGCCCGTATTAGATACGGTCTACAACAGTTTATCAATCAC
>CALDTZ010000040.1 GCA_937924805.1 uncultured Saprospiraceae bacterium
CAATTATCGCTTTTTGTATTTGTATTTTAAATCCTTTAAGTGGAAGTACAAACCTTATAGCAGTATTTATAGCAGGCTCAATTGCTATTTCTGCACTTATACTCCCAGGAATTTCAGGGAGCTTTATTTTGCTTATTCTCGGGATGTATAGTATTATATTAAATGCAGGAAAAGGAATGCTAACTACATTTTCACTGGAAGATCTCTCTATCGTATTTACTTTTGGTCTTGGTGCCCTTTTAGGACTGGCTGTATTTTCTAGAGTTTTAAGTTGGACATTTAAGCATTACGAATCACAAACATTTGCAGTATTAGGCGGCTTTATGTTTGGATCTCTTTATAAGGTATGGCCATGGCGAAATCCTTTAAATGTTTTAGATAAAAACACGGGAAACTATCTAAATTTTGAAAACAGTCCGATTCCAATGGATGTATTATCTAATCCAGATTATAAAGTATTAACAGATACGATTGTTATGCCTGCCCAATATTTTACAGAATCATTTACTCTTTTTTCATTGCTGGCTTTCCTCATAGGCGGTGGAATTGTTTTCATCCTTTGGGTTTTTGAAAAATAAGCCCTTTTAATTTTAATAGTACTGTTCTGACGGATGCTCGATTGTAAGAGCTCAATTATCATATTGTCATTTTAAATATTATATTTTTTTTATATATAAAATATTATATATATATTTACGCCATGTTATCAAGTTATTTGATATTGTTAATATATCTTATATAAAAATTAAACGATTTAAAATGAACAAAAAGCTAACGCAGTGTTTATTTCTTTTTATGTGTACTTTATCGTTTGTGGGAAACGTATCGTCACAGAAGTCTTTTCAAAAAGCAGAAAAGCAATTCGAACTTAAAGCGTTTGATTTGGCAATTGAAAACTATAAGAAGACTTTAAAAAACGATAAGAAGTGTACAGACTGTAAATTCAAAATTGCAGAAGCTTATAGACTAACGAATAGGAGCATTGATGCTGCTAATTGGTATGAAAAGATGGCGAATGATAAGAATCTTCCTAATAGGTATTTTCTTAGCTACGGTAAAACGTTAAAGAAAATGGGAAGATATGATGAAGCGCAAGCTTTATTTGCTACGTATCAATTGACAAATGAAGAACTAGGGGAGCACTTTAGTTTGAGTTGTGATTATGCTAAGGTATTAATGTCGGATAATGAGAAGTATCGAATTTCTTTATTTAAAGGAAGTTCAGATCAATCAGAATATGGACCCACTTTTTTTAATGATAAATTGGTTTATGCTTCGTTTAGAAATGATTTTATCCGTGATTATAAGAGAGATGGTAAAAGCAATATAAATACAAATAGCAGTCAGCTTTTTATTTCGGAAAAAGGAAGACTAGGTGATAAGAGAAATACAGATTTCTTATTAAGTGATCAAAAAGAAAAATTTCAAATTGGTGCAGTTGCTTATGCAGAATCAAATGATGTATGTGTTTATACAAAGAATAATTATGCACATGCAGGTATGGAAGTATTTCCGGATGATGCAGATATGCATGTTTATTTAGCTAAGGTTGATAACAAAGGTCGTATGTATGATGAAATCCCATTCGAATACAATGAAGTAGGGTATTCAACTGGATTTCCAACGTTAAATTATGATGGGAAAGCGCTTTATTTTGCATCAAATAGACCAGGTGGTTTTGGAGGTTATGATTTATACGTGAGTTATAATAAAAATGGAATATGGACATATCCAGAAAATCTAGGTGAAAAAGTAAATTCAGTAGGGAATGAGATTACACCATTTCTTAAAGAAGATAAATTATATTTTTCTTCAGATTTTCATCATGGTTTAGGTGGGTTTGATATTTTCATGTGCGGTATTGTTGGAGGTGATTGGGATTTTCCAGTTAATCAAGGTAATGGTGTTAATTCACCTGAAGATGATATCTATCCTGCATTTGATCCATTAGAAAACATTATGTATGTTACATCGAATCGATTAGGTGGTAAAGGTCAGCATGATATCTATATGGCGATTAAAGTAATTGAACACCAAACAATTACACTGTCAAATGCAATGTTGAATTCTACAAAAGATGTTGCATCTACCGAAATTCCAGCTGCCGTAAATATTGAAAATTTTCAAGCAAAACAAACAACGCCTGTCAATCTTTCAAATCAAGGGAAGGTTAGTCTAGTAAGTGATAAAACAGAAGTTAAAACGAAGATTAATAAAACTGAATCTGGTGAAGTGATTCCAGAACCAGTAAAATTACAAGACAAGAAGACTTCAATGCTAGATCAGTCAACAGATCCTTCAATAACAGAGCCTATTAATAATAGTGTGCCTCCAGCTGCAGTTTCACTTGTGAATTTATCAGAAAATAATGCACGAGATAATGCATATGGAGTTTCATTTAGTGAAGCTATGCAGTCTATGAATGGAGTGAAAAAAGTTGCTTTTGGTGAGGTTATCACAAACCCAACTAAAGTGTACTTTATTCAACTAGCAGCATTGTATTCGACGAAAGGAAATATTTTACCTTTTAAATCATTAGTTGATTATGGTAATATTTATAAAACTGAAAACAGTTCGGTTACAAAAATTAAGTTGGGATATTTCTATGACATGTCTCAAGCAAACCAAGTATTAAGTCAAATTAAGAATAAAGGGTATGCTGATGCATTCATTACACACGAAGCATTAAACAGTAATGATATGGAACTCGTCGTATCAAGCGGACAAACGGACGTAAGTTATGGTGAGAGTTACACAAGTGGTTATACAACAGGTACTCAATATAAAGTACGATTAGCAGCATATGAAGATCCAATTTGGTTCGACGTAAATAAAGTAAAGGACATCGGAATGATCGAACAATGGTCTAAAAGAGATTGGACAATTTTCGTTCTTAGTGGGTTTGATAGCTTTGAAAAAGCCAATGAGGCTAAAATTAAAGCATTAAACAGAGGTTTTGCAGATGCAGAAGTTGTCCTTGATAACAATGGAGTTTTAGAGAC
Source organism: uncultured Saprospiraceae bacterium (assembly GCA_937924805.1). GTDB lineage: Bacteria > Bacteroidota > Bacteroidia > Chitinophagales > Saprospiraceae > JAHDDO01. Next base: position 3,003 of record CALDTZ010000040.1, read on the forward strand.
TATCAAGTCAAATTAACATATATGGCTATCATTCTCAGATAGCGGAAGAGTCATGAGATTGGTTTAATTGGGTTACCTGGAGAGGTAGCCCTTTTTTTATTAGTAGTTTATATTTCCAATTTTGATCCCTTCAAATGTTATTTCGCCTATTATACCAGGTGTCACATCTATTGGAAAAACAGCTGGAAAAAATTTCCATGAAGTATTATTAGGAAACTCATCATTTACATTAAGGATAATCTTTCGAAGTTCAGCCATATCGGACGCACTAATTTTACCATCATCATTCGCATCACATGCAAGGAGTTTTAGGTCCTCATGAATAATATCTAAACTTAGAATATGTCTAAAAATAAGTATGATATCTACAGAAGAAATACCTGCGTCCGTATCATCATTTTTATTTGCAATAATCACAGGATTTTCTATACCAGAAAATGCTTCAGAGAAATGATTGAAACTTATAGTATTTCCTTGACCAAGGTTTAAATTGTAAACTGGACTATTGGGATTTGTTGATGTTAAGGTAAATTCAACATTGTTTATGTCATTTCCATACTTATCATGGACATTTATTGTATAAAAAGCTGGATCAGGGTCTTCAATGGTCGTATCACCACCTGTAGCGCCCGTGTCGGCAATAGCTTCATCTAAAGCAGCTATTGTGCCAGCGATTCCACTTCCAGACACTCCAAAACGAACCATTCCGTCGGGAGAAATTATTGCGTAGCTTGGAGAGCCCCAGAATGAACCAAAAGTGCCTGAGGTATATGGAGTAGTAGCATCATAACCACCGCCATCTTCACCGGCTCCTGGAAATGTAATTCCATGTTGGTTTTCAAATGAAGAAACATCAGCATTAGAGTCAAAAGTTTTTGTTGATAAACTAATAAATTGAACATCAAATTCACCTTCACCCCAATCCTCATATAATGATTGTAAGTGTGGAGCATAACTATTACAAGGTGGACAATCAACAAAGAAAAAATCAAGTAGTACCGTTTTACCTTTATCTAAATAATCTTCATATAAAGTGTGTGATTCACCATGAGTATCAATGATCGTAAAATCTGGTGCTAATTGGGAATGCAAATTTGTTACTGAAAGGAATAAGGTAACATATAGTAAAAAACAGGTTAGGTTTTTCATAGCGTACTTTTAGTTAAATGGCAATTTTAAAACGTGCGATTGTTCATAGTGTTAAGTTCGTTTCGAAGCCCTAACTTCGTTGTAATAAAAACAAAATTTGATCATTCGTTGTATCATTATAACGTACAAAACTCAATTACGTTTACCTATGTCCAATACAAATTATGTCCAAGTACATACATTTCAAAATAAAACATATCAAGAAATATGGGACTTTCAACGAGTTTTAATGCAAAAATTAATCCAAAATAAGCGTTTCAATACCAAACAGGAAAAATCGTATCCCCAAGTTCATCATCTAATATTTTGTGAGCATAATCCAGTATATACCTTAGGTAAAAGTGGTAAAATGGATCATTTACTCTTAGATAAATATAGTTTAGCAAAAAAAGAGATTGAATTTCATAAAATCAATCGTGGCGGTGATATCACATACCATGGTCCAGGTCAATGGACAGTGTACCCAATTTTGGATATGGAGTGCTTTTATAGAGATATTCATAAATACATCCGATCAATCGAAACTATCGTCATTAATGTTCTATCAAACTTTGGTATTGCAGCTCAAGCGATTGACGAGTACACCGGTGTCTGGATTAAAGACCAGAAAAGCGAAAGAAAAATTTGTGCAATAGGAGTACACATGAGTCGGTGGGTTTCCATGCATGGATTTGCATTGAATATTAATACGAATCTTGATTATTTTAATTCGATCATACCATGTGGTATTCAAGAGCAGCTAAAAAGTGTTACGAGTCTTTCAAATGAACTTAATAAAGTTCAATCTATGAATTCTTTGCGGACTTTGATTGAAGAAGAAATTTGTCAAACATTTAATTTAACGGTAATAGAGGGTTAATTTTGCAAGCATGAAAGAGAAATTAGTATCAGCATCCCAAACAACAAGTTCAGAATTGATTATGCCTAATGATACCAATCCATTAGGAAATTTAATGGGAGGAAACTTAATGCGATGGATTGATATAGTAGGAGGTATTTGTGCTGGTAAGCATAGTGAGGCACATGTAGTGACTGCAAGTGTGGATCATGTATCTTTCAATAGCCCTATTTATTTGGGGGATGTAATTACACTTACAGCCTCTGTTACTCGAGCATTTAATACTTCATTAGAGGTATATGTTGAAGTTCATTCTTCTTCCATAAAAGGCTCTGAAAAGAGAAAAACGAATCATGCGTATTTGACGTTCGTTGCGATTGATGATATCACGAAGAAACCTAAATCGATTCCCCCTTTACGGGCGGTATCAACGCAAGAATTAGAAATGTACAATTCGGCCCCTAGACGGCGTGAATTGAGATTAATCCTTAGTGGTAGAATCAAAGCTCAAAACGCTGAATTGATTAAAGATTATTTCAAAAATATGTAATCAGTCTAAGCCATAATAGATTGGACTTAATACAATCAATCTGAAATAAATTGATATTAACTTTCTAAGGAAGCAATTTAAAAGTTTCCACTTTATCATTATTGTTAGCAATGACTAGCGTTGATTTATCTTTTCCTTTCAATAAAGCTAAATGTTTTACATTTTTCTTAATGAGTAATCCTGTTTCTTTAGAAGGTTCAACATCATAGGTGCCATCTCCATTTGATAACATAACAGTACCAACTCCAGCATCTAGTCTTGTTGTTTCCACTTCCGTTGAATAGAGGTTGCCACCGGCAATAATATCCATCTTACCATCTTTATTTAAATCCGTATACACGACATCATTAATCGGAGAGATTTGAGCTTCCATAGGGAATTTCTTAAAGCTATATTTTCCACCATCATTAAGGAATACGCCGCTATATAAGGTCGTTGCTTTAAGCTTTTGTGCACTTTTGAGATCATAAATATCTTCAAGCGAGGCAGTAGCAAAGCCTTCAAAAGTTGGAAATTTTTGTTTAATCTCGGGAACTTGTTCAGAAGAACATTCACGTCCTCTCACTGGAACCAATTGGTCATCGGAAAAATTGGCTAGGACAATATCATAATTGCCATTATTATCAAAATCATTAGAATAAATTAAAAATGGTTTCTCTTCACTAGCCTTAAATTTTATGTTTGATCCGAGATTTCCAGCAATAAAATCTAAATCACCATCTTGATCAACATCTTGAGGTGAAACATGAAACCAAAGACCGTATTTTTTACTTAAATCTCCTAAGTCATTTTGTTTTGTAAATTTTCCTTCATTATTATTAAATATCTGAATCGTTTGCCACTCACCAGCTAGTATAAGATCCAAATCTTTATCTCCATCATAATCTACAAATTGTGCATCGGTAATCATTCCTGCACTTTTTAGTGCTTCACCAATATCATTTGTTACATCCTTGAAGATGCCACCATCATTCCTAAGTATTTTTGACTCTGGACTCTTAGGATAAGATTCTGGAACGACTTTACCACCGATAAAAAGATCCAAATCTCCATCGTTGTCAAAATCTCCAGCATCGATGGCCATACCGCTTGTTGTAATCTCTGGTAGTGCTTTTTTAGATTTCGAAAAGTTGCCTTTCCCATCATTAGTATACAATCGATCTTGGTATTTTGGATGATTGTTTGAAAATTCAAAACCACCACTCACAACATATAAATCTAAATCACCATCTTGATCCGAATCAAAGAAAATGGATCCATAATCTTCGCTTTGCTTATCAATATCAAAAGCACCAGAAGGACCGACGGAAAAAGATCCATCTTGATTTTGGGTATAAATTTTTCCTGCATGACCAACAGATGCTCCTATATAAAAGTCATCAAGCCCATCTCCATTAATGTCACCATGCGAAAGAGTAGGCCCAAATTCAGATTGTTTATACGGGAGTAACAATTGTTTAGCATAATCATCATATTCATTTTCAGTATGCACATAATCAATGTCCGCTGAATTAGGTTCGAAGTATTTTGGTTTTTCTTGTATAGGTTTGTACTTACGTATTTTTTTGACCTTATCTTGGTCGATTATATTCAGTGTATTTACCTTTACATCAGAATGTTCGCTAATATTATTATCAGCCCAAACAATCGTCATTTTATCGATAGCTGAAACCGTCCCCAAACCAAAGTGAATCACATTTTCAGACATAGAGAGGAAGCCTCTAGAGTGCAACAATTCCTGCGTATACTCCTTACCTCCATATTCGATAATAACCTTTGAATTAAGAACTGGCCGGTTAGATTTTGAACTTTTAAGTTTAATTCGGAGAAAATTGTTGCTTGAATTATTTTCATAAATCGATGCCTCTGAATTTACATTATTAATAACTAAATCTAGATCACCATCCAGATCCAAATCTCCATAGGCAGCACCATTTGAAAAATTTTCTTGACCAAATCCCCATTCATCGGTTACATTTTTGAAGGTCAAATTCCCATTATTTAGGTACATGAAATTTTTCATTGGATTCGAAGGAATAAGATCTACTGTTTTCATTAGATCACTTCCAATTGCTTTTTGATCGACAAGCACTTTCATCTTTTCCGTAAAGTCATTATTCCTAACATCTTTTTTAATCCCATTCGTAATGAATACGTCATTGTACGAATCATTATTAAAATCATTCATTAGTAATGACCAACTCCAATCTGTTTTAGCAATCCCTGCCATATAAGCAATTTCACTAAACGATTCATTACCATTGTTTAACTGAAGTGAATTATGCATGTATTGGTAATGCCATCCATTATCGACTGTTTTCCAAAACTTAGTTGGATTCATAGAAGGCATGTTCGTTTTTGAACGATAATGCGTTGATCCAGCCATATCTAGAGTCGCAATATCGAGTAAGCCATCATTATTTACATCATTGATGTCGGTACCCATTGAGAAGTTAGAAATATGATTGAAATACTCATTAACCTTATCGGTGAAAGTTCCATCTTGGTTGTTGATGAAAAGATTATCTCCTTTTATATAATCATTACTTACGTGAATATCAGGCCAACCATCTTGATTTAAATCAGCGATACAAACACCAAGCCCGTAAGAGAAGTTTTCAATTTTAGCTTCTTTTGATACATCGGTGAATGTATTATTACCATTGTTTCGGTACAATCGGTCAGACGTTTCTGGACTCATCCATAAATGATCTTCTCCATCATTATATTTACCTCTAGTACTTCTCACATTGGAAGGTTGGTTTAAGACATACAAATCCAGATCACCATCTTTATCATAATCAAAGAAAGTTGATTGAATCGTATAACCTCCATTGTCTATACCATAGGCTTTAGCCATTTCTTTGAAGGTCCCATCACCATTATTAATAAGTAACTGGTTTCTTTTTTCTGCTGGAGTTTCAGAATATCCAAATTTTGAAACATAAATATCTAGGTGACCATCATTATTTATATCAATCATAGTAACACCTGAACTTACCTTAAGTAAGCCTATTTTTGATACATTACTTTTTTCAGAGACATCTTCAAAAACCATATCTCCTTTATTAATATATAAAGCATCAGGTTGATAATTCGAAGTAAAATAAATATCAGGCAATCCATCATTATTTACATCGCCAATCGCGACTCCACCACCATTATACATGGAATCCCACAACCAGTGATTCAACGAAGGAGACTCTTGAATTCGGTTAATAAAGTTTACACCTGTTTTTTGAGGTGAAAGTAAAGTAAATGAAGTGTCAGAAAGATTCTTCTTAGAAACGATGGTAGATTGATCACCATTTGCACAAGCAGAAAATATGATAATTAATATCAAATATTTAAATTGAGACTTAATCATTCCAGTAGGTTAGTTATTTAATAGTAAAAATAAGAAGCAATTATTAACTAGGCTTGTTATTTTATACTAAATGCAAATTTCTTTTAATTATACATTGCAACGACTTTGGTTCAGAATTAATTTTTATACATTTTTCCTCCAATTATGGTATAAAGTACTTTTGTACTCAAAATTTCATCATCAGAACAAGTCATGATATTTTGGTCTAAAATGCAGATGTCTGCAACTTTGTTAACCTCCAAACTTCCTTTCCAAGCTTCTTCAAATGCAGCATATGCATTCCAAATGGTATAAGACTTCAAGGCTTCTAATCGTGTCATAGATTGTTCGGTAAAAAATTCGAGTCCATTATCAGATCTTTTACGCGTAACGGAAGCATAATAGTTTTTAATGGGATCCACATCTTCCACAGGAGTATCGGTACCATTGGCAATTAATGTACCTGCATCAATTAGTGATCGCCAAGCATAGGCACCCGTTTTAGCACGTTCGTTTCCCAACCTTTTTTCTACAAATGGAGCATCTGAAGTGCAATGAATTCCTTGCATAGAAGCGATGGCTTTTAACGCATTAAATCTAGGGATATCTTTGATAGATAAATGTTGAGCATGTTCAATTCGCCATCTAGGATCTTCTCCATTTTGTATAGCGTTATCTAATTTTCCTTCAAAAATATCCAGGACCACTCTGTTTGCTCGATCACCAATAGCATGAACACATAGTTGCATTTCATTTTCAAGTGCTAAATCGGCAATCGCTGCAACCTCTTTTATGTCTGTCGTGTTTTGACCCATAAAATCTTTTTTATCATTATAGGGCTTTAATAACCATGCACCAAAGGCCCCAAGTGCACCATCTACTTCAGACTTAATGGCTCGGCAGGTATAATATTTATTGCCAAAATCTATTTTCTTGTGTTGAACGGCTATACGCAAAGAATCAATATGATCTCTGGCCATTACCCATAACCTTAATGGTAGTTTTTGTTGATTAGCTAGAGATTCATATCTTCTTAATTCTGTTAATGACGAACCAGCATCTTGGAAACTAGTAATTCCTTTTGAAATACATTCATTACTGGCTAGTTTAATGGCTTTATGCCATTCTGCTAGTATTTCTTCTTTTGATTGCTGATCCTGATAAGCTTTATATGCATCTAAAAATGGTTGCATCGCTCGTTCTTCAAAAACACCAATGGCTTCATCGTTTCGATCTCGAACGATTTTGCCACCAATCGGATTGGGCATCTCTTTTGAAATGCCAACTAATTCCATTGCTTTTGCATTTGCAAACAAAGAATGCCCACTTGCATGTTTTAATATAATTGGGTTGTCTGGTGTTAACGCACTTATTGAAGAGTGTACAGGGTAACCTTCAAAATCATCCAATGGGGTAGTGTCCCACTTTTCTTGATGCCAACCTCTACCTTCAATCCATGCCCCTTTTTCTTTCGTTGCTACTTTTTGTTTTACTTGCTCCTCAATTTCTGCCCAATTTTTAGCATTTAAAAAATTGAGATGTATCAGACTGAAGCCAAGTCCACTAAAATGTCCATGACCTTCGATAAAGCCTGGAATAACCATATTTTGAGACGCATCTAAAAATTTTGTCGTTTCAGTTTTATATTTAGCTAATTCATTAAGACTTCCCGTACCAATAATTATTTCGTCTTTTATTGCAATCGCTTCAACGATTGTATTTAGACTATCCATGGTATATATTTGACCATTATGAATGATTAGGTCTGCGTTATCTTCATCAGTAGTGCAACTATAAATACATATTATTATTAAAGCAAGAAATAGGCTTTTCAACATCTTAATTGGATTTGAACCTAAAATAAAGATGTTTTTACAACAAATGAAAAGTAGCTTTCAATTTTATTAATAAGAAGTGCTTTTACTTATGAAAAGTTTGCCAATGTAGATTTAATTCTTTGTATGGCTTCTGTAAGTTTTATATCAGATGCTGCATAGGATAATCGAAAGCAATTGTCATTCCCAAAAGCCGAACCTGAAACAATAGCTACATTTGCTTGATGCAATAAGACCATGGCAAAGTCATCAGCATTATTAATGATGATTTCACCAAACGATTTTCCAAAATAATAGGAAATATCAGGGAAAATATAAAAAGCTCCTTTTGGATCATTAATTTTTACTCCAGGAATTGTTTCGAGTAGCTGCTGTACTAATTTTTTTCGTTGGATATATGTATCCCTCATTTTATAACTCTCATCAAGTTTGGACATCAATGCGATACTTGCAGCTTTTTGAGCAAAAGCATTCGCACCAGATGTTACTTGTCCTTGAACTTTTGCACATGCAGATGCTAACCAGCTTGGAGCGGCCATATATCCGATTCTCCATCCTGTCATAGCAAAACCTTTGGACATACCATTTACAGTGATGGTTTGATCTTTAACGGCTTCAAAAGAACCAATACTTGTATGTTTTTCACCAAAGTTGATATATTCATATATCTCATCCGATAGTATAAACAAGTGATCATGGGCACCAATCACACTTACTAAAGATGCTAATTCTTCTTTGCTATATACAGATCCAGTCGGATTACAAGGAGAAGAGAATATAATTAGTTTTGATTTTTCATTGATGACTTGTTTTAGTTGGTCTGCAGAGACTTTAAAATCTTGATCAATATCAGCTTCAATTATAATCGGAGTTCCTCCAGCAAGTTTTACAATATCATAATACGAAACCCAGTATGGAGCGAAAATAATAACTTCATCTCCGGGGTTTAATAATGCGTTACATACATTCGAAATACTCTGTTTTGCGCCATTTGATACGACGATATTATCAGGTGTATACGCTAATTGATTATCCCTTTTAAATTTTGTACAAATGGCATTTTTTAATTCAGGTAATCCACTAACAGGGGTATATTTGGTATATCCTTCATCTAGAGCTTGTTTGGCTGCCTCTTTAATAAAGAGGGGAGTATCAAAATCTGGTTCACCAATACTTAAACTTATCACATCAAACCCTTTTGCCGATAACTCCCTCGCCATTTTACTCATTTTTAATGTAGCGGATTCCTCCATACTTAGCAAGGTTTTAGATAGATACATACTTTTATCAAC
>CALDTZ010000041.1 GCA_937924805.1 uncultured Saprospiraceae bacterium
CTAAATGGGGATCCCTTAAAAACTAAACTTGATATTGATCAACCACCATCACCACAAAGTAGAATCGGATGGATATCATATGAGCAATCTAATTCTACATCGGATCCAACAGAGACACATAAAATGTCTTTTGCCATTGCACAAAAAGCTTTTGGCCCAATCCTTAAAGGATTAAATAAAATAGCAACAGAAGACATTCCTTCAATTGAACAAAAACTTGAAGATGCCGATGCCCCGTATACACCTGGAAGAGCGATTCAAATGATGCAAGGAAACTAAACTAAGATAAATTGTTATTAGCTCTAACTATAATAATAAATTCATTTATTGCTGTTGCCTTCAAAGGTTTTCAGAAGTATGGTGTAAATAATTTACAAGGTATCATTGTAAATTATTTCGTTTGTGCTATCACGGCATCTTTTGTGTTTATGAAGCCAGCAATCAACGCAAGTACATTTAGTGCTAGTTGGTTCATGTATGCATTAGGGCTGTCTTTTTTATTTATTTTCATCTTTAATGTAGCTGCCTCATCTGTTCAAAAGTTAGGTATTTTAGTAACTACGATTTTTCAAAAACTATCTTTAGTATTCCCAAGTATTGTTGGGATTCTTTTCTTTAATGAGATCCTTAGTATTCCACGAGCTATTGGTATCCTGCTTGCATTGAGTTCTATTGTTTTGATCAACTTCCCTAAAAGCAAAGATCTAACTGAATGGGAAAATCTTAAGAGATGGTGGTATCTCGCTTTATTTATGTTTTTTGGCAGTGGCTTAATTGAAGTAACATTGTATTATGTGAGTGCTACAGGTCTTAGTGCAGGAAGTGACCTAGAGTTTACCGCTAGCTTATTTTTCTTTTCAGGTGTTATCGGATTATTTTATTATTTAGGTCAATGTTTTACAAACCCTTTCCGCTTTCAAATGAAAGCACTTCTCTGGGGTACCCTTCTAGGAATACCTAATTTCTTTTCAATTTATTGGATTATGGTCTTACTTGAAAGTGGAATGGATGGCTCTGTTATTTTCCCAATTCTCAATGTAGGTGTGATATGTTTAAATGCGATTATTGGCATCTTCTTTTTTAAAGAACAAATTTCATTGATTCGATTTATTGGATTGACTGTCGCTATCGTGGCTATTATTTTATTAATCTTGTAACCTATGGATAGTTATAAAAGTATACAAGCCGAAACAATTGGTGAATACAAGGAAAAGTCTTCCAAATTTATTGCTTATGCTTTCCCTATCGAAAGTATAGAAGATTTCGAAAAAAGATTATCAAAACTTAAAAAGGAACATTTAAAATCAAGACATCATTGCTATGCATATAGGTTGGGTATTGAAGGAAATCCCTATCGTATCAATGATGACGGAGAACCATCCGGTACGGCAGGAAAACCAATTTATGGTCAATTGATAAAAGAAACATTATCAGATATTGCCGTTGTCGTGGTTCGATACTTTGGAGGTACAAAACTTGGTACTTCAGGCCTTATAAGAGCGTATAAAGAAGCAACTATTCTAGCTTTAAATGAGGCTACGGTACTAACAAAAACTATTACAGGGACATTACTTATTTCTTTTACATATGAACATATGGGCACAATCCTGAATACTCTAAAGCAACTTCATTTAGACATCACGAGTAAGCATTTTGAAGCAGAGCCATGCGTCGAACTTTTATTACCTATCTCTACCCTATCCGATGTTTCTGATCAAATCAAGGCAAAATTATTAAACCGTTCTATTTCAGATATCAATGAAGATACTGAAGTCGATGTATGTACTTTTGAAATAATAATATAATACGCCTTTTTAAAACCCACAATCTGCTTGCAAGGTGCTATTTTTTAGTTCGTATATCGATGTGCCTTGTGCAAAATATAAGTCATAAAAGTCTACATAAAAATCATTAATATTTTCATTTCCAGGCGCATTCAATGAGCACACTAATCCATCCACTGCATCAACGTAATGAATCATTGGCGATGGACTATTCGAATAAGCAATAAGCCGATCGCCTGACAAATAAGCCATTTCTTCAATAGACCCTGATCTCAATTCAGAATTGGCCGGCGTCACGGTCAACCAAGCATTATCTGGGATTACCACGTCGATGCCTTGTTCTATTTTTATGTATGCAAATCCATTATCTGTAGAAACCCAAGTATGATTAAAGTAATACTTGTCTGGTACGACAACGACTACACTAGCACCATAAAAATATTCTACTTGCTTAAATTTATTAAAAGGTAAATTGTTGAAATTTGGGGTATATTTAAATGGAGTGTTACTTGAATAATCCGGATAATGTAATAATGTGCCTTGCTTACCAATCATTGCTATTCTTTCTAGGCTTGAAAAATCTGTTAATTCGTCATCTGCACAATGATTAGTAGATAGGTCTAAAGCATTAAGACAAGGCCATTCATCTCTGATAAAAAACTCACCTTCATCAAGTTCAATTTCTGATCTCAATCTTCCTCCCGGAAACTCCGTCGAAATATCACTTCTATACCATTCCCAAATTGCTTGTATATCATTATTTTGACCAGGTCTCTTCATCGTATAAACATGAATGGGTGCACCATAAAATTCACCATCTTGCTTAACAATTAAATGACCATCTGTAGTGCCAATATATAATCCATGACCGGTATATATCATATCATGAACACTATTCATTTTTGCGGACATCTGGAGTCCTAAAAAAGTATAATTAATGGTTTCATACTTTGTTAATTCTCCGTTTTCTACGATTGTTAACCCTTCGTTATCAACAATAGCAACATCGTCACCATCCACAATAAAGTTATTGATCGTGCGATTGTGTGTATAAAAAGATTCATTTTCAATGGTTGTTCCTCCATTCCCACTATTTCCTCCATCTTCTGTATCTTCCTTTCCACAAGAATAAAAAAAACACACGAAGGATATTAAGAAGATAAACTTATTCAGATCCATTACTTGATTTTTAAACGTTTGGTTAATCACAATCATTTGCATTGTACAGAAACTCGTAGTTTCCATCTTCGTCACAATTAGGCGCCTCAAAAATAGCTTTTAAGGAAGCTCTATAGGCTTCACACTTTTCTTTATTATCAGGATCTGCTTGATAGACATCCCCAGCATCTAAAGAATTTTGATATAAATCCATACATGGGCAAAACTTTGTATAATAATTAATTGCTGAAGTATTTGATACATTACAATCTTCATCTCTTTCAATCATTAGTGATAAATATTGATCACAATTTGATGTTGTTTGATCGGATAAAAAAGTAGATTGTGCTGTTCCAAAGTCTTCTGCTAGTGTTTCACAATTATCGACACTTCCGCTTCCATCGTCTTTAGAACAAGATAAAATGATTGCTATCAAGAAAAAAAATACAAGTTGATGGATTTTCATTTATAAGGTTTTTGCACATTAGTTAAACACCCAAATATAAGGAGTAAAACCAAAATTTTATAACCCAATCTATTAAAGTTTTAATCTCTATTCAATCTATGATTATTACAAAATAATCCGAAATCATCAAAATCAAACAACAAGCAGTTAATTATGAAAACTACCTATTTACTACTCTTTTCATTACCCTATTTTGATGGGATCTAAATCAATTCTAAAAAAACACTTATTAACGTATTAAATCGGAAAATGAATACCTTACTTTTTGTACAGACATAGAGTCATCCTCAATTATATTAGTATGATTATTAAATCGTTCAGTTTTAATAATTTCTAATTCTTGATGAACCAGTTTACTTTCGATTTCATATTCATATCCTTCACTATGATATTCTTGAAATAAAACAAACTTTTCAAAGCTAAACTGACTCAGATTTAAAACCAATAATTCAATTGACGGTCCATAATGTGATTCAGTTTGATCATTATAAAAAAGCGTTAAACTTGATGAATCATTCATTGGCAAGGCAACAAAATAATGACTAACTCCAAATACCTTTTTTTGAGCATCGGTTACGGGGACAAGTTTATGCAACAGATCTTTCATTGTTCGTTTGTTGAACTGCTCTATCTTCTGGTTTAAAAATAAATCACTTTTTATTCGATAGACTTCTGAAGTATCAATTTCTTCCTGAATGAGCGCTGAATGATGTTGATTTATTAAAATTTGGATACTACTATCCGTATACGTTTGCCCCAAATTATCATTAGATGTGCCATTCTTGATCTGAAACATAGGTGCTTCTTTTTTAACTTTTTCAGCATTACAGCCACAAAAAAACAAGAGAAACACAAAAAAACACCAACTATGGTTTCCAATATTCATATTCTATTATTTGAATGGAACCCACCAAGGTTTTGTCAAAGAAGATTCAATTGAAAAGGTTTCTCCGAGGTTGGGGACTATATAATCTACGTTTTGTTTCTTTGCTTCCTCAATAAATGCTTCAACAGGTTCGAACCATTTATGAAAATAGGAAAGGGAAAATCCTCCCCAGTGATATGGCATTATCTTTTTTGCTTTGGCATCTATCGCTGCCTGAATGGCTTCACCTGGAAACATATGAACTGGAATCCAATCTGTATTGTATTGCCCACATTCCATAAAAGCAAAATCAAATGGCCCCAATCGATCTCCAATCGTTTTAAAATGCTTCCCATAGCCTCCGTCACCACTAAACCATATATTCTCGTTCGACGTTTTAAATACCCATCCACCCCAAAGTGATTTTAATCGATCGCTGATTCCTCTTCCTGAAAAATGGCGAGTTGGCGTAAATGTAATCTTCAATCCATCTACATCAATGGCGTCCCACCAATCAAATTCTACAATAATAGAAGGATCTATTCCCCATCGCACTAAATGACGCTTTACTCCTATAGCTACAAAATACCTGCCTACCTTTCCTTTCATTTTAACTACACTTGCATAATCAAGGTGATCGTAGTGATCATGTGTATATAATACGATATCAACAGAAGGTAAATCTTCTATTAATCGTAGCGTTCCCTTTGAAAAGCGTTTATTTTTAAAAGGTGCAATCGGTGTGGTATCTTGACCAAACATCGGGTCAATTATCATCGTTTTATTTGCAACTCGCATCAAAAAGACAGCATGACCATACCAAACAAAGTTTGCTTTTCCATCTTTTTTAAAGAACCGATTCTTATCTAATGGAATGATTGGCAAAACACTTTTAGGTACGCCTTCTTTATGCGTTATTTGCTTGTAAATCATCGAAGGAATCTGTGACAATGCAAAATCAAGATTTGTCTCTTCTAGATTTTGAAAACTTCCGTCTTTCCAATTTGG
>CALDTZ010000042.1 GCA_937924805.1 uncultured Saprospiraceae bacterium
TCGGCCGAGTCACGAAGGATAACTATTGGGACGAAAACAATGGGCGATCTTGGCTAAAAGGCGACGGTCATGAAGTCGATTTTGTGTTGGACCCATTTGCTTGGCTTAGGATAACAGCAATGGACTCTAATGAACTTAAAGGTAGTTATATTCAATTGTGGAATAATTATGGTTTTGATGTAACAATTAATTCAGAAGTGTATAACGATACATTATTGGTTAGAGGTAATAGACTAAATTACCTTTCATATCGATATTTTAACATTGGAAATAACAGCATTTTTGAGGATTCAATTTATTGTCTTAAACTAGATACTAGTTTTATTCACATCTTATACTAATATCGCTTATTCCCAAAATAGATAAAAACTAAAATCCGATTTTACTATGAAAAACTTAACACAACTTTGTGTAGTAGCTTTGCTATGTCTAAACCTAAATGTTCTATTTGGTCAATCTATAACAATCTCAGATTGCATACCGAACACCTACGAATCCTATGAGGTCTATTTCTCCTGTAATTCAAATGAAAAACTAGACATTGATTCAAAATTATAAAGGAGGACAGTCCTAACAGATCATGTAACGTTCTATTATCCAGCATTTTCAAGTTTATTTGTCGTAAATAAAACTGAATGATCAAAGTAAAAAATGGACCTTGAATTTAAAATTTAACTAATGTACTTTACTAAATAATACACGTTGAATCGTATATGGTGGATAACTATCAACAACAAATACTTCTTCTGGGTTTTCACTCCTATTTTTTGTCGATCTCGTTTTTTCTTCTTTTGATGTGATCACTTCATATTCAATGCCGCCTTCAATTCTTCGCATTCTTGACGTTATATACATTCCGGCAACGGTAAAACTCGAATAAAATGTATCATCAATAAAGTTTTGATCAATAATAATTCCATCTTGCTCATCCAATTGATAAACCATATGATCTAAACTATCTGGTTTAATAATAATATAGTTTTTAATTCTTTCACCGTATTTAGCGCTGTTGTATGTCATTATTGATGACCATTTGTTAGATGTCTCAAGTGCTTCTAACTCAAAATCAACATGTACCGTATCAATACGATTAGCCGTAGGATAATGCAAATACATATCCCCTTCATATTTACCCGTCCAATCATCAGGAAATACAAAATTTGACTGGCCGCTTGATGAGGATATTATACTGATCCACATGACAATTACAATAAAAACCTTCTTCATTTTTTTTATTTTTCCAAATATTCTAACCCCTGATTTATTCCTTTTTCGATTGCTGGAACTCCCTTATGCATCCATTTTGGAATAGGGTTACCTTTCAAATAATGATCAAAAAATTGCTGCATTCGGGTATTAAAATCAATCCTATTTTGTCGTTTTACTGGCCAATGGGGTTCATCATTATAGTTAAGTAGCCAAGCCGTTTTATCCAATCGTCTCAAGCCAACAAAATATTCAATTCCTTGATACCAAGGCACAGCACCATCCTTATCGTTATGCAAAATTAAAACGGGTGTCGTTACTTTGTCTAAATTAAAAAGTGGTGAATTTTCAATATACAATTCAGGCTTTTCCCAAAGTGTGGCTCCTAACCTACTTTGGGTCTTTTCGTATTGAAACATTCGGCTCATACCAGTCCTCCATCGGATTCCTCCGTATGCACTTGTCATATTTACTACTGGAGCACCTGATTCTGCGCATGCAAATCGTCCCGTTTTAGTTAAAATATGCGCCACTTGATATCCACCCCAACTATGCCCTTGAAGTCCCATTTTATCTTTATCTACAAAACCTAAATCCAGTACAGCGTCAACACCTGTCATAACAGCATCCAGCGCACTTTGCCCAGGATAACCGATCGTATAAGGAACATCCGGATTAAAAATAACATAACCCTGATTTGCATAGTAACTATAATTAATGGTTGATCGATGCGCATAAGGTGAACGATGACGATGTAATCCATCAGAACTTCTTTCATAGAAATTTACAATCATTGGATACTTCTCATTCTCATCGAAATTTGCTGGCTTTACTAACATACCTGTCATAGGTTTATCATCCACTCCAGTCCATTCAATCAATTCTATTGATCCCCAAGCATACTGCTTTTGTTGCTGGTTAATTCCTGAAATCTTATTCGCTTGCGCAAATGTCAAATCGGAATGAATTAAATCAGGAAAAACATCAAAATTCTCTTTTGTATATATAATATCATCGCTATCTTTTGCTTTTATTGGTCGCATCGAAAATTTAAAATCGTCATCAATGTATTCCGTAATTTTATTCGTTTCAAGATTTAGAAATCCGTAACCACTTCCTTTTGTTTTCTCTTGAAAAATATGAACCATAATCGTAGTATCTGTCGATATAAAATCCAATTCTTCATCTAATGGAATATACCGGTATGTCTTTTTTTGTTCACGTCCTTGCGTCACTCTCTTAGGCTTCTTTTTTCCCATAGGGTCAACTTGCCAAATATCATATCGATCATAGATATAAATATATTTATCATCTTCGGACCATGACATACTACCATAAGGCCAAGGATCGGCAGGAGCATCATGTAATTCATTGTGAAAGATAGAAGTCTTGTCCGTTGTTATCGCGTATTCTTTACTTTTACCAATATTGTATACTCTATATTCTTTGGCTATTCGGCTATACCAAAACACATATTTACCATTTGGAGACATCGAAGGGTAACCGTCCATTCTCCGTACGATTTGTTCTTTCTTCCCTGTCTTTAAATTAATTAGATACAAATCTTTAAAAGTAAAACCAAGCCAAGAAAGGTATTCTTGGTAGGGTTTTTCATCAATCCCAAGTGCATAATCACCTGATCTTTTGACATCAAACCGAATATTGTCAACCGTTTCTGTTGCTATATTGATATTTTTTCTTGCAAGAATATCATAATAAGCAAGGTATGATTTAGTCTTTTCAGATGCTAATCGAGTCTTTTGTTGAGTATGCAATAACTTATCTTTAGTATTCCAAACTTCAACTTGTACAATTTCATCATCAAGTAAGCTTGTATCTTGAACGAAAGGCATTCGGCGTAAGCCATAAAATAATCGTGATTCATCTTCCGAAAAAATAGGTTTTCGATCACCACTCACTAGCCAATCTTTTTTTAAAACTCTTGATTGATCATCAATGATCGGACTCAATGCTTTGGTTCGACTATCAAAAAGCATTACTCTAAAAGGTTTTATTTTTGCTTCAGTAGTGTCGAAGTTTGCACAAAAACTGACAAATCTACCCGATTTTGAAATATTCAATTTTGAATAATCTCCTTTCTTTCTAATGATTTTCGTAGGTCCTTTATCCATTATATCTCGGAGATATAAACCATTGAGATTTGTAGTATCATTACCTGTACTGTGATAAACTAATTTCCCCTTGCGCTCCGAAAAAATAAGATCTTTGCAATAACCAATAGAAATATCACTTTTAGCCTGACCTGATCGTACAATATAATGCGTTCCATTTTCTTCATTCTCTTCTTTGACTAAATTAGCATGGGCGATAGAGTCAATATCAACTGTCATGGGCAATACCTCATATGCTATCGTTCCACCCCACTTACTAGGCATTTTATATTGTTTGATATGTGGAATTTTTTCTACCCGCTTTTCTTCAAAATAAAAAATGGCTAATGTATCATTCGGAAAAAAACGATCATCCGCCTTGCTGCGTCTCAACATTTCTGTCGAATCTATCGATGGCTCTACCATAAAGGCAACATAATCATTATCAAAGTCTATTTGAAAATTATGCCCCCGTTCAAAGCTGTATTGTCTTTTCGTTATGGTATTATAAATCGTAATCACTCCATCTCCTTTATGCGGTTTTGCAACATATACTACCCAATGACCGTCGTTCGAAATTCCTTTTTCTTGGATTGTTTTCCAATCATCATACACGGACAAATCCATCATTTTACCTTGACCAAAAGTCAAGTTTATCATTAGTAGAGAAAAGAGGGCTATATAGTTATATTTCATTTTATTAAGGTACATGTTTTTTTTCTGCGTAAATGAATATTGTAATTGATAATCATACATGGTTTTTCAACGCTTCAATCTTTTAACATTTAGTCCCATTTTTCATTTTTTGAATATTGGCTATTATTACCAAAAGCATCACTAAAGAAATTATGTTAAGAATAGAATGAATAGATGCTTATTGTCAATTATTACTGAGAAAAGGATGCTAATAAATATTAATTTGTAGCCATCTTTGTACAAATTAATTTATGAGCATAAATATTGCGTTAATCGCACATGATGGAAAGAAAGCTGATATGGTATCTTTTATCCTTCAAAATAAATCTTTCTTAAAAAACACAAATTTATTTGCTACTGGGACCACAGGTAGCAAAATAGAAAGCGAAGGTTTTACTGTAGAAAAACTCCTTTCTGGGCCATTAGGTGGTGATGCTCAAATTGCGACAATGGTAGCGACAAATCAACTTGACTTGGTTATCTTTTTCAGAGACCCACTTGATAAACATCCCCATGAACCAGATGTCCAAATGTTACTTAGACAATGTGATGTTCATAATGTTCCTCTTGCTACAAATCCAAAATCCGCTTTTTATATCCTTAAAGGAATTGTAACAATGTTTCCTGGACTCAAATGACAAAAGAAGATTATAAAAATATCGCCCATACAATACCTAAAAATCCAGGCATCTATAAATTTATGGATGCAGAAGACAAAATTCTATACGTAGGTAAAGCAAAAAATCTTAAAAACCGAGTAAACTCATATTTTGTAAATGACAAACAAAAATCTTTTAAAACAAGAACATTAGTAAAAAATGCTCATCATATTGATGTTCTTATTGTTGATACCGAACAAGATGCATTATTATTAGAAAATAGTTTGATTAAAAATTTCCAACCACGCTATAATGTAATGTTGAAAGATGGAAAATCATACACCTACATTTGTATAAAAAACGAGCGTTTTCCAAGGGTTTTCTTTACTCGAAAATTTATTAAAGATGGATCTCAATATTTCGGACCTTATACATCAAAATATAGGGCTAAAGTTGTTTTTGATCTAATCAAGCGCCTATTTAAAATTAGAACTTGTAGCCTCCCACTAACAAAAGAAAATATTGAAGCAAAGAAATTTAAAGTCTGCTTAGAATACCATATCAAAAATTGTTTGGGACCATGTGAAGGTTTAGAATCAGAAATTTTTTATAATGATAAAGTCAACCAGGTAAAGAATATTCTTAATGGAAAATTCAAACCAGTAAAAGATTATGTAAAAGCTCAAATGCAGATACATGTTGACAAGTTGGAGTTTGAGCAGGCTCAAGATTTAAAAGAAAAACTTACCTACTTCGAAGATTTCCAATCGAAATCTACTGTTGTGAGTACAACAATTGATGACCTTGATGTATTTGCATTAAAAATCAATGAAGAGTTTGGGTTTGTAACTTACCTAAAAATAATTGATGGAGCTATTATAAATTCTGATACAATTGAAATTAAATTGAATGCTGAAAGTGAAAAGAAGAGTATACTACTTTATGCAATATTGAGACTTAGAGAAAAATTCAACAGTATTTCAAAAGAGCTCCTGGTACCATTTGACCTCGATATAGAAATAGATGATTTCAAATGGCATGTTCCGAAGCGTGGTGACAAACTTAAATTATTAGAACTTGCTGAAAAAAACCTTACCTATTTTGTCTTTGAGAAACGGAAGCAAGCAATAAATAAAGTTAAAAAAGTAACGTCAGCTGAGCGGATTCTAACCACACTCAAGGAAGATTTACAAATGGATGTCTTACCTTTTCATATTGAATGTTTTGATAACTCTAATATTCAAGGAACCAATCCAGTAGCTAGTTGCGTCGTATTCAAAAATGCTAAACCATCCAAATCTGATTATCGTAAATTTAATATCAAAACGGTAAAAGGTCCAGATGACTTTGCATCCATGACAGAAGTAGTTGGTCGTCGGTATCGACGATTGCTCAAAGAAGAAAAACCGCTTCCCCAACTTGTTATTATCGATGGTGGTAAAGGGCAATTAAGTGCCACCATGAAAAGTATTGATGAATTAGGCTTACGCAACAAAATGGTTGTCGTAGGCATTGCCAAACGATTAGAAGAAATTTATTTCCCAGAAGATTCTATCCCTTTATATATTAGTAAAAAATCTGAAAGCTTAAAACTAATCCAACAACTACGAAATGAAGCTCATCGATTTGCGATCAATTTTCATCGAGATCAACGAAGTAAAAATGCGCTTGGCACAGCATTAACTGATATTCCAGGTGTTGGAAAAACTACCGCTGAAAAACTGCTTACTCGATATAAATCGATTAAACGAATAAAAGGCCTACAAAAAGAAGAATTAGAGACAGTAGTCGGAAAATCGGTTACAAAAAAGATCTTTGATTATTGGCATGGAGAAGAAGAATAAGTAAAACAATTTCACAATGAAAAATATCATTCTACTAGCAAGCATTTTTGTATTTATTGGATGTTCAGAAAATCCTTATAAAAAAGAAATCCTCGGTGAGTGGTCCGTCCATTCGTGGGTAAGAGAGATCGATATGGCTAAAGTGAAACAAAAAATGGACTTCGTTTTTACAGAAGATGGACGATACCAAATCGATTATGGATCTGAAAAAGAAATAGGAAATTTTTGGTTTGTAAATGATGACCTAATTACACATGAAGATGGAATGACAAAAAAAAGTGTCAAAGTTGTCTTGTTGCGTAATGATTCACTACTTATGAGAATGAATCGATCAGGATCTATTGAAAGTGTGCTATTACTAAAAAAATAAAACAATAGAGTTTTAAAGCAAGGAAGCTACAAATCGATGTACTATTAGGAATCCTAAATAAACTCAAATTAATTTTGGGTTATTAATTATCCAATCAAAACATTTACATTTAATGTAAGGCAAAAAATAATCAAACTTAGAATTTTAAGAACACTATTAAAAATGAATTTTCCTTTACATAAAAAGCTAAAAAATGGTCAAATGATCATCATAAGGGAGGCCTCCGAAAAGGATGCTCATAATGCAATAATTTATTCGAAAATAGTCGGTGATGAATCAGATAATCTTTCGTTTAGTGGCGATGAATTTAATAAAACCATAGAAGATGAAATAAAAATATTTCATGACCATGCCGTTGCCAAAAATGAAATCTTCCTTGTAGCTTATTTAGATGGTAAACTTGTTTCAATGGCTGATATTTCAAGCTCACGTAAAAAACGACGACAACATGTAGGTG
Organism: uncultured Saprospiraceae bacterium; assembly: GCA_937924805.1. Classification (GTDB taxonomy): domain Bacteria; phylum Bacteroidota; class Bacteroidia; order Chitinophagales; family Saprospiraceae; genus JAHDDO01. The sequence continues at coordinate 7,284 of CALDTZ010000042.1, forward strand.
AATTTGGAATCTCAGTAATGAAAGCCTATTGGGGCTTAGGAATCGGACGGATAATGATAGAAACTATGATTACTTTTTGTAGGGAGTCGGGTATCATAAAAAAATTAAACTTGGTAGCCAATGCAAAAAACACCTCTGCCATCAGACTTTATAAATCTCTAGGATTTAAACATGAAGGGACCTTGATTAAAGATTTTTATGTTAATGGCGAATTCCTCGATTCTGTATGTATGGGAATGATCATAGATTAATATAAAAATCATCGTGATTCCTATTACTCTATAAGAAGAATAAATATTTGTTCACTCTAAATAAATACTGTTATGAATCAACGATATCTCGATTATGCAAACTATAACATTTGGGCAAATAATCGATTGATCAATAATTTACAACTCCTTGATAATGCACTATTGACTAAAGAAATAATTGGGAGTTTTTCAACGATACGAGCCACAATCAAACATATATGGTTTGCTGAAACAGGGTGGCTTTCAAGATTAAATGAGAAAGGATGGGAAGCTCAAAAAGTAACAACTTTTTCTGGAATAAATCAGTTGCTTTTCAAAGAATGGCAAACTACATCTCTTGATTTTAAAAAATTTGTAAAACAATCAGATTTAGAGAAACTAATACAGTTTGAACATAATGGAATGTTGTTTTCTATCCCTTCAAGAGAGATTGTACACACCGTATTTAATCATGGAACTTATCATCGTGGCCAAGTTGTAATGATGATGAGACAGCTAGGTATCACGGACATTGTACAGACGGATTATATTGAATGGGTAAGAGAAGTGAAAATAGGGAATGCCTAATAAATCCAACTTACCTAAGAAATAATATCCCTTCAATTTAAACTACAATACTTTTTGTTTAAAGCCTTATCTGCTTGAAAAGCAATTACATTAATTTCAATTGTTGCGGTTAAATCGAATAATTATTCTTTACAACGAATGATAGGCTTTGAATCATAAAAGTTGCAAGCGAGCTAATCGTATCTAAAAAAAGTTAAAAAAAAGTTTATATATAGTTTTTATTTAAATGTATTTACATTGCAAAAAAATATAACTGTTATGAAAAAAATAATCTTAAAATTTAGCACTCTATTTTTAGCCATACTATTTACTCAAAATTTGAATGCACAAGCAATCAGCGCTGCTGGAGCTTTGGGTTGGGCCGTTCCTGGTGGATCTGGTGTTAGTGATAAGATGGAGGACTTAAATCTTGATGGAGGACTTACATATTTTGGAGATATTATGTATCACTTAGATTCTAAAATTGGGTTTGGTTTGCATTACCAAGGGTCTATTTTAGCAGGTGTTGGAGGTGGAGATACTGACATTTTTGGAATGCGATTTATAGGAGCTAAAGGGCAATATACTTTTTTGGAAGGAAATTTTGAACCTTTCGTTGGATTAGGGTTAGGGTTATCTCAACTCTTAACACCTGAATTATCAATAACAGATGGAAATGGTATGACTACCCTAGTACCTGAAAATAGAAGCAGTAACATTGGCATTTTACCAGAAGTTGGTTTTTATGTTAAAAATTTCTTTTTAAGTGTTCAATATTTGGTTCCTGTCAACTATACAGTGGAAGAAGTGAATATTGTAAGTAAAGCATTAGGAACTGTAAATATCAATGTAGGATACAGATACAAATACGAATGGTAGCTAGATAATAGGATATAAATAACGTAGCTTCTCGAATCAACTTTCGAGAAGCTTTTTTTTTCTAATTATGCAAAACATAAAAAATTCTCGTTTGATGGAATTATTTTATGAAGACAGTAGTTATAATTTTGGCTTTCCTATCAACCTACCCAAAACCAACAAAAAAAAGGATATTCTCCTCTTATCAAAACAAATAATTCTATTCTTAACTAATCTTAAAAAAATGGCAAATTTCTTAATTGATGGCGTAAAAACCATGGTAACTACGGCTTTAGTAAAAAAAGCGGCAGGTCTATTCGGAATGGAAAACTCCAAACTTACTAGTACAATCGGACGTTTTCTTCCAGTAATTATCGGAGCACTTATATCTAAAGGAAGCTCATCAAGTGGAGCTGGTGGAATATTAGACTTAATAAAAGGTGGTGGGTATGACAAAGCAGGGCCAGACCTTATGGATATCTTTGGTGATAAATCTAAATCAGATGGCTTTTTAAAGCAAGGAGCAGATCTTTTACCAGCTATTCTTGGTAACAATCAAGGAGGTATCATGGACAAGATCATGAATATGGGGGGACTTAGTAAAGGACTTACTGGAACAGTTATGCAGTTCTTATTACCTATCGTAATGGGTAAATTAGGTAGTATCGTTTCAGGCAAAAACCTGGATGCATCAGGCTTAAGTTCTTATTTACAAGATCAAAAATCTAGTGTTGCAAATATGGGCATTGGTAATATGTTTGACTCAAATACAACAAGCAGTGCACCTACAGCCACTGAAAAAAGCGGTGGAGGTTTTATGAAATTCTTATTACCACTACTATTACTAATAGGTGCTATTTGGTTCTTAACTAAAGATGGTTGTAACAAAGGAGACACAAATAGTACAACAACGACTTCTACTGAAGTAAAAACAACAGGGCACGAAGGACATAATCATGGAGATCATGAAGGACATGATCATGGTTCGCATGAAGGGCACGATCATGGAACAGCTACCACAAGTAATACTAGTACTAGTACAGCTTCAGCATCTAAAGGGATTGCACTAAATGATAAAGGTGATTTGATAGGGCCAGATGGTAAAGTTGTTATGATGGCTAATTCTTGGAGCGTAAATAATAATGGTAGTCTCATCGATTTAGCAGGAAATGAACTTGCAGCTGCTGGTACTTATTCTACGACTCTTTTGGATAAACTAAAAGCTCAATATGGTAAATTGACTGGTACTTCATACAGTATAAATGCAAATAAGGACCTTATTGATGGTACTGGAAAGGTACTTTATAAATATGGTGACTATATCGAGCAAGATGGATTTTTCAAGGATAAAAACAATAATAAAATTGCACCTCGATTATCCAAATTTAGCATTGACTTTGAAGACGTTTTGAAAAAAGCAGGGGATGCAATTGGTAAGGCTGGTGATGCTATCGGAAGTACAGCAGCCAAAACAGTAGAATCTATGAAGTCTTTATTTGGAGACATGATTTCAAAGAAGGAAGGTGCTTCAGCAAATTATGCATTATCAGATATCACTTTCAATCCTGAAAATCATAGAATCACAAATTTTTCAAAAGCAGAAGTAGAAGGATTGGCAGCGGCATTGAAAGCTAACCCAGACAGTAAAGTCTCTGTAAATAATTATACTGCAGATGGAAAAAGTGATGGAGAGAATAAGAAACTTTCTAAAACTAGAGCAGAAGTTGTGCATAACATGTTAGTTGCACTAGGTGTAAAAAACAAACAAATTTCTTTTAAAGGATTAGGAAATGAAGATCCAGCAAAAGCAAAAGCAAATAAATTCGAAATTGTTGTAAAGTAAATAGTACAACAAAAAATAAATGGAAGGGTGTAGCTGGTTAAGCTACACCCTTTTTATTTAAGTATTTATGATATAACCTATGCTTGCATTAATTCCACTAACTTTGTATAAACTATACGCGTGACTTTTGACGAACTTAACTTATCGAAACCTTTATTAAACGCATTGGATAATATGGGTTTTACAAACCCTAGCCCCGTTCAATACAAGTCCTTTCCTATCATAATGGCAGGTAAAGATTTAGTCGGAATTGCTCAAACTGGTACCGGTAAAACATTTGCCTATTTACTTCCTTTAATGCGTTTGTTTAAGTTTGATAAAAAAAAGGAACCCAAAATCTTAATACTCGTTCCAACAAGAGAACTCGTTGTACAAATCATTGCAGAAATTGAAAAATTAGCTGAATTCATGTCTCTAAATGCAATTGGGATCTTCGGTGGAGTTAATATAAACACACAAAAAATCAATTTAAATGAAGGATGCGATATTGTCGTTGGGACACCTGGTAGAACAATGGATTTATGTCTATCTGGTTCAATTAAAGCTAGGTTAATCAAAAAATTGGTGATTGATGAATTCGATGAAATGTTACATCATGGGTTCAAACATCAACTAAACACTATTTTAGATTTACTTCCAACCAAAAGACAAAATCTTCTTTTTTCAGCAACTCATTCGAAAGAAGTAGAAGCATTGATTAAAACCTATTTTGAACTTCCATTATTACTCGAAGTATCTCCAAGTGGTACGCCACTTTCTAAAATTATTCAGCGAGGATATGAAGCACCAAATTTTTTATCAAAAAAGAATTTATTACTCCATTTATTAGCAAAAGATTCCTACCAAAAAGTATTGATCTTTGCCGGAAGCAAAAAAAGAGCTGATTTATTAGCACCCTATTTGATTGAAATATTAGGCGAAAAAGTTGGGGTTATCCATTCCAATAAATCTCAAAATTTTAGAATCAAAACCGTAGAAGCTTTTGAAAACCAAGAAATTGAAGTTTTAATAGCTACTGATCTAGTGGCTAGAGGTGTTGATATAAGCGATATTACTCACGTAATCAACTTTGAAATGCCTGAAGAAGCTGCGACATATCTGCATCGTATCGGGCGTACTGGACGAGCCGATAAGATTGGAGAATCTATTTCTATATTCTCACCTGATGATGAAGAAATAAAGGAAGCGATCGAAACAATGATGCACAAAAAAATTGAAATGGTCGAATGGCCATTGGAAGTAGAAAAAACAGAAAAATTAATTGCCGACGAAGTCAATAACCACAAGGCTGGAGATAAAGCTTATTTAAAGCAACATACACTAAAGGATAGCCAAGGTGCATACCACGAAAAATCTAAGAAAAACTCTAAAGTAAACCTAGGAGGATCGTACCGTAGAAAATTGCAAGCTAAATACAAAAAGCCTCAACGAAGAAGCGGAAAATCTAAATAAAAGCATCATTCTTACTAAAAAAAGATAAATTAATTACTTGGCTTTTACAATCCAAAAAATATAAATTTATCGCTTCACAAATAATTTTTTATTCGCTCAATTTTTTATTCATCGCTACTTATTATGCATTTTATCCTTTGAAGTAAATCGACAATTTCCCTTAAGTGTTTTATATTTTATGCCTCATGTATTTCTATTTGGAGAGATCTATTCCATTTCAAATACCGACAAAGTGTTATGATGTTAGGACAACACTTATTTTCCTTTCATTCTAAGATTTATATCAAAAAAAAAAATCATTGCTCATCCATATTCGCTTTAAGGTTCCTGTTTTAAAGAATCCTGAAAAATAGGTCGATATTAAAAGAAGAAAAAGGATATGATTCCCCAGTCATTTATAAATCACGCCCAACATATTGATTGCACAACTTTCGTGATTACCTAAACTAAACGAAAATTCTTGGTCAACAGCTACTCCATTTGAATATCTAGCAGGACTCCAAGATGGCATCTCTCTAATTATTGTTAAAAGATAATTATCAAATTGTACATCTTTTGAGGGCCATATAACATGAACATTTTTAATTATCCCTGTTAGATCAATACTAAACTTGAGAATAACAAGGTCTTCTTCATCAAGATGGTTTGACACACCACATTCTGTTAATAGATTTTGAATATAATTTTCTAAACTTTCATCACCTTCGATGTATGACGCATTTTCTTCAGGATAAAATAAAAAAGAAAAACGTTCGATTTTCACCTCATTGAATTCCAAATTATTTTTCGGGAGATATTCAATGCTTATCGATATTTCTTTACCTACATCTGACTCAAGTAATAAATTAAGTTGATCTTGGTTAAGCGAATCGCTTTTACCGTAAACTACATTTATCTCATTGTCAATATATGCTTCGACCTTAACCGAAAAGTAGGTTTTTACCCAACTAGAATTGTAGTAGGGATTAATATCTTTTAATGTCTTGACTTCTGCCAGCTTTTCTTTTTGAATTATAAAAGAACTTGAAGAAGGTTGTATTTCAAAAATTGGACACTTATTGATTGACGTCTGAGTTCTTCCTATTTGAATAAAACTCAAAGTAAAAACGATAAACAAAACTAAATGTAGTATTTCTTGAATTCTAAACATCAATTGTTTGTTGTCATTCATAGCAAATTAAGTTTTACCCATATTCATAGTTAAACTAGTTAATACTTTTTGTCCTTGACAAAAAATTTAAATCCATTCCACAACCATATATATTAAGATATACAAAAATTTAAATAAAAACGAAAGGCGCTTTCGTTTTCACTAAATTCATAAAAGTTCAGTCAACCGTTGTTGACTGAACTGAAAGCTATACAAATGATTGAATGTATTTTAAAATGGCATTTCTTGTTTCTTGGATAATTTTAAAAACTCTCTTACGATCACTTCTGTCACATACTTTTTAGTGCCTTCCTTATCTTCATAAGATCTTGTTGTTAGTTTTCCTTTTAAAGCTAATTCATTGCCTTTTACTAATAGTTTACTCATGCTATCTGCTAAATTTCCCCAAGCAACACAATTGTGCCAATCTGTAACTTGTTTCTTTTCGCCTTTATCATCGGTATAATATTCATTCGTAGCTAACGTTACTTTAGCTAATTTCTTCCCTTTTTCGAATTCAACAATTTCGATTTCTTTCCCTAAATGTCCAATAAGTTGTACGTTGTTTTTTAATGAGTTCATGTGTAAATAATTTGTATCGCCATAATAGGCGACAGGTAAACAAAATATTAATCAGTATCTAGCTGATCGTTGACATTCCAAAGTTGCAATACGATCCATACCAAAGGCGTATATTTTCCGTTTACATTCGTTTGTATATGTTTGTAATCGTTTATATATTTGTAAATCAATACATTAACAATGGATCAATTATGTAAAGAATGTAAAATAAAAATCTTTGGCAGGGTCGATAAAAAGTTTTGTAGCGACCAATGTAGAACGACTTGGAATAATAGATTAAATTCTGATAGCACAAAATTTATGCGAAACATAAATAATATTCTTCGTAAAAATAGGCGAATCTTAGCAGGTCTAAATCCAAGTGGAAAAACAAAAGTTACGAAAACTAAACTTTTAGATGAGGGTTTTAAATTCAGCTACTTTACAAATGAATACATCACGAAGTCAAAGAATGTCTATAGATTCTGTTATGATCAAGGATATATTGCACTAGATAAAAATCTATATACACTTGTAGTAAGGCAAGAATATGTTGAATAACCAAAAAAAAAAATGCTCAAAAAAGAACGAATCTTTATTGAGCATTTTTTTATGATCTAGTTATCCTTATTTAATTTTAAACTCCTTTTTAACTTTGGAAACCATATCCAATTTTTCCCAAGTAAAGGTTTCTACATTCAAGGTTTTTGTTTTACCTGAACCATCTGTAAAGCTTACTTTCTTCTTTTCTGGAGATCTACCCATATGCCCATAAGCAGCTGTTTCGCTATAGATAGGCTTTCTTAATTTTAATCGCTGCTCAATAGAATAAGGTCTCATATCAAAAAGTTTTTCTATCTTTTTTGCTATTTCACCATCAGCCATTTTAACCTTTGAACTACCATAAGTATTTACATAAATATTCGTTGGTTTTGCTACACCGATAGCATAAGAAACTTGAACTAATATTTCTTCGCAAACACCTGCAGCAACCATATTTTTTGCTATATGTCTTGTAGCATAAGCAGCCGATCGATCAACTTTACTAGGATCTTTTCCTGAAAAAGCACCTCCTCCATGTGCACCCTTTCCGCCGTATGTATCAACGATAATTTTTCTACCTGTCAATCCCGTGTCTCCATGTGGGCCACCTATTACAAACTTTCCTGTTGGATTTACATGATAAGTTATCTTTTTCGTAAATAATTTTTTTATTGACGCTTTTAGTCCCTTTGTAACTTTAGGAATTATAATATTGATTACATCATCCTTGATTTTCTTCAACATCTTAGCATCCTTATCAAAATCATCATGCTGTGTCGAAACAACAATTGAATCAATTCGAATAGGTTTATTGTTGTCATCATATTCAATCGTTACTTGTGACTTAGAATCAGGTCTCAAATATTTCATTTGCTTTCCACTCTTTCTCACATCAGCCAATACTTGTAATATCTTATGAGAAAGATCTAAAGCTAATGGCATATAGTTATCCGTTTCATTACTTGCATAACCAAACATCATTCCTTGATCCCCCGCTCCTTGATCTTCTTTCTTTTTCCGTTCTACACCCTGGTTGATATCTGCTGATTGCTCATGTATAGAAGAAAATACTCCACAACTATTGCCATCAAACATATACTCGCTTTTCGTATAACCAATACGATTTATAACATCTCTAGCGATCTGCTGTACGTCTAAATAAGTAGATGACTTCACCTCTCCCGCCAGTATGACTTGACCTGTTGTTACTAAGGTCTCACACGCAATCTTAGATTGAGGATCAAACGCTAAAAAATGATCAACTAAAGAATCTGATATTTGATCGGAGACTTTATCCGGATGTCCTTCAGAGACTGATTCGGAAGTAAATAAGTACGGCATCTTAATTTAAATTTTGTTAGAAATTGCTGCAAATATAGGTCTATTTGTAATAAAATAGATGACATTACAATGAACCTTTATTTTTCTTATTGGACTATTAATTTTTTAACAATTCTTCGATTGTTTTCTAACAAAATATGTCCATAATAAATACCCGATTGTAAATACCCTGTTTGAAATACATTGTCTTCTAAATCAATCACCTGACGCTGACCATGAATATCAAAAAGATTAAAAGAAGTGATCTTATTTCCACTTTTATTTTTAACAAATACAGATTGATTTCCAGAAGTTAAATTTGGTATGAACAAAACATCGTCATTAGGTATCGTGTTATCAATAGCACTTACATCAGTTGTGACAAATAATGAATTTTCAGAAAAATCACCACAAAAATGAAACGAATTAATTGCTTTTATTCTCCAATAGATATCATCATTTACTTTTTGATCAGGCAATACCAAACTAGTTGTACTTACCAAGGTATCCCAAATGACAACCTGACTCGTCGCTTCAATACCTAATTGAACAATATAATATTCAGCATTTTCAACTGGTTCCCACGCGATTTCAATTTGATCATAAGTGGTAATTTCACCATCTGCAGGATAAAGTAATGTTGTCGTTTCCGTAATTTCTGGTAATGCTACCAAACTTGCATCAAGGTAACTTGCTTTTTCATTAATGAGATTAGCTCTCATCGCATCTATTTGATCATTCGAAAATGAATTAGAACAACCATCAAATGCATACGACATAAATAAATCACCTGACGAAAAGAACTTTTCTCCATTTGGATCCGTTTGCTCTACAAGACTTTTACCTTCACTATCACATTGCCATCGTTGGGCTAAATAATCAGGTTTTGTATCACAAAATCCATCAGCTGCATGCGTACAATTTGACCCATCTAATTTTTCAACAGCCACAGTATCAATAATTAAGGTATCTAAAATCAAGGTATCTTGAAAAAAAGTATAATCATACAACACTGAATCAGGAGCTGGATTATTAAAGTTATGATTAACTGAATTATCATAACTTACTCCTCCCTCCCAACCCAAAAACGGGTGAGGTAAACTCAAGTTATGACCAATCTCATGAGCCCAAGTATGGTCGGTTGGACCGGTACAAGACTTAGCTAAAGCAATGCCCGCATAAGGTAAATTATACCCACAATTTCCTGCAGGGTCTAATACTACATACGAATTAATTGTATTATCAATATTATTATCAAACATCATCTCAGCACCCTTCAAAACAGAACCATGCTCATAATAACTCGAATTATATAAGTAATTAAATCCATCTTTTAAATAAAAATGGATGTCTGTACCTTCAAAGTCTTTACTTAACGTACACAATGCATCGACCATCTTCGTTTCACTAAAAATACCAACACCATCATCTTTTCCTACTAGAAACAAAGACATAGGCACATAAAGAGTTTCTCCTGATCTTACCTCAAAACTCCCTGGATTTGCTTGGTATTTTTTTAACCACTTGGATTTTCCATTCGGAGTTCCGCATGGTTCTAATGATTGGCTTGATAAACTTTGAACTAAAAAAAGACCAAAAACAAAAGTTATTATTTTTTTCATTTGCACTATTTTTGAATTAGTAAATTACAATTAATTTAAAATTCCTTTATAAATACTTGACGTATTTGTGTTTATAAATTACTAAACCCATTTCTACGCTTTTAATATTTAAGAATTTCTTTTACATTGTTAGCACAAAACACAAGCATTTTGAAAACTTCTATTCTATTCTTCCTTTTACTTTTTTGTAATGTATGCCTTTTATCTCAGCAAGAACAGAGAGTTCTTGAAAACTACAATCAATTACACGTAGCTGGTAATATTGAAATTATTCTAGTCAATAATGGGACGACGACAGCAGATGTTACCATTATTGATGGTAAAAACACAGAGCTTATTACTTCGGTAAAAAATTCAACATTAAATGTATCATTTGACAATACCAATGAAACGAATTGGAATGGTGGAAGTAAAGCCAAAATAATTTTGGGATATAAAGAAATATCTTGTATTAAGACAAGTGCTAGTGCAAAAGTTAAAATGAAGGACGATCTCATTAAATCAAATGAAATTGACATTATTGCTAATTCAGGCTCACTGTTAGTTCTTTCGCTAGATACGGATCGTTGTGAACTAAATACTTCTTCAGGAGCTAATGTTACACTATCTGGTAGTACTAAAGATTTTACAGTAAGTTCAAGTTCAGGTAGCATCGTCCAAGCAGATAAATTTATGGCACAAATTGTTAAAGCAAATGCGTCTTCAGGGAGTAGTTTATTAGTCAATGCAATAAATTCATTTGAAGCAGAAGCAAGTTCAGGCAGTAACATTCAATATCTCGGAGACCCTTCCATAAAAAAAATAGAAAGTGGGCAGTGGTCAAATGGCAATATTTCAAAACGTTAAAACAAATTTTGATTATTAATAATTTAATTTTCTAAATATATGTTCTATATTTAACCGATATAGTAATTCATTTTTAAGTTACTATTGACTTTTGAAATTTTTTTTAACAATCAAATACGAAAATATCTTATGAAAAAACGTAACACTTTATTAGTAGCATTTGTATTAATGTTTGCTTTTACAACAAGTTCATTTGCCGTTAATACACCAAATGTAAAAAACCAAAGCTTTAGTCATTTAGAATTCTTACAAGATGTAGATGGTTTAACTTTTGAAAACTTTTTAACACTTACTCCTCAGCAATACCAAGAAAAAACTGGAGAAAAATTAAATATTTTTCAAACTGCAAAACTTAAAATAGCTCAGAAAAAAGCAGCTAATTTAGTAGCAGAATTAAACCCTGCTGGTCCTGTTGGAAATGATGATCAAAAAGTATTGATCTATCTACTTGCTTGGTTTGTACCACCTGCAGCTGTTTATTTAATTGACGACGGAATTACTAAAAGATTCTGGGTAAACTGTTTATTAACACTTCTTTGTGGATTACCAGGAATTATACATGCTTTTATTTTAGCAAGTAAACACTTCAAATAATTGAATTCAAATTCGAACAATTATAAAAAATGGCTACACCTTGGTGTGGCCATTTTACTTACAGGTATAGCCATTTATCTGTTAATCTTACCCGCTGATTATTTTGATCATGGTGGAGCTCCAATGTGTCTTTCTGTTATCCTTTTAGACATGGAATGTTTAGGATGTGGCATGACAAGAGCATCCATGCACTTAATTCATCTCGATTTTGCAGGAGCTGTGTACTATAATATGTTGTCATTAATCGTTATCCCATTTCTAGGTTTTATTTATCTAAAAACTATATTTAGTTCCATAAAAAAGTTTCGAAACCGTTAATTTCTATTAAAGAAATGATAAACCAAATACTCCTGTTTGATTAACTACCACCAGTACTCTACATTCATAATTAAATCAATAAAACAATATTATGAAACAAGTACCAGTCCTATTTTTTCTTACCTTATTCCTTTCAATAACTTTTGCGCCTAAGTCTAGTTTTGCTGTAAACACGGCAAATCCGACATCCCAATTATTAATAGATTTTCAATACCTATCATCCTACCCAAATTTGACCCTTGAAAAATTTGTAGATCTTTCACCAAAAGAGATTACCACACATACTGGCAAAAAATTGAACCTATTTGAATCGATAGCTCTTAGAAAAGCTCAAAAAAGAATGGATCGTCAATTGTCAAAAGTAAAGGCTTCTCATGACGATGATTTATTAGGTGATATAGATATTGATCAATTACTTATATATATACTTTGCTGGTTATTACCACCTCTTGCTATTTATATGATAGATGGATTTAGTGCAGCATTTTTGCTCAATCTACTACTCACACTTTCATGCGGAATCCCAGGCATTATTCATGGCTTTATCGTAGCATACAGACATTTTAATAATTAAAGTAATAGTACACAAATAAAAGAGGGATATACTTTACTAAAGTATATCCCTCTTTATTTGTTTTAAACTAAAATATGTCATTCTTTGATGAACGACTGCTATTATTTTTTATACTGAAAAGCTCTCTCCGCACCCACAGGTCCTGGAAGCATTTGGATTATCAAAATAAAACCCTTTCCCCTCTAACCCACCAGAAAATTCAAGTGTTGTATTGCATAGATATAGAAAGCTTTTTAGATCTGTCACTACCTTAACTCCATTATCCTCAAACACTTGATCGTTTTCTTGAGATTCATTATCAAAATCCAATTGATAACTTAATCCAGAACAACCACCGCTTGTAACGGAGACTCTAACAAAAAATTCAGCATCTAAGGATTTAGTATCCATGATCTCCGCAATTCTGCCTTTGGCGCTATTTCCTACAAACAACATCGCTTTCTAAACGTTTTTTGCTTTATAATCAGCAATAGCTCCTTTAATTGCATCTTCTGCTAATACAGAACAATGAATTTTAACTGGAGGTAGCGCTAATTCTTCAACAATATCCATATTGTCAATCTTCAAAGCTTCATCTACTGATTTTCCTTTCAACCATTCGGTTGCCAATGAACTTGAGGCAATAGCAGATCCACAACCAAAAGTTTTAAATTTCGCATCCTTAATCGTTCCTGATGTTTCATCAACTTCAATTTGAAGTCTCATAACGTCACCACACTCAGGTGCTCCGACCAAACCAGTACCAACGTTTTTCTTACTTTTATCAAGAGTACCAACGTTTTTAGGATGCTTAAAATGTTCAATTACTTTTTCAGAATATGCCATATCTTATTTTCTTATTTAATGTTATAACAAGATCAACTTGCTAAGGGTTCACAAAGGTAATATTAAACTCGTTATGATGTCAAGTCCCGACACTACCTTATTTATTTCAAAATTAATGCTCTGACCATTCAATAGCATCAATATCAACACCTTCCTTATACATTTCCCATATTGGACTTAAGTCCCTCATATGATTTACGCCATTAGAAATCAGCTCAATCGTATCATCAATCTCTTCATCAGTAGTAAATCTACCTAAACTAAAACGAATCGATGAGTGAGCTAAATCATCACCTAGTCCTAAAGCAATCAGAACATATGACGGCTCTAATGATGCACTTGTACACGCTGACCCCGATGATACAGCAATATTTTGATTAAAAGTCATCATCAACCCTTCTCCTTCTACATGCTTAAATGAAATATTTGTTACATGCGGCATTCTTGAATCCACATTACCATTAACATATACTTCTTCCAATTTTGCTTTCATTGCAGCTTCTAATTTATCTCTCAACTTAGACAACCTCTCACCATCTTGTTTCATCTCCTTTTTTGCAATTTCTGCTGCTTTACCAAAACCAACAATACCAGGAACATTTAATGTACCAGATCGCATACCTCTTTCGTGACCTCCACCATCAATTTGAGATGTTACTTTTACTCTAGGATTTTTTCTATTTACAAACAATGCTCCTACACCTTTAGGTCCATACATTTTGTGGCTTGTAAAGGCCATTAAATGAACACCAACCTCTTTAGGGTTTACAGGAATTTTACCAACAGCCTGTGTTGCATCACTCATAAATAAAACCCCATGCTTAGCACATAGATCACCAATCTCTTTCATTGGCTGGATAACTCCTGTTTCATTATTAGCCCACATCACAGAAATTAAAATCGTTTTATCTGTAATAGCTGCTTCTAATTTTTTCAAATCAACAAGCCCATCTCTTTCTACTTCTACGTAAGTGACCTCACCACCCATTCTTTCCACCTTTTTACAAGAGTCAAGAACTGCCTTATGTTCAGTCGTTAATGTTATAATATGATTACCCTTTTTAGCGTACATTTCGAAAACACCTTTGATGGCAAGGTTGTCAGCTTCTGTTGCACCAGAAGTAAAAATAACTTCTTTTGAATCGACTTCAATTAAATTTGCAATCTGCTCTCTTGCATAATCAACAGCTTCTTCGGCTTGCCAGCCAAATGGATGCGATCGGCTAGCTGCATTTCCAGGCATTTCATAAAAATAAGGTATCATCGTATCTACAACTCTTGGATCACAAGGCGTAGTAGAATTATTATCTAAATAAATTTTTTTGTTATTTGACATATCTTAGGATATAAGCGATTAGCTGTTTTAACTAACAAAAGTAGGTTTTAGTTTATTAAAATGACATATTTTTAGAAAATACTATCGAATATTTTAAAAACAATTCTTTGGAATCAATTAACCCTAATTATAAATCAAAAAAGCAGGCGCTTACAATATCAAAAGATGATATTGTGAAAGGTCTTAAAAATGGTGATATGCTTTCTCTTTCAAAAGCAATAAGCCTATCCGAAAGCCAGATTCAAGAAGACCAAGATTTATTAATCGACATTATTGAATCCATTGGTCAAGTTCAACACCGAAGTATAACGATTGGTATTACAGGCCCACCTGGGGTAGGTAAAAGTAGCTTTATAGATGCCTATGGATATCACTTAGTCAAAAAAGGATATAAAGTTGCTGTTTTAGCGATTGATCCAACCTCTTCGATTACCAACGGCTCCATTCTTGGAGATAAAACAAGAATGGAAAAACTCTCTTTTCACAATAATGCATTTATACGCCCAAGTCCATCGAGTCTACACCTAGGCGGAGTCATTCCATCCACTTGGACTGCTATTAAGCTTTGCGAAATAGCAAACTATGATTTTATTTTTATCGAATCTGTTGGCGTCGGACAATCCGAGATTGCTCTACACAAAATGGTAGACATTTATACTGTTTTACTCTTGCCAGGTTCAGGAGATGAATTACAAGGAATAAAAAAGGGCTTAATTGAAATGGGTGATCTATTTATCGTAAATAAATGTGACGGTGCTCAAAAAGAATTAGCAATACAAAAGAAAAAAATGCTAGCCCAGGTATTCCACAATGCACCTAACAAAATTAAATCAGTATTTACCTACTCTTCATTATTACAAGAGAACACAATAAATTTAGAAAAGGGTATCAACAAATATATTGAAGAAGAAAAAAAATCAGGTGAATGGGAAAATAGAAGAAAACAACAGTTAAATTTTTGGTTTGAAAATGAAATAATGAATCAAATCCAAAAATTATCAAAACATCATCCCATATTTGCAGCGCAATTAGAAGCACTGAAAAAAAAGACGCTTACAAATGAAATCTTACCCCTTCAAGCTGGAAAAATATTCTATTTATCGCTCTTGGAAAAACTTAAATAGTCTACTATTTTTCCTATGTATGATTTCTGTTGGTGAGGCTCAACAAGACTTTATAGATGAAAGCTATTTTTCCTCTCCAGTAAAACATAAAACTAGAATTACAGGGTCCTTTGGTGAATTACGGAGAAATCACTTTCATGCAGGAATAGATTATAAATCATCAAAAGGAGTTTCAGGAGATTCTATATTTTGCGTAGCGGACGGACGTATTTCAAGAATAAAAATTCAATCTGGATCTTATGGTCAATCTTTATATATTGACCATAATAATGGTTATACTTCTGTATACGCTCATCTGGATCGTTACAGAGAAGATATTTCCCTTTTTCTTGAAAAAACACAATATCATCAAAAGACTTCCCTTATCGACTTCTATCTTGATAGTACCCAGATCGAACTAAAAAAAGGAGAATTTTTAGGAATAATGGGTAATACTGGAAGATCGACGGGACCTCATTTACATTTTGAAATCCGAGAAACAAAAACCGAAATTCCTGTCAATCCCTTTTATTTTAATCTTAAACCAGAGGATCATAAAAAACCAATCGTCAAATCATTCTATGTCCACGAATTAGATAGTCTAGGAAATATGATAGGTAAAAAATGGCTTACCTTAAAAAAAAATGATGACATTTGGTCACTATCTCAAGATACCGTCATTTTAGATAGTCCATACATTGGATTTGCCATAGGGACCAATGACCAGATGGATGGCCTCCCTAATCTAAATGGCACATTCGAAATAAAAGTAAAATCTGAACAGGATACATTATTTCATTACATTTTGGATAAAATATCCTTTGAAGAAACTAAATTTATCAATGCATGCATTGACTATAAACTAAAGAAAACAGTTGGAAATTATGCTATACGGCTGTATAAACTACCTGGCAATCAGATGCGTATTTACCAACCCAGAAATGGCATCATTAACCTGACCAAAAAACCACTAAAAATCACGATTGAATGTACCGATTTTGATGGTAATCAACAATTAATAAATACTTGGGTTAAAACAACCAATTCAAAGAAAATAAAACCATTATGTTGCGTACATGAAGCGAGTGAATATAATTCTGGCAATTTAATAATCAAAGCAAACCCTTTCACTTTTGATCAAAAAGGCACCTTCATTGTTCAACAACAATCAGAAACTTTAACCATTGGAAACAAAACTATTCCGCTATTCCAATACCTAGATTTAAGACTCAATGATCTGACGCTTCACCCAAAAAGTACGCTGTCAAAAACATCGTCAAACGGATCATTAGAGGCTTATGGTGGGGCTTTTGATTCACTAGGATTTTACGCTTTTGTAAAAGAATGTGGAAATTATAAAATTCGTGTTGACACCATTCCACCGAAAATTTCAAAGATTAGTTTTGATAAATCAAAAAATAAATCTTGGAAATTTAAAGTCACGGACAACTTCATTCCAAAAGGTAAAGCTGAAGATATTAAAATTGATTGCTATATAGATAACCGATGGGTAAGACACTATTACGATATAAAATCAGATATGATTATAATTTCAGATTTTCATCGAATGAAAAAGGATGCGAAAACCTTAAAAATCATTGCAATTGATGACAAACAAAATAAGCGAATCAATCAATATGCTTTGCAATAACGAAAAGAGGGAATCATAATATTCAGCCGTTCATTTATAAAATTATGAATAGTGATTATATTAAGACAATTGATCTTTTATTTGCCTAAAACCAAAGAATACCAAAACGATATTTTTAAAAATTCGCCATTATTAGTTTAATAATCTTTACTTTGAGTTAAATCCAATCTATTGTATAGCTTTTGTTAGATTTTTTTTAATCAAAAAATTTAATATGAAAAACTATTTACTATTTGGTGTAATGTTCTTATTCTCATTTTTTTTTACAAATTTAATTACCGCACAAATTTCTGGTACTATTACTGATGCTTCAGGAGAACCCTTAATTGGAGCAAGTGTTTCCGTAAAAGGGACATCTATAGGTACCGTTACTGATATTGATGGAATCTATAACCTTAGCTTAGAAGATACAGATGCATCGTTAATAATTTCTTACGTTGGCTATACTTCTCAAGAAGTTGATATAGCTAATAGATCTGTTATTAATATTATTCTGAATCAAGGCGACTTGCTAAATGAAATTGTAGTACTAGGTTCTAGGGCATTTGGCCGAACAAATACAGATTCGCCAGTACCAATTGATGTTATTGATATATCTGAAATTGCAAAAACCGGTGGACAAGTTTCTGTAAATGAAATTATGAATGCTGTAGCGCCTTCTTTTACTTCACAAACACAAACGGTTTCGGATGGTACTGACCATATAGATCCGGCATCACTTAGAGGTCTCGGTCCAGATCAAGTCCTTGTTCTAATAAATGGCAAAAGAAGACATAATACTTCATTATTAAATACGAATGGTACTGTCGGAGCTGGTAGTGTTGGAACAGATATGAATTCAATCCCAACGGCAGCTATTAAACGAATTGAAGTACTACGAGATGGGGCTTCTGCTCAATATGGTTCAGATGCAATTGCGGGTGTCATTAATATTGTACTAAAAGAAGAAACAGATGGTTTAGAGCTTGGCATTTCTACAGGCGCGAATATGAGTAGCCTTGGTAATCACCAAGAAGGTGGAATCGATGGAGAAAAAATTCAATTGGATGCATCATATGGTGTCGCAATTGGCGATAATGGGGGGTTTATTAATTTCTCAGGATCATTGGGAACAAGAAATCCAGCCTTAAGAAATGCAACCAATTTAGAGCAGCTTTTTGATATCAACAATTCGGCAGAACGTATGTATTTAAGCAATAATCCAAATGGTAATATTGCAGATATGACAAGTGATGATTATATCAATTCGATCGCTAATTTGCCTCAATCATTTAAAGATGCTGCTGCGAATGATGATTATAATGTCTTAGATGACTTGGAACTAGCTGCAAGAAATCAATCGAGGGCTGATTATAGATTTAAAGTAGGAACTTCAAAACTAAGAGAAGGAAAAGCTTTTGTAAATATGGAAGTCCCGCTTTCTGAAAATGCAGCTGTTTATGCTTTTGGTGGCTTAGGAAATAGGAAAGGATTGGCTTATGGGTTTTTAAGAGAACCATGGAGAGCAAAAGCAAATACGGCTGCCAACCCTAATGGATTCCTACCTGGAATACAATCAGATATAAATGATAGATCGATAGCCGTAGGTGTTAAAGGACAAAGAAATGGATGGGATGTAGATTTTTCAAATACGAATGGACAAAATAGTTTTGCATTTACAGTAGTAGAATCTACAAATGCAAGTCTCGGTGCTGCATCACCTTCTGTATTTGAAGCAGGCGGTTTTCATTTTAAACAAAATACAACGAATATTGATTTTTCTAAAAATCATGAATCAATTCTTTCTGGTTTGAAAACTGGATTTGGAGCAGAATATAGATTAGAAACGTATCAAATTGATGCAGGTGCAGAAAACTCATATGCTACCTATGATAATAATGGAAATCCTGTGATTGGAGGTCAAGGTGGAGCAACAAATGTTTCTGGTGAATCATTACCTGGAACAGCGCAAGTTTTCGGCGGTTTCACTCCTCAAAATGCATTAACCCGAAGTAGAAATAGTATTGCAGGGTATGCTGACTTTGAACTTGATGCTACCGACCGTCTATTAATTGCATTAGCAACAAGATTTGAGAGTTTTTCAGATTTTGGAGAGACCTTTAATTATAAATTGGCAACTAGGTTTAAGGCTACAGACAATGTAGCTTTAAGAGCTGCTTACTCAACAGGATTCAGAGCTCCTTCATTACACCAACAGTTTTTTAGTCGATCGAGTACTGTTTTTGATGAAAATGGAAATGTTCAAGAGCAAGGGACATTTACGAATGAAAGTAGAGTTGCGCAACTATTAGGTATTGACAAATTAAAAGAAGAAACATCTGTGAACTTTAGTGTTGGTGCTACAGCAAAATTCGGAACCATTAGTGTAACCGTTGATGCTTATAATATTGATATTGATGATCGGATTGTTTATTCTGGTTCTTTTGGAGCAGGAGATAGCGAGGAGTTACAAGCTTTATTTTCTGCTGCAAATGCCGGATCCGCTAGGTTCTTAGTAAATGCCATTGATACCAGGACTCAGGGTTTAGATTTAGTTATTTCCCATAGAGCGGCAATAGGGTCATTAAGCTTAAGAAATAGCTTAGGTGCTACTTTCTCTAAAAACGAAGTTACAAATGTAATGATCCCGAGTAAAATAGCAGCAGCAGGCTTATCAGGAGCATTTTTTGATGGTCAAGAGGAAGCTTTTTTAACATTGGCACAACCAAGAGTCAAACTAGCTTTATCTAATACCATTTCACTGAATGAACGATTGGATATTTCTTTGCGAAATGTTTATTATGGTTCTGTAACAGATCCTGATGATTTTGCCGGAGATGACCGTGTTGAAGGAACCGAGGTTTCTGACGATGCCGTTTATGATGCAAAAATCATTACTGATCTTTCATTAAGTTATAAAGTCAGCGATCTTTTACGAGTAACTATCGGCTCCAATAACTTACTTGATATCTACCCAACAGAAAACAGAGCAGGTGGCCAATCAAATGCATCATTTCCTTATTCAAGAAGAACATCACAATTTGGATTTACAGGAAGATATACATTTGTTAGATTAGGTTTTACATTATAATAAAAAAGTTAAACAAAAAAAGAGGCGTTTCATCAATTGTATAAAACGCCTCTTTATTATTTAGTTATTTTTCTAGATCGATTAGTACGCTTTCGCAAATATAACTTTCTGCTTTGATGGTTTACCAGAGTAAATACATACACCTTCTTCTATAGGGCTATCATCTGGAATGCACCGTAATGTTGCTGTGGTTTCTTCTTTGATTTTTAATTCTGTTTCAGTGGTTCCATCCCAATGCGCTAATACAAACCCACCTTTGTTAGCAATCGCATCTTTAAACTCTTCATACGTTGATGCTTCAGTTGTATATTCCGCTCTGTGTGCTTTTGCTCTAGCCAATAAATTAGCTTGAATCTCTTCCAACAAATTTGCGATATAGTCTTCGATACCTTCAATAGGCACATTCATTTTTTCTTTCGTATCTCTCCTAGCGATTTCTAACTCTCCTTTTTCTAAATCACGTTTACCGATTCCAATTCTTATTGGAACTCCCTTCATTTCATATTCTGCAAATTTAAATCCTGGTCGCTTCTTTTTATCTTTATCAATCTTTACAGAAATACCCTTCGCTTTTAGTAAGGTCACGATCTTTTCTGCTTCAGCCATGATCATTTCATTGGGCTTAGGAATTGGAATGATGACCACTTGTAAAGGTGCTAACCTTGGCGGAATAACTAAGCCATCATCATCTGAGTGTGTCATTATTAAAGCTCCAATTAATCTCGTAGATACACCCCACGAAGTAGCCCACACATATTGTTCTTTGTTATTATTATCTAAATATTTAACATCAAATGCTTTTGCAAAATTTTGACCTAAAAAATGAGATGTTCCAGCTTGCAACGCTTTACCATCTTGCATTAATGCCTCTATGGTATAGGTTTCCAGCGCTCCTGCAAATCGTTCATTCGCAGATTTTGCTCCTTTAATAACAGGCATTGCCATATAATCCTCAGCAAATCGCGCATACACCTCATGTATCATTTTTGCTTCTTCGACCGCTTCCACTTTTAAAGCATGAGCTGTATGTCCTTCCTGCCATAAAAATTCGGCAGTTCGAAGAAATGGTCTCGTCCGTATTTCCCATCGTACAACATTAGCCCATTGATTAATTAAAAGCGGTAGATCTCGATAAGATTTGATCCAATCTTTGTACGTATTCCAAATTATGGTTTCACTAGTTGGTCGAACCACCAATTCTTCTTCTAATTTGGCATCAGGATCTACAACGACACCTGGTCCATCAGGATTATTCATTAATCGATGGTGTGTTACAACAGCACATTCTTTTGCAAACCCTTCTACGTGTTCAGCTTCTTTACTCAAAAAACTTTTTGGTATAAATAAAGGGAAATACGCATTTACATGTCCTGTATCCTTAAACATCTGATCAAGCTGATCCTTCATCATTTCCCAAATAGCAAAACCAGTAGGCTTTATAACCATGCATCCTCTAACGGCAGAATTCTCTGCAAGACCTGCTTTTTTAACAATATCCAAATACCATTGAGAATAATTTTCTGCTCTGTCCGTAATTTCTTTTGCCATGTTTTATTTTATATGGTGATGATTTTGGCTATTTAAATGGTTAAAAATCCCTTTTTACTAATATTTAACAAAGTCTTTAACTATTTAAAAATCTTTTAACTGTTTTTATGATACAAATGTAATAATTTGCTGTTGTAAGAATAAGTACATAAAAACTTTATACCATGAAAACTAAATTATTTCTTTCCATACTAAGTATCATATTTGGATTTAACTTAAACGCACAGTTTGATGACCTTTATTATAATCCTGATGATAATGAAGATTATTATTCAACATCGTATGAAAACGACACCTATGAAGATGGGGATGATTATGCATACTATGACGAAAATTATGACGACTATGATGACTATGAATACATGTCTGATTATGACTACCACTATGCGTCAAGAATAAGAAGATTTAATAGACGATCATGTAATATCGGATTCTACAATCCTATCTATACAAATTCTTACTATTACTCTCCATACGGTTACGATGTCTACAATAACTTTGGATATGCTAATCATTATGGACCTGGTGTGTCTGTATTTTTCGGAAATCCTTGGAATAGATGGAATAGATGGAATAGATGGAACAGATATTCGCATAACAATTACTACGGTTACGGATACAACAACAATTTCTGTGGTAACAACTCTTTTGGCAACCCGTGGGGTGGCTATGGATATGGCAACTACTATAACACAGGATGGAACAATAATAATTACTACAATAACTATTATAACCAGTCAAACAATACTAACAACGAAAGCCATAATGGGTACTATGGGTCTCGATCAAATGCTTCAACATCAAGCTCTACGAAAGGAATCAAAGATTCTCCAAGAATGGAATCTCCTAATGGTAGTGGCAAACCAACAAGCACGCGAACAGATAGAGTGTTAAGGGATGAGAATGGGCCTGTAACGAGTAGACCAAAATCTACATCGCCAAGTACTTCAAGAGGTAAAATCTATGAAAGTGCACCGAGCAAAAGTACTCGACCTTCATACGAAAGAGAACGATCTACATCTAGATCTGAAAATTCAATAAGAAGAGACAACACTAGAAGTAACAATAAAACAAATACAAGACCATCAAAGCCAAGTAGGAAGTCGTATAAGGAAAGTAGTAAATCTACATCTAAACCTTCTTACAGAAGCAATTCAAGTTCTAGATCAAATACTAGTGGAAGTAGCAGAAGATCAACTTCAAAATCTACAAAATCTTCTTCTAGCCGTTCTTCTAAGAGCTCAAGAGGCAGAGGGTAGATCAAAAAATTAAATAACAAAAATTATTATTAGGGGGATGTACGAACAAACGTTATCCCCCTATTTTTATACCTTTTTTTAAAGTAAAATAGGGTATCAAAAAATACATAAACAGACAAATCTTATTTTTGTCAGGATTTAAAACCAATGACTATGAAATCAATATTAAAAATAGCTATTTGCTTATGCATAGGAGTCTATGCATCTGCACAAGGGGTAACAGAAGCCGTACGATATAGTACAACTTCTCCAATCGGAACTGCAAGAGTCGTCGGCGTAGGAGGTTCATTTGGATCACTAGGAGGTGATTTGGGCGTCTTAGCAATAAATCCGGCAGGTATTGCTGATTATAGAAAATCTGAATTTACAATATCACCAACATTTTCAACGGTTCGCTCAGATGCAGGCTTTACAAATCTAGAAACAACAAACACAGATGAAAGCAACTCGATCTTGAGCATAAATAATATAGGTGTCGTGTTTAGTTATAAACCAAAATCATCATCACTTAATACGTCAAATTTGGCGATAAGCCTTAATAGAAATAATTCGTTTCGTCAAAATATATTTTATGAAGGATCAACAATCACCAGTATTACCGATCGATTTTTAGAGCGTGCAAACGGAAACGCAACGACAGATCTTGACGATTTTGAAGCATATCCAGCATATGCTACAGATGCTATTTACGATTTAGATAATGATGGTTTTTATGATTCCGACTTTTCAGTTCTTCCTGGTTCTGATACTCGTTTAATTGATAAATCTCAATCAATAAAACGAGAAGGTAGAAACAATGAATTAAATATTGCGTGGGCAGGAAAGTACAATGAATCTTTGAATATTGGAATTGGTGTAGGTATCCCTATCATTTCTTTTGAAGAAAGAAAAACATACAATGAATCAGATAATGATAACTTAATTGAAAATTTCAACAATTTAACTTATCAAGAAAATATTACAACTTCAGCTACAGGTATTAATTTAAAATTTGGAGCACAATATGCTTTTGCAAAAATAATGCGTGTAGGAGCTTCACTTCAATCGCCAAGTTGGATGTCAGTAACGGATGATTATGAAACCTATATGAAATATGATTTCACGTTAAACAATGTTCAATATGTAAACGACTATGAATCTCCGGCTGGCAATTTCAAATACCGACTAAATACTCCATGGAAAGCAACCGTAAGTGCTGCGACCATAATAAGAGCAGGAAAAATCAATGGATTTATAAATGGTGATGTTGAATTTATAGATTATCGAAATACAGATCTTAACTTTTCTGCTTTTGGAAATAGTGGAGAAACGATTGCGGAAACCGAAGCCAATGAACAAATAAATTTACAACTCGCTAGCACGATAAACTACCGACTAGGCGGCGAGCTCGCTTACAAAAAGGTTCGAGTACGAGGTGGTTTGCAGCTGCAATCATCACCATACGATTTAGATGGTGGAGATTTAAACCCAACAACGAGTGTCGGATTAGGATATCGAGGAGATAAGATATTTATAGATCTAGCTTATCGGTCAAGTCAGTCTGAGGAAGGTTATGTTCCTTATATTTTGCTTGATGAAACACGAAACCAAGTTGTTAACATTAAAAATAATACGTCAAACTTATTTGTAACCATCGGTTTCAAATTTTAAATATAAATAACTACAATAAAAAAAGGGCAATAGAAATGATTCTATTGCCCTTTTTATTTTCAGTAATACCTTTAAAAATCTAATTCAATTGTATCGCCTGCTTTCAGATCATCCTCTTCTGGGTTTGAACTTGGTTTTGACGAAGGCTTTTCAGTCGATTCTTCCATGTTAACTCCTTCTTTTTGTATTTCATTTATCATTGTTTCCTCAACTTCAGGCGCCTCAAACACGACTTTGGTCAACTTACTATCTATCAAACGATTCCCTAAAGCTTTCCACCCTTTTACATCTATAAAATCATCAATCATTATTTCATCAGAAACTTTGCTTCTACCCTCTTTATACGTGTAAATCATCTTGGTTTTTAACCGAGTTGTTGCGCCATATAATGTGCTGCCTTTTTCTTCTGAAATAAATTCAAAAGCTTGATCTTTTTTAGAAGTCTCGATATTAAATCGCTTTACCATTGTCCGTTCTTTTCCTGCATCATAATGTACCGC
The DNA here is from genome assembly GCA_937924805.1 of uncultured Saprospiraceae bacterium. Taxonomy (GTDB): domain Bacteria; phylum Bacteroidota; class Bacteroidia; order Chitinophagales; family Saprospiraceae; genus JAHDDO01. Next base: position 32,704 of record CALDTZ010000042.1, read on the forward strand.
AGAAACAATCGTTTCATTATTGAATTTCGACAATTCAATAATATCTGAAAAATCAAATTTTTTATTAAAATCTAGATCAACAATAGTGTATGTTCCTTTTTTTGAAATAGCAATGATACAATCACCGGTATCAAACGCCCCTAAAAACATACCGTTCCCTCTTTTATTAAGCCTTCCAGATACTTCATCAACCCAAACTTTTAAGGCTCCTAAAGAAGATTTTCCTTTTTCTAAAAGTGTCACTTTTCGAACTGGATACTTTGTTACAATATTACCTTGAGATCCTCGACCCTTAATTTCTAAATCAGAAAAATCAAAATCAAAAACCTTCTTTTTTGCTTTACAACCAGGCGACAATTGAACATTTACGGTTTCTGATTCTCCATTCGGGTTGACTGTAAAGTAAAGTAGTTTTGATCCTTTAGACCCTTTGGTCACCTCGTAATCTTTCGATCTTGTTATTGCTTTAACATTAAATCGTTTCGCTCTTGATACACCAGTAGCTCCATCTATATAAATAGCATTATAAGTCGTTCGTTCATCGTTTTTCTTCCAAACATCAACGTGGATAATCTTTTTACCTACAAACACCTTATCTTCAAGACGAACCACTTGAAATTTGCCATCTTTCGTGAATACGATGACATCATCAATATCCGAACAATCACAAACGTATTCATCTTTTTTGTTTCCAAAACCAACGAATCCATCTTCCCTATTTACATAAAGTTTTGCATTTTTAGCAACGACATGGGTTGCTCTAATTTCATCAAACACGGCAATTTCTGTTAATCGTTCCTTCCCTTTACCATATTTATCTAATAAGTCTTGAAAGTATTTAATCGCAAAATCCGTCAAATGCTCTAAATCAAATAATACTTGTTTCAAATCCTCTTCCAACTGAAGAATTTGTTCATCGGCTTTGAAGGTATTGTACTTTGAAATACGTTTGATTTTAATCTCTGTCAATCGAGCAATATCATCTTGCGTGATTTCTCTTTTAAGACGAACTCTCTTATCACTTGCACCACTATAATCATTAGGTGTTGCTACATATTTTCTAAGTCCAACATCGATAATCTTCAGCACTTCCTCCCATGATTCAGCTTCTTCAATGTCTCTATAGATACGTTTTTCAATAAATATCTTTTCAAGACTTGCATTATGCCATTTCTCTTGTAAACTATCTCTCTTGATCTCAAGTTCTAACCCTAATAATGCTTTTGTATGGAGTGTTGACATTTTTAAAATGTCTTCTACTCTCAAAAAATGAGGTTTATTGTCTATAATGACACAAGTGTTTGGAGATATAGATATTTCACAATTTGTAAATGCATACAGGGCATCAATCGTTTGATCTGGAGATACACCACTATGTAGCTCGATCAAAATTTCTAAATCCTTGGCTGTATTATCATAGATTTTTTTAATCTTGATTTTACCTTTGTCATTCGCTTTAAGAATAGAATCAATTAAATTCGTTGTAGTAACTCCATACGGTAGCTCTTTTATAGCAATGGTGTTTTTATCAATTAAATCAATTTTAGCTCTAACTTTGATTTTACCTCCTCGTTTTCCACCTTGATAATCCGTAACATCCACAAGACCTCCGGTCATAAAATCGGGATATAGGATAACTTTTTTCTCCTTGAGAATAGCTATTGAGGCTTTTATTAATTCAATAAAGTTGTGGGGCAAAATCTTTGTAGATAGACCGACAGCAATACCTTCTGTCCCTTGCGCCAATACAAGCGGAAATTTCATAGGTAAGTTTACCGGTTCTTTATTCCTTCCATCATAAGATACTTGCCAATCTGTAGTTTGCGCATTGAATGCAACTTCTAAAGCAAATTTTGTTAATCTGGCTTCGATATATCTTGCCGCTGCTGCTGAATCTCCTGTTCGATAATCACCCCAATTTCCTTGAGTATCAATTAATAATTCTTTTTGTCCAATATTAACCATCGCTGCACCTATAGCTGCATCACCATGCGGGTGATATTGCATGGTATGTCCAATAATATTTGCCACCTTATGATATCTACCATCATCCTTTTCCTTTAAAGAATGTAATATTCTCCGTTGCACCGGTTTAAGACCATCAAAGATAGAAGGTACTGCCCTTTCCAATATTACATACGATGCATAGTCAAGAAAATATTCTTTATACATTCCCTCGAGGGAAATCATCTTTTCTTCACCGTAGGTTAAATCTGTACTTACATCATTATCATCACTCATATAAAAACAACTTAGTGGGTTAGATATATTTGAATATAACAAAGATACACATTAGCAATAATAATATGTAAATGTTAGTTCAACAACCTCACTTTTTAGGAGGTGAATACTTCAATTTTTAAAATCTTCATTCCATTCTTGTTAACCAAATATTAAAACGCAGCGAAATTGGTTAGTAAACCGTTATATTATCGAATAGTGAAGCGTGCAAACGTATATTCGTTTGGAACAAAACTTAAATCATGAACTTTGTTTTAGATTCAAATATGAGTGAAGGAGACTTTATCCAGGCTTGTATAAAAAATGAAAGTTGGGCTCAACAAAGATTGTATGAGGAATATTACTCTTCATTACTACCTGTATGTTTGCGGTATGCCGACGATGAAAATGAAGCACTCGATATTCTTCACGACGGATTTATCAAAGTATTCAAAAATATATCTAAATATAAAATTGGCACATCCATGTCGGCATGGATCAAGCGTGTGATTGTAAATACGGCTATCGATGGCTATCGAAAAAAAGTAAGAAGGAGAACCGATGACATAGATAATGTTTATGACGTTTTTGATTTAGACCCTGATGTAGTTAGCACCCTCTCTGCAGAAGAAATTGTTAAAGCCTTACAAACTTTATCACCTGCTTACAGAACGGTATTTAACATGTATGTAATCGAAGGATATTCGCACAGAGAAATCGGCAATGAACTAGGAATAACAGAAAGTACATCAAGATCCAATTTAGTTAAAGCACGGACCAAATTAAAAGCCCTTGTTTCAAGGTTTTAAACTATATGAACGATAACCCATTTGATATTTTATTAAAGCAAAAGCTAATTAATCAGAAAGCGAATTCAGCATCTGATTGGTCGGTTTTTAAAGCGAAACTGGATGCATCCATGCGTCCGGACGCTTTGTTTGATGATGCGATCAAAAATACGTTATCAACGCATGTAACGAATCGTCAACCGGATTGGAATCAGTTTAAAGCGAAACTTGATAAAACAAAAAATGACGATCATTTTTTTGATAAAAACATAAAAGCTGCTTTATCAGGATTCACTGTGGCTGGTATGTCCGACTGGACAACATTTAAAGAAAAACTAGATCAAGCCCTCTTAGAAGATCCTAGTTTTGATAATATTATCCGAGAAAAAATAAGTAATCAAGGCAAAGTTGGAACCGCAGATTGGAATACATTCGCAAAAAAGCTTAACGATAATATCGATACTGAATTTGATAAAAAGGTAGCTTCTAAACTTAATTTACATTCCAAATCATTGGTTAGTGAACATTGGGTGATGTTACAAAAACGTCTTATTGAAATTTCTACTATCCGTAAGCAAATAACAAATTTCAAATTGATGGAGGCTGGACTTGTTATTGCATTACTTTTTAGTGTTTGGAATTTTTATCCATATATAATTAATGCATTGGATAATAACACATCGACGGTAGTTGAAAAAGCAATTGCAACGAATTATACAAATTCTAATGAACCTATTGACAAAATAAATTTAGCAGTAACTGCTAATAATTCTGAGATAAAATCATTCGGCGAAAGCCAAGAAAAAGCAGAGAATCAATCAAACGATACCAAGCAAAAGGTTGAAAAGAAAAAGAAGGTATCGACACAAAATTTCTTTGTCGATCATCAAAAAGATGGGCATCAAAATACTAGCTTAACGAGCAATAAAACAAACCTTTTAGCAGGTCTAAATGAAATGACGCCTCCTAATTATGATAAAACAACTGAAAAACAACTAGCTCAATCAAATAGACTTATTTCGATTCAAAAATTATCCATTATTAATAATCCAATAGAAGCTTTTGAAGTTTCAACTCCTAAGCTGATATTGGATGTTTTACCAATTGGAATTGATCAAAAAGAAAAGAAAAACAACTCGAAATGGCTGCATAGTATGGCTATAGAATATGGATATCATTTACAGCAAATTCAATCGCCCTTTGATGATATTTATAAAGTCGAAGCCTATGCACATTATGCTCAAAATAATTCGTTTGGGCTTTTACTAAACATCAATATCAAACCAGTAATATTAGAAGTCGGTGTACATCATTCAGCATTAAACTATACACCTTATAAAAATGTGGAATACTGGGATAATCTAGACGAAGAAATATATCGAGAATACTCATTAATCGATATAAATTATAACTTGTTACGAATCCCAATGCAAGTTAAATTCCAAAAACCGATGAGTCAAAAATGGTCCTACTTCGGTAGTTTTGGGACATCATTAAATACCATTATTCAGTCGGATTATAGCATTGAAATAGTTGAATTTGAAAAGGAACAAGAAGAATCTCAAAAATTACTTTCACCTGCCTTGTTTTTCAAACCATTCAGTAATGGATTATTAATGGATCGATCTTGGAAACATAATTTTCATATTGACCTAAGTACAGAAATAGGTGTCGAACGCAAGTTGGGAAAACACTTTGGTGTTTATGCAAAATTAGGCGCTGCTTATCAAGTAATTGGTGATGGTTTAGGACCAAATAGAGATCGATTTAATCGATTAAGTTCAGCAATTGGATTGAAGCATTATTTTTAATGCCTAAGTAATCTTTTTTATTCGAGCTAAATCCCTTTTAGACTCCCTATCTTTTATCGTTTGTCTTTTATCAAATGTCTTTTTTCCTACGGCAAGTGCAATTTCGATTTTTAGTAATCTTCGGTCAGACATGAATATTTTATAAGGAACGAGCGCATTTCCTTTTTCATTCATTTTTTTAATTATTTTCTTGATTTCCGTTTTTCTTAAAAGCAATTTGCGGTCTCTCCTTGTTTCGTGGTTGTTTATATTACCGAGTTCGTACTCTGCTATATAAAGACTTTTTATAATAATTTCACCATTGACGATTAAGCAATATGCATCATTCATGTTGACATTACCGGCTTTCACAGATTTTACTTCCGTTCCTAGGAGCACCATTCCAGCTTCAAATGTTTGCAAAAATTGATACTCAAACTTTGCTTTTTTATTTACTATTTCAATTTTCTTCACAATCCAATTTTATTCATTGTACGACAATGGGCGTACCCAATTTATGAGTCATAACGCTTATTTGATGTCAAGTGCTGTTTGTAAAACACTTTGATCATGGTGAAAATACGAATAGATAATAGTTAATCAAGTTTAGATCACATCGATTTAAGATAACTTTTACTAGACGGTTTATTGGACATTAGCCTTTATAGCAAACATGAGTTATGCAGCAAGATCGTATAAAATTATGAGCGAACGTTTTCCTCTAGTACTCAAAAGTGAATTAGTGTTAAAGCAGATATACTTGCTACCAGACCCACTGTATTCCAAGTTGACCACCTAAAAGATGCTGGTACTCGGAAATTGCGTACGTATGATTATAGGTGTTTCTCGTGTTATATCGAAAAGCAGGGTCTATGTTTATTACCCAATTGTCATTTATTGAAAGTTTAATGTTTAAACCTCCTACCAATTGCAGACCAATGTTATGATTCAACGCATTTTGGTCTTCCAAATCATAGTAAACTGGCTTTAAATTATTGGAAAGATAACGTCCATTGTGTTTATTATAAATATTCATGATCACCCCAATTTTTGGACCAATTGATATTCCATTCCAAACTGGAAGTGCGTAAGATAGTTGTATGGGAATATTTACACTTTGTTGAGTGACTTTACTAAATTCATGATATTTCGTAACTAACGAACCATAACTTTCATTTGCATAAAATAACGGTGGCAGATTCTCCTCTTGTAGCACAAATGCTTCCGGATTTAACTCAAGTATTCTGATTGACTCATTAATACCAATATTTTCATATTGTGTTTCAATATGTTGCCATTCTACTCCTACACTTAGGTTAAGCTTTCTTTTTGAAATCGTATAGCAAACTGCAGTAGAAAAACTACTTAGGGAAGTAAATATTGAATTATAAACATTCAAAAATTCAAGTGATTGTTGGTTACTTATCTTTTCTGATTGTACGCTAAATAATCCAGAAGAAATACTTAAACCATGTTGAAAACCAACCGTTTCAGTGTTGGGTTTTGGACGAAGGCTTTCATTTATTTTATTCTTTAAAATATCACTCTGAAAATCAGCTACCACGAAGCTTTTTCTTTTCAACCGAGGTAATAAATGGAAATAAAAAGATTTGTTGATTGAACTTTTCGTTTCTATACTAGCTGCAATAGATTTATCTATTGCTAAAGATCCTTTTTGTTTATCATATGCATTACCCCATTTTTTGAACGAATCCGGATTTTCAACATTATAGGAAGAAGAATAATAAAGGCTTTTATTTATTGGTTTTGTTGCTACATCTTTATTAGATGAGGGTATTACAGCCTTATTTTGAGTTTGTTTTATTATTGAATTTAATGAAGTTTTATCCATTTTAACAGTTGGTTCCTTTACAGGAATGTCTCTTTATGTTTTTTCAAAATTAGCATCATCCTCGAGAATCTTTTGTGCACTAACTTTTGGAAGTTCTTTTCTATTTCGTTTTGTTGGTTTTACCGTTTCACTAATTGTCTGTTTTGAGATGATCTCTATATTTTCACTGTTTGATTGAAGATACCAAAAACCAAAGCTGGCTAAAAGTAAAAACATACCGGCCCACAACCATAATAAAAAGGTTCTCTTTTTGGGTTTTCGTTCTGCTTCAATCCTTCGCCACAAGTCATCACTTCCTTGCATATCCAAAGAAAGATCCTCAAAGGTTTTCTCAAATAAGTCGTCTATGTTATGCTCGTTAAATTGTGACATAATGTTCTTTTGATAATTTTTGTACTAAGCATTTTCGTGCTCGTTTCAACAACGTTCGTGAATGAACTTCAGTAATATTTAAGGCTTCTCCTATTTCTTTATGAGAATAACCCTCGATGGCAAATAAATTAAAAACCAATCGTTGATTTTCTGGTAAATGCTTCAATGCTCCATAGAGATCTTTGACATGAAGATCGTGGTCATTAAAGACAAGCTTATCCATCATCAAACTAGATTCTATGCCTTGTCGTCTTTTTGATTTATTTAGATGCTTAATCGCCTCATTGGTACAAATTTGCTTCATCCAATAATAGGTCGCATTGTCATTTTTGTATTCGAAAATAGGTAACGCTTTGAAGATCTTTATATACGTTTCTTGAAGTATGTCTTTTGCTATTTCATCATTTAGAACATACCTTAAAGCCACTGAATATAAAAACGAATAAGAAAGGCTGTAGATGCTTTTATCAGCACCTACAACCCTATTTTTAAAATTTAGTATTTCTATTTGTAATTGCAATTTTATTGATACTTGAATGAACCATATATTGGTGTATCAACACCATCAATCTCAATAAGTCCATTAAAACTTCCTTTCGTATCCCAGCTACTAAATCCAGTTGGTGCAATTTCTAATAATGTCTCCACATTTTCAGCTGGACAACTATAATTAACCGTTCCATTTTGAAATGAAAATAACGTATTGTTTTCATCAACCGTAATTCCGGGAGTTGGAACTCCAACTTCTGTTTTTTTATCCCAAGTCAGTGTTATAAATTCAAAGCCACCATTTTGCATTACAGCATTAAAGATCATCGCAGTATCTCCAACTAAGGCTTCATTTACAAACCATCCAACACTAATATCTTCCGTCCTTAAGACATCTAGATGCCCTTCAATTACAAAATGTACATAACTATCGAGCTCAGTACAAACTAGAATATCGTTAAATTCAAATATTCCATCCCATGAGGTAACAGGTATTGGATCCGATGTTGTAAACGAAGTTTCATCAATTACTTGAAAAGAAATTTCAAATTCTTCACAAACCGTGATTAAAATATCGAATGCACCATTCTCATCTAATGGGTAGATCTGAGAAAAATTGTTGTAATTGACTAATACATGTCCATTTGTAATTTCATTCAAATCACAGTCAACAGCATTTCCCACAATATTTTCTACACTTAATACGGTTGAACTTAATACTTCAATCTCACCTAAATCAATGACCTCTTCTGTATATGGACCTATTTCTGTAGAATATACTTCTACACCACAATAGTCAATTAGTTTCAAAGTCATCGATTGTCCTTGTGGAACATTAATAAATTCAAAATGACCATCATCACACAACCATCCTCCTGCGCTTGTTCCATTCTCCATACACAACCTTACTTCATAGTACGAAGGAGGTAATAATCTGCCTTCATTTTCAATTACAAAGGTACCTGAGATATCCATTGGATCATCTTTCGTATCAACATTCCACGTGCTGAAATGGCTTACACTACCTATATATTTATTACCTACTAACGTTGCTGATCCATCTTCAACCCAGTATCCATGTTCTTCATCAAATGACCATAAAGGAATGGATGATGGCGCATTATTCAGCATTGAAGCTGGAACAGGAAATTCAAGTTCAGCATCTTTTGTCAAATTTAACTCTTCCCCATTTGCACCATTTAATTCTACTTGAAGCATTCCAAAAGAACCTAACGCACGGATATTCCCTTCTTCATCGATACCACTTAAATCACCGACCATTCGTTGCGCAAGATCATCACTGGATGGATCAATCCATGACATAGATACATCGTAATTACCATTAACGATATTGCCATTATTATCGATTACGCCATTCGATGCTAACGTTATTTTAGCTCCACTATCATGACTTAATGTCGAACCTTGTGCGTTATTTATAGATCCCAAAACGATTTTATCAACCATTTTAATCTGTGTATAATTATATTTTTCAGCTGTTACCCCCATTCTTCTAAATGCATCAAATTTTCCATCTTTAACAACAGTTATGTATGCTGTAGCTCCTTTATTTTTGATATTTTCAAATAAGAAATTACCATACTCATCTGTCATTGTTGTAAGAAAAACATCTGAACTTTTTAATTGTACCTGAGCATTTTCTATGGGTCCCTCTTCGTTTAATACAGCTCCATAAATAGTTGCTCCTACCACTTCACCTGTTGAAGGAAATTCTGTTTCCGAATCTATTGTCGTCATTGATTCCTTTGCGCAAGAAAATAGGAGAAGACTCATGCTTAAGAATATAAATAAGTGTTTCACTTTTAATCGTTCCATAATAAGTTGTTTGGTTAATGAATGTATATCTACTAAATAAACCTCAATCAACAAATGTGACAGAAAAGTAGAAAAAATATTTTATTTCCACTAAAACAACCAAAATGAACATCTACTTTATACCCTAAAATAAGTTTGTGAATGTTTATTGATCAATTAACAACCTGAGTAGGATAAACCAATCTTCTTATAACTGCAACTGTAAAAGTCATCTAAAACTATGGTTTGATGATAGAAGAAATATCCAAATCTGGATCGAGTTCTACGATAATTTCATTTTTTCGATTGACCACTTCATAGGGAGGATTGTATCCAAGGTAAAAGAATTGGGAAGTGTGTTGAATATTATTATTGTCCAATGCAGCTACTAATTGTGCTTTGTATTTTTTAATTTTTTCCGTGCTTGTCCATCCGCCAAAAGTAATAGCAGCTACTATTTTTTCTGGTTCGTCTGTAAATTCTATATTCGAACTATTCGGTTTTGGTAAATTTTCTTTCGTAAAATTTTTGGGTACCATAAACATCATTGTCATCGAATCTTCTAATGACATAGCCACTGGAGAGGTCATTGCAATTCTTTCTTTTTTGTCGTTTCCTCCAAAAATATACCCTGCTAGAATAGAGAATCCATTAGACGAAGCAGATTCATATTCACTATTTCCAAGGTTTACAGATGTAAATAATCGAGCTTCATATTTTCTGATTTCAAAATTTTCAAATGATTTGACAACTGTATAAGGATAATTCTCAATTTTATTTTGTGTGCTCATCATGTATAATTGAAAACAAATGAATAGGGCTATAATCACTCCAATTGCAATAACCAATATTTTCATATTTAATGCTTTATATATTATATAAACATTTCTATTCAAAATAGGTTTACCAAGACCGTTTATAAATCTGCCTAATAAATTCTATCTTGGACCTATACAATTTATCACATGGATCATACACTTAAAATCGGCCTTGGACAAATCGCCCCCGTTTTATTAGATAAAAATAAAACGATAGAAAAAATCTTAGCCTGCATTGAGAAGGCTGCAAACCAGGGGTGTGAGCTCTTGGTTTTTGGTGAAGGATTACTACCTGGATATCCATTTTGGTTATCCACAATGAATGCTTCCACTTTTGAATCGGATATTCAAAAGGATATCCATGCCCAATATATCCTTCAATCTATTACGATTGAAAAAGGAGAATTAGATCCTATATGTGCACTTGCTAAAAATCATAAAATTGCAATATATCTAGGCATTATAGAGCGCGCTGAAAATAGAGGTGGCCATAGCCTTTACTGTTCATTGGTTTATATCAATCCTGAGGGTGTTATTTGTTCTGTTCACCGTAAGCTTCAACCTACTTATGAAGAACGTTTATCTTGGGCTCCAGGTGATGGAAATGGCCTAAAAGTCCACTCGCTAAAACAATTTACACTAGGAGGACTTAATTGTTGGGAAAACTGGATGCCTTTACCGAGAGCTGCATTATATGGAATGGGGGAAAATTTACACATTGCGGTATGGCCTGGTTCTTTGGAAAATACAAAAGATATTACACGTTTTATTGCAAAAGAATCAAGATCCTTTGTTGTTTCTGTATCGAGTTTGTGCTATCAAAAAGATATTGCCACTTCGATGCCACACCGGGCTTTGATGATTGAAAGTGATCAAGATATATTTGCAAATGGTGGTTCATGTATAGCTGGCCCTGATGGTCAATGGGTCGTTGAGCCTGTTATCGAAAAAGAAGGATTGATTGTTCAAACGATCGATTTTAAACAGGTACTTCGAGAGCGACAAAATTTTGATCCAAGTGGGCATTATTCTAGACCTGATGTTACAAAACTGATGGTCAATCGTACAAGACAAAGCACAATCAATATTGAAGATTAGCATGTACCTGTTTTGACAAGTGATCTAATAACATTGATTACGTTATATGTATGCAGTACTCGCAGTTCTCATAAGCTATTAAAACGTGAATCTCCCTAAAAATTGAAAGCCAGCAAGTGTATATTCTTGACTAAGGGATGTCTCATTTCCTACTTGAAAGCCTTCTGATTGCAGACTACTGCGTAACCATAGTTCCGTGTTTTTACTAATTGCTACTCCTACTGCTGTCGACCATCGAAATCCTAGATTAAATTGTGATTTAAAAAAAGGGCTATCTTCGATGGCAACCGAATTTAATGGATCAATCATTTGTCCATAAAATCCTTGGTAGTAGGTTAAAATAGCACTTATATCTGTTTCAAATAAGATCTTTTTGAAATTAAAATAAGCCCCAAAACTTATAGGAACCGAGTAAAATCGATGATGATTAAAGTTGTTCCATTTATAATCAAACTTGCGATAAAATTGAGCAGACTCATATTCCGTAATCGTATCACCATTGGATAAAATATTCTGTCGATATGGGAGCAAATCTGAAGAAATCCTGGTTTTTCAACAGTAACCAAACTTCCCGATTGAGAAATTAAAACATCATCAAAAAAGTATACTCCATTTTCATCTGAGATAACTTCGATATCTCCTATTGTAACCGTTGCATTTGAAAGTAGATTACCACTAACATCTTTTATAACACCTGTCAAATCGCTTTCTTCATATACTTCTATTTCTGGCATTTGATCGATCTCATCGACTGTATTATTATCCTTTCTACATGAGCTGACAATGAATAATAGTCCAACTAATAGATAAATTACATTATTCTTCATTTTTTTGAATTTTAAATGGTTATAAGTTTGTGGTCAACCTACTTACATTACCCGAGCACTACATGAAATGTCCCAAGTGTCCAATAAAAATTTGAAACCTTTTTAAATATTGGTACCTAAAGAGCAAAAGAAAAGCCAAACAACTTTCGCTATTTGGCTTAATCCTTTGATTTACAGTAGTTTTAATGAGTTGTTAATAACCTCTTTTTGACTACTTAGTACCGACGGTGGGTACACAATATATATTGATAATCAATTAGTTAGGTTTATAGAGGGGGTAAATAGGGGGCAAAACGTTTGTATTTTACGAATTTTATGATATTATTTAATCCAGAGAAACCAAAACCTATTTTTGTTTTAACTCTAATTCAAAATGGATGGTCATTTACAATGCCATAAAACTAAGATATAAAGGGTTTTATGATAACACAAACTATTGTTAGATTTTAGGCTTTTTGTCTTTTTTTCTTTCTAACAAAAATACAAACCACTGATTATCAGTTAATTGAAGATAAAAAAAATA
>CALDTZ010000043.1 GCA_937924805.1 uncultured Saprospiraceae bacterium
CATACTTCAATGGGTAATGAGCCTGCATCCTTAGTTCTTGAAATAAAAGAGTGGATTGAAAACTATAGATAGAAATCGTTGGTCTGCAAAACAAAAAAAACATATGCAGAAACTCAAATTATAGGGTAAAACAGAAATCCAAGCAAGAATTTCAACAAATAATATTTTAAACAATACCAAAGCATCAAGGAAAGACCGGATAAATAATCATCCAGCCGATCAGGAGATGGATGGACTATTATTTAAATGAGAACAAGTATCAATATTGCTTTTCAATACGCATTCATTTACCCAAAATAAACCTTGGAGTTAGGTTCTTTTGGAGTACCCTTTTTACATTTTCATTCACAAGCCAGAGAATAGTTTCATGATTTACTTAACATCTCTACGATCTACCCTTTAAATATTTACTATTTTACGTCTCAGAGTTGTCAGGATTTTATAAAAGATATAACGCAGATGGATATTACACCTAAAAAAGGATTTAAAGGCTTAATCGAAAATTGGCAAAGTGATTTAATTGCTGCAGTGAGTGTTTCACTTATTGCATTACCTCTATCATTGGGTATTGCTTTGGCAGCGGGGGCGCCTGCAATGGCTGGAATTCTTTCCGCAATTGTTGGTGGTGTTGTAACTACTTTTTATAGGGGTGGACATATATCAGTCAACGGACCTGCCAAAGGAGTTATCGCAGTTATCCTTTTAGGTATCGCATTGATGGATGATGGGTCAGGGCAAGCTTTTAATTATGTTTTAGCGGCGATTGTAGTTTCGGGCGCAATTCAGGTATTATTAGGATTATTAAAATTAGGACGATTGGCTGACATCTTCCATTCGTCTGTGATTCACGGCATTTTAGCAGCCATTGGTATTATCATTTTTGCAAAACAAATCCATGTGGCAATGGGTACATATTCTGATAGTCCTAGCATTATACAAAACCTAATTGATGCTGTATTATACCTACCAAAAGCAAACCCTTTCGTCGTTATTATTGCTTTAGCAGGTTTACTATTATTGTTGTTTCATTCCAAAATTACGAATCGGTTTTTCCATATTTTACCCGCTCCAATGTGGGTTATTGCTTTGTCTATTCCGTTCGTTTACTTTTTCAACTTCTTTGAACAACAAACACTGTCATTCTTTGGCAAGGCATATGATGTAGGGCCCAAGCTACTGCTGGAAATTCCTGATAATATTATGGATTCGATAATGCATCCTAATTTTGGGAAAATTAATACCGTAGAATTTTGGACAACGGTATTTTCCATTTTAATTATTACAAGTATCGAATCATTAGCCATTGCGAAAGCCGTTGACAAAATTGACCCGTATAAGCGAAAAACAAATTTGAATAAAGATTTGACCGGAATTGGACTAAGTACAATGGTCGCTGGCATGATAGGTGGATTGCCCATTATTGCAGTTATTATTCGGAGTACTGTTAATATCCATAATGGGGCAAAAACCAAATGGTCAAATATGTATCAAGGCCTTCTATTGTTACTTTTTATCGTCTTATTAAGTCCTATAATGAGACAAGTACCCTTGTGTGCTTTTGCTATATTACTCGTTTATACAGGATTTAAATTGGCGGCCCCTGCTGTTTTTAAACAAGTATACAATCAAGGTACAGAGCAATTAATATTTTTTATGGGTACAATGATTTTAACCCTATATACTAATTTGTTAATTGGATTGCTTGGTGGTTTATTATTGGCAATGGTTAGTCATATGTTATTAGCAAGAGTTCCAATACATCAATTCTTTAAAATGATCTATAAATCGGGTTCGAATTTGGTAATGAAACCAGATGGTAGTTACGATTTAAAAATTAAAGGGATTGCGAACTTTTTAGGCATTTTAAAAATAGATAAACTAATCGGTCAAATTCCTTCAGGAGCAGATGTCAATATTGATTTATCCGAAACAAGATTGGTTGGAATGACCTATATGGATTATCTAGTAGATTACTTAAAAATGCAAAAAGATACCGGTGGAAAGGTCATCATAAGTGGTCTGGATTCTCATGTTTCATCATCGAACCATAATAGAGCCCTAAAAATTTCTTTAAATAGTTCTGCCCCAACATTATCGCCAAGACAATCTCGATTGCAAAATTTAGCTAATGAAAAAGATTATCAGTACACGAATAAAGTAGATTGGAATACATCTTATTTAAAGAATTTTCATTTTTTCGAGATTAGGCCAATCGAACGCAAATCTAATTGTATAAAAGGGACATTCAAAAATTTGAATGTGTCTTGGGAAATCACAGATGTAACATTCAACGAGGGAGCCGCATTTACAGCTGAAACCTTTAATGCCACTTTAATGGTTTTAAAATTGAATAAAAAAATACCTGTGTTTACGATGGAAAAAGAAGGTGTATTTGGAAATATATTTGATCATATGATGGCATTAACAGGTTATAAGGATATTGATTTTGATATGTATCCTGGGTTTTCCAAAAAGTTTTTAATTATGGGGAATAAGGAATCTGAAATTCGATCCTTTTTCACAGATGAAATCATTCGATTTTTCGAAAATCATCAAATCTATCATTTAGAAAGTAATGGAGAATCAATCGTCATTTTTGATAAAATCAAATTGGCGAGGACTGATGAAACCATTGCATTTATTGATTATGGGAAAGAATTAGCAACGCTTTTAGATGCTAAAACACCCTAAAACAATTGACTTAGTAATGTAACAAATACGCTATGATTTTGCACAAAAAAAATTTCTCGGTATGATCATATGTATTTTAAATTGCAAAACATCATTAATAATTAGCAACACTAAAGCCGTTTACCGGTTTGGACTTCGCAGAAATAATGGATAACTAGATACTTTCTATCAAACCAAAAAAGTATGAAAAAAGAATTGCTGAAAATTAATTTTAATAATAAAAACAACCCTAAATCTTTTTTCGACATTGTCAAAATAGAGGATCTTTTAAAGAAGGATCTAAATCATGTGTTACACCCCTAAGTCCATCCAATAAATTATCCATATAAGTCATTACCTTTCTATGACGACTGCGTTGCATAGAATCTATAGTTTTCATACAAGCACTGCGCTTTAATAAAATTATTCGAATAGTCAATACACTATTTAGAAATATTCCACGATGAAAACCTGCTTGATTAACGTTTAATAATCTTGTAAGTGCATGGGACATCCAAGGAATCGACGATGATTTAGGTACTGATTCTCAAGGGATAGGTGACGATCATGGAACCTTCGTCGATTAATTAGCGGCCGAGAATAAGTACATTTTTATTAGATATAAATACAATGGTCTACTTCTTTTTTGAAAAAGAAAAATTTTTTACCTTGACAATAGGTAATCAAGTAGATGATCAAAATGAAAAAAAATATTCTATTTACAATACTCGTATTTTTTTTAGCAAATATTCAAATAGAGGCCCAATCTGATTCAATCCTTTCAAAACTATCTTTCGAACTAGATTTTAGATTTAGAGTCGAACAGGATTGGGATTCAAAAAAACAAGACGGAACCTTTCGTGATGACAGAACAAGATTAAGGTATAGAGTAAGAACTGGAGCAACGTATAATAATAAATGGTATGCTTTAGGATTCAGAATACGAACAGGTGATCAAAATAAGCAGCAAGATCCTCAGTTAACTTTAGGAAAAGGATTTGAGGAATTTGGGACTTTGCCAATTGGCTTCGAAAAAATATTTTTTCAAGGCAATCATAAAACATTAACCTATTGGTTTGGAAAAAATTCGTTTTCATTTAAAAAAAACAATGAATTATTTTGGAGTGATAATGTGTATCCAGAAGGTGTATTCGTTGAGAAAGAGTTTAACCTCCCTAATAAACTAATCGAAAAAATAACATTCAAAGGAGGACATTATATTTTAACTTCAAGAGGAACATCAATTTTAAATGATGCTTTTTTTCAAGGTTTTCAATCCTTAATTACCTTTAAAAATCAACGATATAAAATCTTTCCAGCCATTTATTTTTTACGTAATATTCCAAATATTCCGGATGGAAATCATTCATTTGATCTAGACTATACGATCGTTCACGTAGGTGCAAAGTTTAAAACCTTTAAAGCAAAAAATCTATTTATTGATGCCGACTTCTATCAAAATATTGAAGATTATACAATAAACGAAAACATTAACGAGCAATACTCTTCAGAAAAAACAGGGTACTCGATTGGTCTACAATATGGTGTATTAAACAATGCAAAAGATTGGAAGATTAAAATAACATACACCTGTTTGCAAAAGTATTCGGCATTAGATTACATGGCCCAAAATGATTGGGCAAGGTGGGATTATTCTTCATTTAATTCCCCAGATGGAAGATTAACCAACTTTCAAGGGGTAGAGATTGTCACTGGCTATAATCTTACTAAAAAAATGAATATCATTGCTAAATACTACTTCGTAAATCAAATAATTCCAACCGGAGATTTCAAGGAAACTGGACAAAGAATAAGATTTGATTTAAATGTAAAAATGTAAAAATCAACATATTATACAATATGGGTCTAGCTCATTTTTAAAAAGAAATCACATCCTGTCCTACGAAATTGTACCTTTAACAGGATCAAACTCAAGACGCAAAATGAATAGAATATTTATTGAGTTTGAAATATTACACTTTCCATTTTGGTTGCATCTATGCTCAAGTGCCAGGAAGAACATAAAAATTAAGAATGGATATTGAAATAAAACCATTGACGAAAGATCTTAAAAACGATTACTTGTTTTTTTTTGATAATATGACCTTTGATGAAAATCCTGATCGATTAAAATGTTATTGTTATGATTATCATTTTACTGGAATCGTTGAAACCTGCAGTCGTGAAACAAGTCGGTCATCGGTTAGTAATCTTATCAATGAAAATCAACTTAGAGGTTATCTGGCATTTGACCAAAACAAACCCATTGGATGGTGCAATGCAAATGATCGATTAAATTACCAGCGATTACTAAAAGACTATGATTACATCGACAATCCTGAAGATAACGTTTGCTCAATCGTTTGTTTTTTAATTCATCCTGATTATCGAAGACAAGGAATTGCTGAAAAACTTCTTAAAAGAATAATGGCTGATTACTCAACTAAAGATGTTGATTACCTTGAAGCTTACCCAAAGAAAGTAGCCTTATCCTGCGAAGGAAATTTCATGGGACCACTAGCGTTATTTAAAAGAAATGGTTTCAAGGTAAATAATGAATATGAACATTATTATGTAATGAGAAAACAAATAAAATAAATACCTTCCGTCATTAAAATAAAGAAATGTGAATTTTGAAAACATCATGGAAGAGGTCTATCAAAAAATCAAAACGATAAATGACCCAGGATCACCTGCTTCTTATATTCCTGAATTGGCAATTGTTGATGAATCGAAGTTTGGCGTACATATTTCCACAAACAATAAAGAAAATATTGGTTTAGGCGATTGTAATGAAAAGTTCTCTATTCAAAGTATTGCAAAAGTGCTTTCTTTATGCTTAGCCTATCGTCTACAGGGTGACCAACTGTGGGAAAGAGTCGGAGTCGAACCTTCTGGAACTTCTTTTAATTCTCTGGTTCAACTTGAAGCTGATAAAGGCATTCCACGAAATCCTTTCCTAAATGCCGGAGCAATCGTAATATCCGATATACTACTAAGCAATTTGGAAAACCCAAAAGCAGAATTCTTACATTTTGTTCAAGGTATTTCAAACAATAAATCACTTGATTATTCAAGTCGCATTGCTGAATCCGAGAAGGCCGTTGGATACCGAAACATTGCACTCTGTAATTTTATTAAATCGTTTGGCAATGTAGCTAATGAACCTTGTGATATTCTTGATTTCTACTTTGATCTGTGCTCCCTTGAAATGAGCTGCAAAGAGCTTTCAAACTTATTTTTGTTTCTAGCAAACAATGGTCGAAGCATGTCTACAAATAAGTCAATCCTTAGTGAAAGTCAATCAAAAAGAATAAATGCACTTATGCAAACTTGTGGATTTTATGATGAATCTGGAGAATTTGCGTTTAAAGTCGGTCTTCCTGGAAAAAGTGGAGTTGGCGGAGGAATTATTGCCATCCATCCAGATCAATATGCTATTGCTGTATGGAGTCCAAAACTAAATAAAAAAGGAAACTCATTTAAAGGAATGAAATTTCTAGAAGAATTTACGACTAAATCTGAACTTTCTATATTTTAATAACAAATATGTACTGGTCTCTGAATGAAGCTGATATATCTATATATTTGTGTATCAATTACGCTTTATGAAAAATTGGTTTGTATTTATATTTCTATTTTCAACCATAACATTAAGTGCTCAATCTCCAAATTTTAAATTGATTGGGACTGTTGTCGATGCAAATTCTCAACAACCAATTGACTATGCTACAGTTGTCGTAAAAGAAAAAACAACCGGAAAAATGGTAGAAGGCATTACCACCGCTAATGGAGGTCATTTTTCTATAGAAACAAAAACATCTAACATTTCCGTTGAAGTTAGCTTTATAGGTTTAACCTCCGTAGCATTGACAAATATCGTTTTCAAGGGACAAATAGCTGACTTAGGTATTATTAGCTTAGGTGTCGATTCAAAAGCCTTAGATGAAGTACTAATTACAGCTGAAAAATCAACGACTGAATTTAAACTTGATAAACGAGTTTTTAATGTCGGAACGGATCTAAGTAGTACCGGTGCTAGTGCCTTAGAAATACTCAATAACGTTCCTTCTGTAAACGTTAGCATAGAAGGGGATATATCACTTAGAGGTGCAACAGGCGTCCAAATATTAATCAATGGTAAACCCTCCATTCTTTCTGATGATGCTAGTAATGCGCTTGGTTCCATCACCGCAGATATGATAGAGAAAGTTGAAGTTATTACAAATCCTTCTGCGAACTATGAAGCAGAAGGAACGGCAGGAATCATCAATATTGTTCTTAAGAAAAATGAAAAGAAAGGTCTAAATGGTTCTGTATCTTTTAATACCGGAATACCCCAAAATCACAGTATTGGTTTAAGTCTAAATAGACGGTCCGAAAAGTTTAATCTATTCACACAGCTTGGTGCTGGTTATCGAGAATTGCCAAAATATAATGAAAATACAAATAGAGACAAACTCAATGGAACAGAGATTTATTCTAAAGGAATCGAATACCGAAATGAAAATTTTTACAACATCGTTTTAGGTACCGATTATTATATAAATCCCCGTAATGTGTTAACGCTATCTGGAAGTTTCGCTTATGAAGTGGAAGATCAACCTTCTGAAACGGAATTTGAACGGAGCATAAACAATGTGGTCGAAAGCAATTGGATACGAAATGAAGTTACGAACGCTACCAATCCGAAACTTCAATATGAATTACAATATAAAAAGGATTTTGCCGATTTTAAAGAACACAAATTACTATTCAGCGCAATAGGAAGATTCTTTGGTAAAGATCAATCTTCCGCTTTTAATCATATCATAAACGAAGGTCAGATTCAACTAAATAACCAGATTACAGAGACATCATTTCAGGAAGGGAAATACACGTTTAATTTAGATTATACCAAACCCTTTGATGGCCAATGGACCATCGAAACTGGTGCTCAATATCTTACAAATGATGTAAGTAATGACTTTTCTGTCAGTGATGAAATAAATGGTACCTATGTTGTTGATTCCAATCAAACGAATCTTTTCGAATACGACCAAAGGTTATTAGGCGTTTATGGTACAGCAGCATATGAAGGCAGTATTTGGGGCATTAAAGCTGGGTTAAGAGTTGAACACACTGATTTGAAAACAATCTTGGTTAATACAAATGTGCCCAATAATCAAAAATTTACTGACTTATTTCCATCGGTGCATACCTCTTATACTTTTTCTGAGGCCATCTCTTTTCAAGCGGGTTACTCTAAAAGGATTTACCGTCCTCGTTTGTGGGATTTAAACCCGTTTTTTAATGTAAGAAATAATTTTAGTGTACGAACAGGAAATCCAAACTTACAACCTGAGTATACCGATAGCTATGAGATAGGAAGCATTTTTATCTTTGACGATATATCATTAAACGTGAATGCATATTACCGGTATACTACGGATAAAATAGAACGGATTTTCATATTTGAAAACAATATCAATACCGTGCGTCCAGAAAATATTGGTACGGATAAAGCAACAGGCTTAGAAGCGAATATTAAATACAGTTTATCAAAAAAGATCACCTTAAATGGAGATGCTAACTATAATACTTTTAAGAGAGATGGCCAGTTTAATGATCAAGTATTTGATTTCTCCGCAGATAAATGGTCAGGAAAATTAAGTGCTAAATTCAAAATTCAAAAATCTATAGATTTTGAAATTACAGGTAGACACCAATCTAGAGAAAAAACGGTTCAAGGGTTGGTAAGTGCTTTCTCTATGTTAGATGCAGGGCTTAGGATTAAGATATTAAAAGGGAAGGGTGTTTTCAGTTTGAGTGCCAGAGATCTATTTGCATCAAAAATCCAACGATCTACCATAGATAATGATACCTTTTACATTCAAACAAGAGGACTACGTGGTCGTTTTTTAACCTTGGGATTTAGCTATGGCTTTGGTAAAGGTGAGGCAATGCATTATTCAGGTCGTCGGCGTTAAGATTTCTACATTTGGAACAAATATTAAGCTTAATAAAGCTAAAAAGCTTCCGCAATTTTAAGGTAGTAACTAAACTTCTCTTGACCTAATCCAAAATCTAAGCGGAGATTTAGATTTTCTTCCGGATCAACTAAAAAACGTATCCCTAATCCAACTGAAGGACGTACATTTTTCATTTTGAAATCATCCAGCGTAGAGGCCACACCACCCAAACCAGCAAAGGCTACTAATCCCCATCGATAATTCAATTTTTGTCGCCATTCTACTTGTGTCGCAAACAAATGACGATCTGTATATCGTCCTTCAAAATAACCTCTCATGATTTCATTACCACCTAGTCTTCCTAACTCTAGTAATGGAGGGTTCCCACCCGTGACATGAGCTACAACCTGAAAAGCCAAAATACTAGACGGTTTCTTAAATGGTTGAATATAATATCGAGTATCCAATCTTGTCAATTGAAATTTTTGCGTTCCTCCCAAAATATTGTCATAAAAACCATGGGTAAGTTCTAGGTATAAGCCTCCATTAGCATTTAGTACATTGTCTCGACTGTCATACATTAAGGCCAATTGCAAACCGACCGATGTAGACCCTTTTGCCCCCGATTGTTCTGACATGTCTAGTAAGCCTCCAGGTTCTGCCTTTATACTACTTATATGATTATAACGAATACCGCTTCCCAAAAAGAAGTTTGGAATAAACAAGTTTTTTAAAAAAATGGGTTCAAGTAAAACTTGACTATAAGGAAACTTTTCTTCGTTCGACTTTGGTGTATCTTGACCGATTCCAAAATAAAGACTAGGAAAAGATTGGATACGGACATTCCCTGATAATCTATATTTCTCTTGTGGAAAAAAGATATCAAATCCTGAAAAGAAGAAATATTTGTTTTCAATTGAATATTGCACCGTAAGGGGAATATTGGATGTTCTCGTTTCAGGTCCTGAGCCTCTCAATTTAAATAATCCTTTCATTCCCAAGCCAAAACTTAGGCTCGTTTCTGGAGCATACGAAACAACTGGCGTAAATATCATCTTTGCTGGATAAAGGGTGCTATCCTTTGATACTGCTTTTTGATTTGGGTATACCGTTAAAACATCAATCAATTTATCAAGTATTTGAGCTTTTACATCCACCCTTGGAAGCAAAAAAATCATAACCGCAAAAAGCACTTGAATTTTTTTCATTTATAACACTAAATCTACTTATGATTGTTGAAAAAAGGAAAGCCAATAATTGACGCTCCTTTTTTTTCTTTTACTATTGACCTTATTGTTCCGCTTCAATCATTTCCTTTACATCGACGGGAGCCGATACTTTCGACGCCTTTTTCTGACAAACTTTACACAATTCAGAAATGCCTTTTTCTTCCCATGACTTCTTAATGCTTCCATTGCTTAATGTCTTACCTTTTATGTATTGGCAATCATCATACGCGTGATATTTATTTCCTGCTTTTGACCAATACACATTATCACTATCAATATTTAAGCGTTGTGCCGCTTCATTTTGGATATTAATTTCTTCTGTGTATTTCTCAACAGATGGAGGATTGAAATCTGCACCAGTAATTCCAGCAGCAACCATCGCTATTGCAGCAATACTACCGGCAATACCTTTCGTTTTACCACTTATATCCTTATTCGTAAATATCAAAATAACCAATGGTAAAAAGGCAAGAACACCCATAATAGCACCTAATTGATTTTGGATAAAAAACCTTGTTGGTTCCTTTTCAGATGCCGGATCTAATTTATTTGCTTTTTTCCATAATGTAGACCCTGTTATCGCGAGGATCAAAATAACAACAATCGCTACAACTAACCAGACCATCGTCTCATCGCTAATAAGTTTTAAAATGGCAAAAACTTGTCCTGCAATGGCTAATACCCACGCTAGGATTGCAAATAATCGTAATTGTTTCGCCTTACCTTTAGCTTCTGGTGTTGCGACAAATATTTTTGA
>CALDTZ010000044.1 GCA_937924805.1 uncultured Saprospiraceae bacterium
ACTGGTATTGTTTCTGATAATGTAGAACTTCATAAGCCACCCTTTGACATTGAATCTATGATGAATATTAAACCAAGTACACCAAGTGGAGAATTAAAGAGTATAACCCCTAAAAAAACAGCATAATGTCAGCAGCTAGAAAACTAAACATAGATATTAAAAAGAAACTAACGAAAGTTCCTAAGAATGCTAAGAGTGAAAGTTTTGTAATACAAATTAGAAATATTGTAGATCATTCTTTTTCAGTATTTAACAGTTCTGATGGATATAGAAATTCTTATTTATTTGATTTGTTCGCTACAGAATATAAGTTGAAAAATTCAGACACTAAGAGCTACTTTTTAAAAGATCACATTGTAGGTGCATTCATAGAGGTTAATTATCCAAGATTTCTAAAAGGCAAAAAGATTGTTTCAATGTCTGATGTTTACGAAAAGTTTTTAAATGTCGCACCAAAAAAGATTGACAATTGCAAGTCTACAACTAGGTTTACTTGTAGGGTATATTATTCAGATTCTAATACTAATAAGGTTCATAGCGATCCCGAAATAGGTTACAATACAGTTAACGTTTTAAATGCATTAATACTTAAATACACACAGAATACTCATATTGGTAAAATACTAACTCCAGAACGTTTTATTAAAGATGTTCTTATAAAGGATTTTTGCGAAATAAACTACCAACGATACCGTCAAGGTGATGACATAATTACCCTTAGAGAATTAGCTTAAGATACGAAATTATCCATTAAAATCATTAAAAAACACTACCAAATTTTAATTAGATTATGAAAAAAAACTTTAGACATATCAGCCTATTTTCTCATGTTTTATTTGTATCTTCAAAGGGATAATAATCATGATAAATGGATACGAATTGAGTAGGAAATGGTGGGATTTTTCGTTTAATAATAACGATGTAAAACCAATACATTCAGCAATATATTTATTCGCTGTTGAGCAATGTAATAGATTAGGATGGAAAGAAAAGTTTTCATTTAGAACAGATATAGCAATGGAATCTACAGGTATTAAATCCTATAGAACTTACATAAATGCACTTAGAGATTTAGTTGATTGGGGGTTTATTGATATGGTGGAAAAGTCCAAAAATCAACATACTGCCAATGTAGTTGCTTTAGCCTTAGAGGACAAAGCACATGTCAAAGCACTAGACAAAGCACTTACCAAAGCACATGTCAAAGCACATGTCAAAGCAAGTACACCTATACATAAAACAAAGAAACAAGTAAACAATGAAACCAATAAACCAATAAACAAGGATTTTGATCTTCATGTTTTTTTTGAGAATGAAAATTTTAAATCAAAGTGGAATGATTGGATTGTTTACAAAAAGCAACAATTCAAATTTGTTTACAAAAATGAAAGTTCGATTAATGCCGCTTTAAGAAAATTAGAAAATTTAAGCAACGGTGATTCTGAATTAGCAATTGAAATTATTGAACAAAGTTTAGCTGGTGGATGGAAAGGATTTTTTAAGATCAAAAACCAAAAACCAAAATTGATAAACATAAACCAGAGAAACGAATACAACGCAAAGGAAATTGAAGACTCATTTTTAAATTATTTAGATGCAACGGGAAATACTTAGGCTGTTGAGCCATCAAAAAAAAGAAGGTGCTACCAGATTGAAAGATTTTCAAGAAGTTGATGCTCTAAAATCTCTAGCCAAAAACATTTCGATTATTTGCGAACTTTTTGCGATAAAACGACCAACAACGAACGAAGCTATTAAATTGATTTGCCAAAGGATCGTCATAAAGTACCCAAATATGTTCCCTGACGAACTTATTGACGCTTTTGTGTATGGAAGTGAGGGGAAACCATTTGAGGTCAATACAGAGCATTATGGCAGACCTTTTAATTTGGATTCTTGCAGTAAAATTTTGGCTGCATATTTTCGATGGCGAAGAAATGCATTTTCAGAATTAAAGCGAGATTGCAAAAAAATAGAAGATTCTAAGAAAAATTATGTTGCTGCATCTAAAGTGCAATTATTGACATCGGGATTAACTTTTAAAAAATAAAACAATGAACAAATCAAATAAAATAATTGTGGCAGTAGCTGAACATTATGAAATGTATGTTTCTCACTTAGTGGGATTGAAAAGCGATTTTAAGTTTGCAGAGGGTAGACAAATGCTGTGCTATATTTTGAGGGTTGATTTTAAAATGAGGTTTAAGGAAATAGCAGATTTGATATGTCAAGATCACTCTACAGTACATAGAAATGTAAAGTTAGTGGCTCAAAAAATAGTTACAGATAAGGCTTTAAGGTTTGATTATGATAGTATAATTGAAAATGTAGGTTTTAGATAATGGACAGGTATAAGTCCCGTATGAGATAAAAAGGGTGGAAGAAGAAGCGTGGCTTTATACACTCTCTGACGTAGGAAGTGTGTATATAAAATGGGTGGGAATACATCTAACTTAGAAAATATCAAAATAAATAAGAAATAACTTACAAAATACTTGCATAATAATAAGTAATGGCTTATATTTGTACTGTAGTTAATTAGTAAACACTTAATCTTTAATCATGACTTCATATTTAGTATCTTACAAAGGAATCACTTCAGAACTAAAGAACTCACTAGAATCTCTTCAGTTAGAATTGAATAGGCTTGAAAAAGAGGGTGTGCTTGATGTAATCATACAAAAGTATACAAAGTGTGAAAAGAGATTTGTAAACATTATGGACTCTGAAAAAAGATTTGTTTTCGGAGGAGGAACATGGAATAAAACATAAACATGATACACTGGAATTTACTAATAATAATCCCAATATCTATAGTGTTGACTATTTCTAATTGGTATGTATTCATTAAAAAACATAACGGTAACGAAGGTGTTATGATGCCGTTTATTGCGATACCATTGATCTTAATTGACATAATCTTTATACTAATAATAATAATTTTAAAATGAGAGGAACTTACAATTACATTATGCGAATGCGACCGTTTGGTATAGGATGCCAACCTAAAGGACAATTATATGTAATAAGTGAACGAAAAAAAGACAAAGGTTATCATTCATTGGTAGGCTATCCAAGACCTCTTGATGATTGGGAGTTAAAAAAATATGAAATGGAGTACCTTGATAAAGTAGATAGAACTAATGTAGCTAAAAAATTAAACCAATGAAACTAGATAAACAATTAATAGACAA
>CALDTZ010000045.1 GCA_937924805.1 uncultured Saprospiraceae bacterium
CTGCATGTAACAATAAGTGATGATGTCATATCTGTTCGTTCCTCACAGAGACGACACATACTATCATTCGTTATAGCCAATGAAGCAAAAAAAACGGTGAATATTGTTAACATTTAAATTCATAAACATGAAACTTTTAAAATTATTTTCAGCATTATTCCTACTTGGGATAATTTTCAATTCTTGTCAAAGTGATGATTTAGACTTGGAAAGTTTAGAACCTCAAACCATTCAAACAAGAGAAATTGCTCAAGTCAATGTAGAGTTTGATATTGATGACTATAGAGGGTGTTTTAATGACATGATGACTCGTGTCAAGAAAAAAACATTTGAAGAGCAATATGGCGAACCTTCGGAAGTTACAATCCGATACGAAAACAAAAACGGGATTTGGAATATATATCCTATTTTGAAAAACGACACCATTACTACATTATTTTTGGTTCATGGTAAAAATGACGGATACATTATACCAAAAGATGCAAATTTTTCGAGTGAGATTATTAACGAATCAATTGTTACAAAGGGAGTAACTAATCTATTTGAACTTGATAAAAACAATCTACAGACAACGAGCTTAGAATCTGAGGTACGCCGAAAGTTAGGAAATAAATACGCCATACAAAAAAATGGTAATGTCCTTGAAATTAATGAACTGAATGATTCTAACACTACGATTGCAGGGGGGACAGGTTCAAAGTCAATTTTCAAAATGTGCGATAATACACAATTAGCTGATTTATACTTCATAATGTTTGGTTTTCATGATGAATCAGGACAATTTCCAGATTATGTATTCGATCAATCCATAATGATAGATGCAATAAATTCGATAGTAAATGCACACGGCGGTTACTGTATCTGTCCTATTCCTTGTTATTTACAAAAAGTTCTGAATGAAAGAGAGGATATTCCTCAAAGCATAAAGGATCAATTAAACTCGAATATGGTGCTTAGCGAGTTGGATTTCAATTTTGTTTCCAGTTTGTCCAGTGATGATTTCAATTCTCTTGCATCTTTAATGGGGCGAGGCGGTTGCCAAATATTTTGGGAGTGTGGGCATAGCGATGTTGCCTGTATTACTGATAAAATTGACTGTTATAATACATTGGCTACAATCGAAGATCAATACGGAATAAGTACAGGTAGTTTAACAATAGAAAATGTTGTTTTCGGATCACCTGACGTTTGCAACCTTACTTATGAAGAAATTGTTTTCCTTGTCTTTGACTCCTATGCAATAGAATTCTCTGAAATTACTCCAGAGAATTCATCAGGAGCATCTGTTTCGGGATTTCATGATAGGAGGTTAGAGTGTGAATCGTTCAATTTTGTTCAACAAGTAGATGGCGACGGCTGGATAGCTTGTGTGGATGGTCTATATTTTTCTAAAAATTTAGGCGGGGCTTATGCATACACAGATGAATATTGCGTTCATTTTACAATTACAAGAATTAGATTTGATGGAACCATGATACCTTTTGGTATGGCTCAAGATTGTGCTGCATGGGCTGCTAACGCAGCAGCTGCGATTACGGGCTTTGCATATGCAGAAAATCCTTTGATGACTGATGAAGCGTTATTCCTTATGTTTAAAGCAACGTTTAATCTAAAGGCTAAGCTAACTGAATGTGGGTATGGAGCGACAACAAATTGTGATGCTGTTGATTGCATGGGAACAACGTCAGATGCAATTTGGACTAATGGATTTTTCGATTGGTTGGATGAAATTTTCTTTGGTTGTAGCTGATCCTAATATGATAGTTATATTTACATTAAGGTTGTTATACGGGATTACCTATATTGAAATATCAGAACAGTACATGGTTACCTATAATATATATGAAAATTCAGAGCAATGTAAGGATGCAACATTGTATGATTTCAATAAGGAACTTGCTTTCACAATAAACTTAGAGGATTGCAACTACAATGTTATGTCTTTTGAAAGACTGATAAATCAAAATAAGAATGAGTTATTAAGTTCTAAAAAATTAAATACGCTTTGTTTTCGTGATATATATGACATAGAATTATTCTTAGAAGAATATAAGGTTGCATTTAACAAACTGAATAGTGCCACTATGCCTTTGCAAATTAAAAAAGCGTATGGTAATATACCTGCTTTAGAATTGTTACAACTGGATAAAAATCATTATTCTTTAATTCCATACATTGGCAGTTCATACCTAATTAATTCTCTTTTTACATTTTCTTGTTTTGAGGTAAATAATTTAAACGAAGAGAATAATGATATCCTCGTTTATAAAATTGATGATATTGAATATGTAAAAACATTCTCAGATCAGGCAATGGAAATAATAAAGGTCATTGAGAAATGAGTCACTGGCTATAACATTAGATAAGACGGAAGCCACCCTATCGGGATGGCCTCCGCTTATCATTATCCGTCAGATTGTGAAAATACCTACCCCCACTTTTTTTTAATATGGCATAAAATCCGTATCTTAATAGGCGTAATCAAACTATATATTTTATGCCAGTTGTATCTAAGGTCAATCGGGATCAGATGCAGTTTTTCTCTCT
>CALDTZ010000046.1 GCA_937924805.1 uncultured Saprospiraceae bacterium
TAGTTTTCAACTAAATAATCAATCGCACTCTGTGCTCTTTTGTAAGAAAGCTTTGTGTTGTAGTCATTATTACTTCTTTGGTCAGTATGACCTTGTACTGTAATACATAACTCAGGACACTTCTTCATTACATAAGCTACGTGATGTAAATGACTGAAATATTCAGGTTTGATGTTACTCTTGTTTAAATCATAGTGAACCATTGGCAAGAACCATTCGCCACATCCCGATCTAACAACAGTTGTATTATTTACATTAGAATTATTTGCTACTGGTGTACTTTTAATGATTGCTGGAGTCTTTTGTTCAATCAAACGAATGATATCTTCTTCTTCTACACAACATTCCTCATCACACTGAGCTACCCCATATTCATCAATCGGACATGGAGGTGAATAAGGTTCTTTATCCTTACAGTCAACGATTCCATCACCATCACTATCAAGTGTTACACCTCTAGTATCTACCGCGCAACCTGGTTCTGTGTCTAGTTCTTGATCTAACATATCAATCACACCATCATCATCTTCATCCGATAAATCCAACTCAGGACGTTGCTTTAATGACGCAATATCATTAAATGCGTTATCAAGAGGATTTAACCAATATAAAGGTTCTGTTCTATTATCTAAGTTACCAATATTAAAGGCTAATCTTGCATTCGTATAATGTCCTATATCAACATTATTCGTTTGATCCAATGAAGTTCTGAATTTAATACCATCTAAGTGATCATTATCCGTTACCATCAATTGGTGCTCTAATCCGATATTGAATCTTTTGCTGATCTTTCTAGAAATACCCATTGATGCAGTATATACTACGTGAATATTTATATCATCACCTATTCTAAAAATACCTTTCTTCTTATAAGCGTCTGTTTCATAAACTCCATCATAAACAGCTCTTAAATCTCTTTTAATCTCCAACCTACCTGATTGAGTATTAAATTTTTCTGCTGTCCAACCAACACTTGTTTTAAGATCTGGATATACATTTCCATCAGCATCAAACAAATCTAGTTGTGTGTAGTTATGATCTAACCCAACACCTGCTGTAGCATACCAATTCCATTTATTTCTTTCTTTATGAAACAAAAGGTTACCGATATTAACAACACCTTGGATTGCTCCATGAACATAAGTTGTTCTATGTGAAGGAAACCAAACTAATGGATCTGCATTCGTCGACTCGTTATTGTTCGTCTTGCTGTATCCATCAAACGTACTTTCAACTAATCCACCACCTACACCATTGTTGTTTTTGAAACTTTTATGCTTCCAAGGCTGTGGATCAAGTCCTGTTGCTCTTCCGAAGAATGCTTCTGCTCTGATTGAAAATACATAATGGATGGCTTTTCTTAAATGTAAACCAGCACCCCATCCACCTGGAAGAGTTCTATCCACATCACCATCAATAAAAAAGTGTCCAGCATGGATTCCTAGTTCCCATGCATTTTTTGGCTTAGCAGAATAGTTATATTCGCCCATTCGCCATTTTTTGTTTTGCTCCTCATCTACAGTCATTTCGTCCGTGATGATGGCCTTTTTCCAAGTGTCGTTGTAGTCTTCTTGTGTGTCTATTGTATCAAGGAGGATTGTTTCGTCATCTCCAACTTGAGCAAATGCTGTCATGCTAAAACACAAAAGCAACAAAACCAAGTAATTGATTCTTGTCGTCATAAGGTCTAATGTTGATAATAAAATGTAAAATCTTTTCAAAAGTAATTTTTCTTTTAAACAAATTACAATTTTTTGTAATATATATTTTAAAAATTATAATTTTTCTTAATGTGTTAACACTTAACAATGTAATGATTACCTATACCAAATTGTCAAGACAAAAGAAAATAGGCTAATAATCGAAACATAAAGGTGAAATATAACTTGGTGTAATTATTTAATTATAGGAATTTAAATACAAGTTACATATCCCAAAATCTAGTGTTAGCATTACTTGATTAAGATGAGATCTTGTATAAATACACAATCTCATACTATATGACCCTTTATCTATAATAGTACCCCTATTGATTTGTAAAAAAAATATATATTTTAATATAATATATAATCATTATTTGTATTAACCAACAAATCAACTATTTTTACATTACATAATTTTATAATATATGATTTCTCACTGGATTAAACCTATAGACAACACATCATTCACTGATCAAAACGTATCACAAGACCAAATTGGCTACCGATTGGGTAAAATAAACAATGATTCATCTTTTGACGACTTTTCAGTTCTCGTTCTATTCGCGAATATGCCATTGAATTATCATTTTCGAAAATCATTAAATAAGCTTTCGGATCATTTTTCGATTAAATTTGCAGATATTGGACACCCTAGGTCCGAAGGACTAAACAGCATTGTCCCTTTACTCAAAGATTTGTCTTCAAATCACAAAATCTTCATTATTGGAGGTAACCAAGATGAGATAGACATCATTTTACGAACCATTAGAACTAATACAAGTAGACAAATAACAACCATCATAAGTCCAAATGGTCAAAAAGTAGATTCTGAAATCACTAATCACCTTGGATGGCAGCGTCATTACACTAATAAATCAATCATTGAGAATGAAATTTCAACGAATGATCTAGCATTAGGAAAATTAAAATCAAATATTAATTTAGCCGAACCCCTCATCAGAGAAAGTCATCATGTTGTTATGGATATACTAAGCCTAGATAATAGCTGCTTTCCAAGTGCTAATAAAACGGGATTAAATATTTATGAAGCTGCCCAAACAATGAAGTTAATTGGGCTTTCCGAAAAAGTACGAACTGTTCAAGTTAAGATTGAAAATCAAAATGCAGAACAGGTATCAGAAGTCTGTGCCTTATTATTTTGGTATTACCTTGAAGGAGTTGAATATCAATCAAATGAGAGTGTTCATTCCAAAAACAATAAAACGTATATCGTTAATTTAGATCAATATGACCAAGATCTAACCTTTATAAAAGGGGAGAAAACAGGTAAATGGTGGATTAAAAACCCAGGCACTACAAATAAGAAAGAGTACATTCCATGCACCCATGAAGATTATGAAGCTGTGTGCAAAAGTGAAATACCAGAAAATATTTTGAGTTTATTCGAATAATTTTTCCAACTTCATTCCTCTTGAAGCTTTAACCAAGAGATGACTTTCTTCTTTTAGCTCCATTAATATGGGTTTAACACGTTCTGTGGAATCGCATATAACAATTGTACTATCAAAGCTTTGCCCTTTACTCGCTTCAACAAAATGGTTACCAACAAAAATACATTTGTTAAACCCTTGTTTTACCGCTAATTGAATGATATCTAAATGAAATTTCTTTGCAAAATTTCCTAATTCAAACATATCTCCAATTAGAATATTTTTTGATTGAGCTTTTATTTTTGAAAAACTTAAAATACTTTGTTCAACGCTACTAGGATTTGCATTATATGCGTCAAATATTACATGAATATTTCTCCAAATGGATAGTTGCGATCTATTATTTGTGGGCTGATAAGATTCTAAGCCTTTTATAATTAGTGAATTTTCAACCCCAAAATACGCTGCTATACCTATTACAGCTTTTATATTTAGCAAATTATACTCTCCTACTAAATTTGTATGGATTGCTTTATCTCCATATGTAATTGTAATGGTTTCATTATGAGCATCTTGTTCATATACAACATATGGGTCTATTGAGATTGTCTTTTTGTAAGCATATATTTTACCTAATATTCTATGATCGAATGGATTAAAAAATACGACGCCTGAATTTTTATTTAAATAATCATACAATTCTAGCTTACCTTTGAGAACACCATCAATACCGCCAAAACCTTCCAAATGTGCATTTCCAACGTTTGTTATAAACCCATGCGTCGGGTTTGCAATGTTTGCTAGTAAGGCAATCTCCTCTACATGATTAGCTCCCATTTCAATAATTGCAATTTCATGCTTATCTGTTAATTTCAACAAAGTTAACGGGACTCCAATATGGTTATTAAAGTTTCCTTGGGTAAATAAGGTATCATACTTTTGGCATAGACAATTTGCAAGCAATTCTTTTGTTGTTGTTTTTCCATTAGACCCTGTAATAGCTATCACTGGTATGTCAAATGTATTTCTATGCCTTGTGGCCACTGCTTGTAAAAAGCGTAAAACGTTATCAACCAAAAATATATTTTCACCAATTAGATCATCGGGGTTATGGTCAATAACAACACCAATAGCACCTCTTTCTAGCGCTTGCTTAGCGTATTTATTGCCATTAAAATGTTCACCTGATAAGGCAAAAAATAGTTGTCCTGGTTCAACAGATCTACTATCCGTTGAGATACCCGAAGATTTTAAAAATATTTGGTATATAGGTTTTACCATAAAAAAAAGCCTTTGCGTATGAAACACAAAGGCTAATTTAATTTATTTATCTAGTAATATTAATATCTACGCTTTGATTTAGACTCTTTAAACATATTACCACTTGTATCATCGTTTCCAGATGGTCCACCTACTCTGATCATTGCGCATCTAAACCCAATAGATCGCGATGATTTATCTTCATCTTTATACTTTCTTGCTCCTGGAGCTAACCAATATAATCGATCGGCCCATGATCCTCCTTTAATTACTCTAGAAATATCCGAAACTAATGTTGTTTCTCCGTATCCATATAGTACGAATTCATCATCACCATCTTCGTAATTTCTTACATCACCTAATCTATAATTCTCTCTTATTCCTAAAGTATCGTCTTCTACCATTCGATATTGAAGTCTACCCATAGAATCTTTTTCAACGGGTCTACCATCTTCATCCAAGATTAATTCCTCAAATCTATTTCCTCTGAAAGGGTTTAAATCATTATTCTCAGCATCACTCAATGTAGAACCAGTCATTGGTCTGTAAACATCCTCACACCATTCCGCAACATTTCCAGACATATTATAAAGTCCGAAATCATTTGGATAAAAAGATTTAACTGGACCAGGTGTTGAAGCCTTATCATTTAGATTTCCTGCCATACCCATATAATCACCTCTTCCTCTTTTAAAGTTTGCTAAGATTCTACCTTGCGTCTTATCTCTTACTTGGTATCTAGCTGTATTACCATCCCAAGGGAAGATTCTTCTGTCTGTAATTACTTCATCACCTGAAGCTGCTTGCTTCCCTTGAAGGGCAAGTGCGGCATATTCCCATTCTGCTTCAGTAGGCAATCTGTAATCTGGCAACATGATACCATCTTCAAATCGAACTTTTCGCTCTCCACCTGTCGCTAAATCTGGAAGATTTTTTCTTACACTTCCTTCATATTGACCAGCTAAATAAGACTTGGTACTAAAGTTTTCGCTATCTGCTTGTTCCAGCGTATTAGGATTTAAGATTCCTCTTTCTACTAATAAATTTTCATTAGCTGCATCTGATCTCCATTTACAAAAATCTTGAGCTTGTAACCAACTTACCCCAACTACAGGATAATCATCATACGATGGGTGTCTTAAATATGTTTCAACCAAAGGTTCATTGAATGATAACTCTTCCCTCCATACTAATGTATCTGGTAAGGCATCAATCCAAACTTGTGGATAAGAAACATAAACTCTTTTTAAATAAAACAAATACTCTTTCCAGTTAATGTTTGAAACTTCTGTTTCATCCATATAGAAAGAAGAAACAGTTACTCTTCTTGGAATATTATTCCATTCAAAAGTCACATCTTCCATTGTTGTACCCATATTAAAGGTACCTCCTTCAATTAATCTTAGATTAGGACCATTAATTTGGCCTTCATAATCTAGTTTTTCAAAACCTCCTGAATCGGGGTCATTGTATGCCCAACCTGTTGCTGATGACGTCTCTGCTTTTTTTCCGCAAGATGAAACAACTAACATAGCTGAAAGCAAAAAAAATAAAAATTTAATTTGTAAGTGCATTTTCAATTTTTTTGTAGCTCATAAATATAGACAAAAAATATTATTATAAACAACTCAATATTCATACCGAATTATTTAAATAACTTTAAACAATTATTAATTCTTGATCTTTCGGGTACAAGATTCTTTAAATTAAACACAATTCCTATCTCGTGACTGCCACCAGAACCAATAGAAAGTTTTGAAATTGTGATATCATAACTATACGTTACTCTAAAATTATCAAACATAAATCCTAGAGAAACAATCGCGGCATCTGAATTATTTATAACATTTCGATACCAAAGACCTCCAATTAATCTTTCCCGTTGGAAAGCAACACCAGGTGTTATTTGTACAAAACCAGCTTGCATGGTAGCCAGTATGTTTGCCGTTAAAAACGTTCCAAACTGGTTTTTATTTTCTTCTGCAATCATAAATGTATAACCACTATGGAAAGAGTATCGGATTGGAAGACCTACTTGCTCTTGATTGCTGTCCCAAAACCCTTGATAAGGACTATTAAGATTATAGAAACTCGTACCTACATACCAACTTTCATTATAAAGTAAGACGCCAGTATTTATTCCAAAATAAGTTGTAGCTAAATCGGTAGGCCTAATTTCAAAACTTGTTGTCGTTTCTTGAAAACCTTCTACTGGATCAATTTGATCATAAAAGATAAGCTGATCCCAATCTAATCTTGTCTGTCCAAAAACTCCAGATACCCCAATTTTTAATTGCCAGTTATCTTTAAACTCAATTTTATATCCATAAGTTAGATTAATATTATTGTTTTTCATGATGCCTCCTCCAAGATCATCTGAAGTAACCATCACACCAATCGCACTTTTTGCGTTATAAAAATATTGGTCATAAGATGCTGCATAACTTTTATATGCATCAAATGTTGGCCATTGATTACGATAATTAATATTAAAATGAGGATAATCCGTATTACCAGCAAATGCAGGGTTCAAGCTTATCGGAGCGTTATAATATTGGCTAAAGACCAAATCCTGCGCTGTAACTGAACTAGTAAAGCCGAATAGAATGAAAAAAGTAAGAGGTATTAATTGTTTTAAACTCACAGGTCTTTTTTAACTAAAATGGAAATTATCCAGTATTGTACGCGACAAATTTAATTATCTTTTATTCTTTTCTAAATATCTCTACCAAATAAAACAATACAAGAGATAACTTAACGTTTCGATAACATAAAAAATTATACATTGAGAAACCAATCTTTTTCTTTTTTGATCGCGTTGCTATTTATTTTTACTCAATCTTTAGTAGCACAAAATATAAGTCAGAATTTCAAAGAAAATTCCATCCTTAGAAGTGGTTCTTTTTACAAAATAGCCATAGCATCAGATGGTTTGTATAAAATCGATCATTCATTCATATCTAAGATAGACGAAAATTTAGGTAGTATAGATGCAAAAAAGGTTAAAATTTTTGGTCAAGGTGGTGGTATCATTCCTGAACATAATATAATATCTAGAGTTGACGACATGGAAGAAATTCCATCCTTAAGACAAGGCCTTGATGATGGATCATGGGATGATAATGATTACTTAATATTTTATGCCGAAGGTCCTGATTCGAGAAAGCAAATTGATGATTCAAATGAATATCAGTTTACAAAAAACATTTATAGTGAAAACAATTATTACTTCATTCAAATAGATGGTGACGATGCGCTATCCATGCCTGTATCAGGGACGAATATTCCTTCCGAAAAAACATTCACTGATCATACGAGTATCCAACGAATTGAAGAAGACAAAATAAATTTACTTGCTGATTTTCAATCTACAGAAGGATCAGGAAAATTATGGTTTGGCGATCAATACTACAATGTGACTGAACAATCTTATCAAAATCAATTTGATTTCAATGATGTTGATTTTTCCAAATCAGCCTTTTTAAAAGCTTCATTTGCTGGTCGTTCTTATCTTTCTACAGAAATTTCAATCGAAACAAACAATGAATCGTTTACTAAAACAATTGGGTTTTCGCAAGTAGGTCAGGTATTAAAACCATATGCAAGATTAGCTGAATTCAACGAATCATTTATCCTAACACCAAATTCACCAATCAACGTAAATTTTAATAACAAAGGAGACAATGAAGCAAAAGCATGGATGGATTACCTTGAAATCCAAGTTTTCAAAACAAACAATTATAAAGGTAATCCCATTTTGTTGCGTCATACGGATATGCTAAATTATCCATCCGTTTCATTTGAAATTCAAAACGGAAATGAAAATTTGCAAGCTTGGGATGTAACAAATAACGTAGAACCGTTTTCAGTTAAAATAGAAAATGGGAATGTTGTAACATGCTCAACAGAAGGTTTACTTAGAGATATAATTGTCTTTGAAAAACAATCTATTACAGCAAAGCCAACTTTTGTAGGAGCTGTAAATAATCAAAATCTGCATAACCTCAATAACATAGAATACGTTATCATATCTTACAAGGATTTTATTCCAGCAGGTGAAAAACTAGCAAATTATTACAGAGATAATACAGACCTTTCAGTAACCGTCGTTGACGTCGATCATATTTATAATGAATTTTCCTCAGGTAGACTAGATCCATGTGCAATACGCGACTTTTTAAGAATGCTAAAATCTAAGAATAATGCATTTAATTATGTTTTACTTTTGGGCGATGGATCTTATGATCAACGAGGAATTGATCCTGGATTAGGCTTTAAGAATTTTATCCCTGTTTATGAAACATTGGAATCACTTTCACCTATCAACGCATTCCCTACGGATGATTTTTTTGGGTTACTTGATGATTCTGAAGGTGACAATTTGAAAGGAGCGCTAGATGTAAGCATAGGACGGTTACCTGCAAATACGATTCAAGAAGCAACGACAATGATTGATAAAATCATTCATTACCAAACAGATGATTCATTCGGACCTTGGAGAACCTTCTTAGGTTTTGGTGCTGATGATCAAGATGGTGATTTACATATATCAGATGCCAATGAGATCGCCGAGATTGTTGAAGATGAGTTTATCGATTTTAATCAAAGAAAAATATATTTCGATGCCTATCCTCAAGAATCAACACCAGGAGGTGAACGTTACCCCTTAGTAACGGCTGATTTAATAAAAAATATTGAAAATGGGCAATTGGTTCAATGTTATTTGGGACATGGAGGTCCAACGGGTTGGGCTCAAGAAAGAGTTTTGCAAGCGAATCACATAAACGCGCTAAATAACTATGACAAACTTTGTCTATTTGTAACCGCGACGTGCAGTTTTACAGGTTATGATGATCCAAGTATTGTATCTGCTGGGGAGCATGCAATTTTAAACCCTAACGGAGGTGCTGTCGCATTATTTACGACCACACGTGCTGTTTATACAAATGCAAATAGAGCCTTAACCGAATCTGTATTTAAATACATAACAAAAAAGATAGATGGTCAACCTTACCGACTAGGAGAAATTATGCGATTAGGGAAAAACGTGGATGACACGCTCACCATAAATAGTCGAAAATTTACCTTAATTGGAGACCCTGCCATGCAATTAAATATCCCTGAGCATTCGATATCTGTTACTTCTTTTAATGGAAATGATATCCAGTCTGGCCTCGAAATGGATACCATCAAGGCACTTCAAAAAGTGAACTTAAAAGGAAAAATTGAAAATTATCAACAATCCTTACTAGAAGATTTTAATGGGGTTGTAAATATTGTGGTCTATGACAAAGAAACTGACATATCAACGCTCCAAAACAATACAGACAGTGATCTTTACACATTTAATATAAGAAACAACATTGTATTTAAAGGAAGCGCTACGGTTACAAATGGTCTTTTTGATGTTGACTTTATTATTCCAAAAGATATAAAATTTAATTTTGGTACAGGTCGAATTAGCATGTATGCTAACAATGGAGTAACCGATGCCGTCGGCACCTATGAATCATTTATAATTGGAGGATCAAGCATTAATACGATTACAGATAACAAAGGACCCGAAATCGAACTTTTTATGAATGATGAATCATTCGTATATGGTGGAATCACGAATGACGAGCCCATTTTCTTAGCGAAATTAAGTGATGAAAATGGTATTAATATTAGTGGTACTAGTATCGGACATGACTTAACTGGAATATTTAATAATGATGATCAGAATCCAGTGATTATGAATGAATATTATGAGGCTACCATTGATAATTATCGTAGTGGTGAAATTCGATTCCCAATTGACAAATTAGAACCGGGCAAGTATAAAATAAAGTTAACAGCATGGGATATTTTAAACAATGTTTCAGAAAAAGAAATTGAATTTAACGTTGTGCATAGTGACAATGAAGGACTTTCACATGTACTTAATTATCCAAACCCATTTAGTAGTTCGACCGAGTTTATGTTTGAACATGATTTAGTAAAC
Source organism: uncultured Saprospiraceae bacterium (assembly GCA_937924805.1). GTDB lineage: Bacteria > Bacteroidota > Bacteroidia > Chitinophagales > Saprospiraceae > JAHDDO01. The sequence continues at coordinate 10,338 of CALDTZ010000046.1, forward strand.
TCAAATAATACTATACTCGTTAAAATATTTTCTCTATCTGGTAAGTTAATTAAAACAATAGAGCGAGAATCATTTTCAACAGGTTTTAGAGAAAACGGAATTATGTGGAACGGTCGAGACGACTTTGGAAGCAGAATAGCAAATGGAATTTACTTGTACAAAATTTCAATTCATGATAATGACAATAATATCACAAAAGAAAGTTCGTTTGAAAAACTAGTAATCTTAAATTAAGATTAATTTTAATATATTATATTTGCCAATTAGAAAACTTAATTAATGAATAAATTTATCTTGTTTGCCTGCACTTTTTGTTTTATGTGCACAAGCATTTCCGCCCAGTTTAGTTATGACACGAGCAAGGGTTGTTTTACGGATACCAATGGAGAGTGTCTTCCTAATACGGTTTTATCTGCATTACCATTTTTAAGAATTGTACCTGATGCTATTTCAGGAGCTATGGGTGATGTAGGAATGGCTACAACACCTTCTGCAAACTCAATGCATTTCAATTCGTCAAATTTAGCTTTTGTAGAAAATGATTTTGGCTTGAGTACTACATTTACACCTTGGTTAACAAACCTTGGGCTTAATGATGTATATCTTGCTTATTTATCAGGATATAAAAATGTAGATGAACTTCAATCTGTTGGAATGAGTTTGCGTTACTTCTCGCTTGGAGAAATCAACTTTACAGATACAGATGGTAATGCATCAGGTACTGGTAAGCCAAGAGAAATAGAAATAGCCGGAGCTTATGCTAGAAAAATGTCTGACAATTTTTCTGCAGGATTAAGTGCAAAATATGTTTATAGTAACCTAGCATCCGGTCAACGAGTAGGATCCTTTGAAATATCATCTGCCAATGCATTTGCTGTAGATATTAGTGTAACGTACAATACCGAATTGAACTTAACAACCTATGGAAGTAACCTTAGAGTTGGTGCTGCAATAACAAATATCGGTTCAAAAGTTACCTACACCAAAAATGAATTTAGAGATTTCTTACCTGCTAATTTAGGAATTGGGGCAGCATTGGATCTAGATTTTGATGATTATAACTCCATCACTTTTGCTTTGGATATTAACAAGTTAATGAATCCAACGCCTATACCAGCACTTATTGATGGTGTTGAAAACCCAGAATACGATAGCAACCCTGAAAACGGAATCGCAGATTATAGAGAAAAACCTCTCTTTAGCGGAATGTTTGGATCTTTCACAGATGCTCCAGGTGGTTTTTCTGAAGAACTAACGGAATATAACATCGCCGGTGCTTTAGAGTATTGGTATGATAAACAATTTGCTGTTAGAGCTGGTTATTTCTTTGAACACCCTCTAAAAGGTGATAGACAATTTTTAACTGTTGGAATAGGATTAAAATACAATGTATATGGACTTAATTTATCTTATTTAGTTCCGACAAACAATCAAAATAACCCGCTGGATAATACATTGAGATTTACATTATCTTTCGACGTAGAATAATACTTACCAGATATAGAATAATTAAAAAGGGAACATGACAATCATGCTCCCTTTTTTTATACTTCTTTTTTAAAGTAAAACTATATCTATAAGCCGGATTCTGTACACCGAAGTGCGGATATCATTTATCTAGTCTCTTTCGAGATCCATCTGCCTACCCTTCTTGACTTAAAAAATAAGTTGACCGAGCAAGTCTTCTCAGTATAATACTGAATCAAGATATACATGACATTTCACCCCATAAGGTTTATCCATAGGAAAAGTTACCCTAACCTATTGTGAGCTCTTACCTCACATTTTCACCCTTACCGTGCATAAAGCGTTGGCGGTTATTTTCTGCGACACTAGCTATTTTTCAACTTAATGAAAATCCATTCATTACATGGTATGGTGCTCTACGTTGTCCGGACTTTCCTCTCTAACTTTCGTTACAGCGATATCCCGATATAGTATATCAAAAATACAAATAGATTATAACATAAGCAGAACTATACAATGCCACCATATTAAATTTTTTTATAATATGTTATTTGCTTACTTTTATAGCGTTATAGGGAATGCATGCATAGTAAACTAAAAATAACTTCTATCATTGTTCTAATAGTAGCAATTCTATTGCCACTTTTTAGTCCATCAGACACGCCCATATCAACGGATATTGATCGAATCAATAATGAGATTGATCATCAAATTGAAAGAGCCTATAGTCAATTAAATGGATCCATTATCCCATCTGGCAAAATGGAACTTAACTATTTGCAATCATTCCTGAATTTATTAGAGCCAAATGTTTATTTAGCAATCAAACGTGATAATAAGACGATCCTTTGGAAAGGGGATTTAAATAAAGCTGATCTAGTAAAATCTCGAAAATCAGGCGATCGTGATGTTTTTGAAATTGGCATTGACATTATAGATCAAGAAGGTAAATTACATCCATACCTAGCATCAATTAGTAACCTAACACATCAATTTCGAAAATGCGATGCCGCACCGTGTTATCCACTTCAAGGTGATGTATCTCTTAGTTATATAAAAACAAATGAACATACTCTACAGTACATAAGTGTATGTTTCCTTATCCTTTCCTTTTTACTCTTCGTTTTCTGGCTAATTTCTGCTCAAATTGGAATCCCATGGAAAATTGTCTTGTTGTTTATCAGTTCAATTTTATTTTTTGGAATAAACCATTGGAACCAATCTAGCCCCATTCAACTAAATGATCATAGTTTCGATTTGACCTTTTCATTTCAATCTTTTTATGATCTAATCATTTTTAGTATTGGCCTTTTTGCATTTACCATATTTTTGGATCATTATGCTAGAAAGCGTATTAAGAAATCTGTGATAATTAATTACAGTCTTATTGCATTTTATGGTATCCTATTATTATCTACCTTTTGTTTAATTATTAATGAATTTCATTTTCTAATTAATAGTCCTAAGTTGGCCTTTAATTTTGAGGAACTTTCAAAAATTACAAGGCTAGAAATATTGAGTTTATCCTGTATTGCTTTTTGGAATGTTTCACTATTTATATTGACACAGAGTTGGGTTCGTTTACTTCAAACGGTGAAGGGAGCACCAAAATACGTCATCATGTTTTTCTTGACGATGTTGATTACAGTGGCAAGTCAAATCTTCGTGGACCTACGTCCAATGTGGGTGCTACCTCTCTTTTTATTTATTTATTTCCTTCTCAGTGATTTATATAACGACATTCAATCCAAATCACTAACATGGTTAATTTGGTGGATTATTGTATATGCCGGATTTACGTCCATCTTACTTTTTCACTTTGATTCAAACCGAGAAATTAAAGATCGTATCGAATATTTAGAATCTTCTTTTGAACCTTTTGACCAAGAAAAATTTAAACAAGCCGCTTTAGTCATTGAAAATGCGCTAGAATCAGGGTTAGACAACAAAGTTTTTTCTCATCCGACCATTGGAAAAATAGTAAAGCAAGATTTTATCCAATTTGTGCAAAATACAACTAAAGAAAACTTAGGATTCGACATCGATGTTGATATTTATGGTCAAGATGAAAGTGGGCAACCTATTTTCTCAGATGGAATTGTATTTCCAAAGAAGTTACTGAATCAAGCTCAGAAAATTGATTCTAACTGGATCTATTTCCCACTTGAAAGAAAGTATACTAGGTCTTTTACTATATCTGATAACGAAAATAATTACAAATTAAATATTGGTATAAAACCAGTAGTAAAAGACAAAACAAATGAACGTATATTCTACAATTATTACTTGAATGACACACTCGTGATTCAAGGTGCAGGATTAGAAGCCGATTTGTTAAAGTATAAAAATTCTGCAGAAATTATTGACGTTATTTTTAAAGGTTCTAATGCGTATATCTACTTTACCCCAGAAACAGGTGTAACTCTGGTTTCAATAAAGACTTACTCGAGTATTCTTAAGCCAATCACCTTATTTTCCCTTTTCTTTTGCTTAACCATTTGCTTAGTCTTAATTATAGGGTTAATTGATAAATATCGGGCTTTCCTCCCCTCTTCAATACAATTGAACAATAGAGAAAATACGAGTCTTTCATTCCAAATTCAATTAGTGGTCATTGGAATTATTATCTTATCTTTTATAGCAATCGCGACGATAACAAGTCTCTATTTAAATAGCCAAGTAAAACAGTCAAAAAACAATACGCTTCAAGAAAAAATAGTTGCTTTAACCCATGACATTCAATTTAGAATTCAAAATGTACCTACCGATATTGATGCTTCACAAATACTCATCGCAGCAAATGAAGAATTAGAAAACATACATAACATCAAGCTTGAATTATACGATACACTTGGGTACAAATTTGATAGATTAACGTATGGTCAAAATAAACCTTATCCACAGATTTCCTTTTTAGCGTATAAACATTTGCATGAAAATGCGAATAACAACCCCATCAGTCTAAATAAGCCTGTTGTCGATACCTATATCCCAATCAAGCGAAATGAAAATAGTATCATGTATGCTTCGATACGAATTAATAACAATCGATTATCGAAACAAGGAAATATTTTAGATTTTCTAGGAACATTAATGAACGTATACGTTTTCTTATTCCTCATTGCCAGTACGATTGCTATTGCGATGGCTAGATCAATTACCAATCCCATACGTACGTTGGCTATGCGTATGAAAGAAATGAAATTAGGTAAAACGAATAAATCATTAGAATGGCAACGAAATGATGAATTGGGAATACTCATTCAAAATTATAATGAGATGATTATTGAATTGGAGGAAAGTGCGCAGCTATTAGCGAAAACTGAAAGAGATGGTGCATGGCGTGAAATGGCTAAGCAGGTAGCTCATGAGATTAAAAATCCGCTTACACCTATGAAATTGAGTATCCAGTATTTGAGTAGAGCAATAAAAAAGAATCCAGATCAAAGTCAAGAAATAGTGAATCGGATATCAGATACATTAATTGAACAAATCGATAATTTAACTCAAATAGCAAATTCTTTTGCTAGTTTCGGGCAATTACCAAAAGCCAATAATGAGAAAATAGTACTTAATGAAGTGATTGAGGTAATTCATGATTTATTTAGAAAGAGAGAAGATATCGATGTAAAAATGAATGTTCCATTAAACGATATAAAAGTATTTGCAGACAAACAGCATTTAATTCGGGTGCTCAATAATCTAGTAAAAAATGCAATACAGTCAATTCCAAATAACAAAAAAGGTGTCGTTGAGATTTCTCTTTACCGAAAAAACAATGATGCTATTATTAGAGTTTCCGATAATGGTATTGGAATTCCAGAATCAATGTATAGTAAAATATTTACTCCAAAATTTACAACCAAAAGCTCTGGAAGTGGTCTCGGTCTCGCTATAGCTAGTAATATGTTAGAAGCTTTTAATGGAAAATTAGATTTTGATTCTATTGAAAATGTAGGGTCTAATTTTTACATCACGATTCCACTAATGAAGTTAGGTCAAAATTTTGAGCAAGAAAGGATTGAACTTTAGATTTCTATTTTCTATTCAATAAAAAAGGGTGCCTAAGCACCCTCTTTCATTATCACTTTACGTTACAAATTATGCAACTGGAATTCGTAGTGTTTGACCAGGATAAATTTTATCAGGGTGCTCAAGCATTGGTTTGTTTGCTTCGAAAATAGCATTGTATTTCATCGGATCACCATAAACTTCCTTAGAGATTTTTGACAATGAATCTCCAGCTTTAACTACATGAAATCGAGATTCAGGTTCCGGATTTGATACCGTCATGTTATCTTCAACACATCCTACACAATCGACGTTACCTAATGCAAGAATAATTTTTTCACGATCCGCATTTGTTACTGTTTCTCCTGATACAATTACTTGTTCAGCAAGTTCAACATTTAATCCTTGAACTGGGATTCCTAGTCGTACGATTTCAGCTTTTAACAATTCTTCTTTTGAAGGAGGCGCAGTAGCAACTTCAGCTACAACTTTTTTCTCTTCTCTTCCAAATAATTTCTTACCAGCTCCTTTGATAAATGAAAATAAGCCCATTTTTTGTTTTTGTTTTTTAGGTTAAAAAAAAATTACAAAGTAAATACGCCTAAATGTATAAAATAATTTCATGAAACGCCATTCTTTTTAAATCTCACAATGAAATACAATGTCTCTTACTATTCAAAATTCTTTGACCTAAAAATAAAGGCACTAGTAATTGGGTTTTAGTTATTAATTTGGCATTGTGAAATCTATCTTCTACATATTGATTTTTTGTTTTAGCTCCATCTCGATATGGAGTCAATCAACCTCCGTTGTTGATTTTAAGGTAAGGAATAAAACCTCAAAAGAAGCGATTCTATCCTTATGTGAATTACAAAATTTGGATGTTTACTTAAGCGATAATTTATTTAAATCTATTCAAAGAAATAATTATTCATTTTCAAAAAAGCCACTATCATTCATTATTAGTGAAATACTTAAAGATGAATCACTTGATTTTGAACTTAGCTCTTTATCATTAACGATATTCCCAAAAAACAGAAGCTTTTTTACTATTAGCGGATATATTGAAGATCAATATAATGGTGAAAAATTAATTGGAGCAAATGTATTTATAGCAAATACTGCAATTGGATGTAACTCCAATGAATATGGATTTTACAGCTTTGAAATTGAATCGGGATCACAAGTTATCTCCTATTCCTATCTTGGGTATACTACACATGACCTTCATTTAAACCTTGTTAACGATACAAGTATTAATATTCAATTAGAATATTCCTTGGCGATAGAAGAAATTATTATTAGGGATAGTATCAGTACGAATAATACCTTTAACACCATACTTAACTATCCAAGCATTGATTTATCCGATTTTGAGATTAAACCAACCTTGGGCGGAGAATCAGATGTAATCCGTCAAATTCAACAAAAAACGGGCGTTCAAACAGGACCTGATGGTCTAGGAGGACTACACGTAAGAGGAGGTAATGCTGATCAAAATTTAATTTTACTTGATGGTGTACCAATCTATAACCCGTTTCATGCTTTTGGTATTTTCTCACTTTTTGATTCTGATATTCTAAATTATGTCTCCTATCATTCGGGCCTTTTTCCGGCCAAATATAATGGCCGAGTAAGTTCAATCATTGATGTTCGAACAAAAGAAGGAAACAATAGACGATTTGGAGGTAAGGTAAGCAGCAGTCTATTTGCATCAAAAATTATGCTTGAGGGCCCTATCCAAAAAGAAAAGAGCTCGTTTATACTTTCTATGCGAAGAACACATCTAGATCCATTTTTTAAGCGCCTCTCTTTGGTTGAAGAACCTACTCAATATCAAATCCAAAAAGACAGTTTACATTTTTATTTTGGCGAAGTATTACTAAAAGCAAATTTTCAATTGTCAAAAAAAGATAAACTTTTTACAAGTTTCTATTATGGAGAAGATGGATATTACAGTCTCAATCAAAGTATATATGATAATGGAATCATAACCTCGAAAGATCTAAAGCAACAACGACTAAAATGGGGAAATTTATTAGGCGTAGTGCGACATACTACTGAAATAACATCAAAATTGTTTTTAAAATCAACATTGACTTACAGTCAATTTAATTTTAACTCTAAAGAATCACAACGACTTAATTATGAAAATTTAAATGCTAACGAAATTGAAAACTCAACAGCTCAAAATATATTTAGATCAAAAATCACGGATCAATCAATGCGTGTAGATTTTGATTATTTTCCAAATACAAAACATCATATAACCTTCGGATCATACGTAATAAATCGAATATTCAAACCTGGTATAATCGCAATTGAAGATAATTCAATTGAAATATTTGATAATGAGCAGCCTTTAGATTCTTTATTTAGCTTTCCAACGATTAATACCATTGAAAATAGTATCTATATTGAAGATGAATTCAAATTAAATGAATCTATTGGATTTTCGGTAGGTTTTAATGCTTCAAGATATGGTGTTCAAAATACGAGTTACTATAATTTTGAACCTAGAATTTTAGTCGAAAATTATGTTACTTCTCAATTGAAGTTAGGCTTGGCGTTTAGCCAAAATAGTCAAAATGTTCAAGTACTTTCAAGGTCTAGTTTTCTACAACCAAGTGACTTATGGGTACCGTCAACGGCTAAAATCAGACCACAAAAATCATGGGTCGGAGAGTTTTCTATCCTCTACCAATACCTCGAAAAATGGAATGTCTTGATGAAGGTCTACTATAAAGAAATGAAGAATTTAATAACCTATTCCGAAGGGGCCAATTTTATTTCTAATACGATTACCCCTACGCCCTATGAATGGGAAAATAGTGTCACTCAAGGGAGAGGTAATTCGATTGGATCTGAACTAAATATTGAATACAAACACCGATCATTTATGGGGAATATTGGTTACTCTTATACTGAGACGGATCGTCAATTCGAAGAAATAAATAATGGTAACCCCTTCCCTTTTAGGTATGACCTAAACCATATCTTGAATATTTATTTACAATATAAATTGAATTCTAAATCTTCGATTAGTGCACTATTTAATTTTTCTTCAGGACTAAAGATTAATGTCCCTATTGGCAAATGGAGTACCGGACAGCAACAATCTGGAGAATTAAGTTCTAATAGCTTTATCTATTACGGAACAAAAAATAGTTTTTCTCTCCAACCATCTCATCGCCTAGATTTGAATTATAATTATCGCTTTTTTAGTAAATTAGGAGAAATTTTTACAACATTAGGTGTAAACAATACGTACAATAATAAGAACGAATTGTTTATTGATGTGAAATATGATTTAGAGGATGAAACATTTAAATACTACCGTACAACCTTTCTTCCTTTGCTTCCTTATTTCAAGTTATCACTAGCATTTTGACAATATGAAGAAAAACAGATTCTTTTATATAATTGCTTTGGTTATGGTTATCCAATTAGGATGCCGTGAGCAGATTATGTTGGAATTGCCTGAAGAAAGAAGGATGGTTGTCATTTCTGAATTATCAACCAACAAACCTGTTGAAGTTGAGATCAGTCTTCTAGAAGATATTTTGCAAGATGATCCTGAGAATTTAATCCTAAATGATATTCAATTAGCATTGTTAGAAAACGGTCAAATTATTGATTATTTAAACTATGATGCCGCACCAAATCAGCGGCAACGATCAAAGTATGTCTCAGATGTAATACCTCAAGAAGGTTTAAACTATAGTTTAGAGGGAATATCAAGAGATTATCTCAACTTTAATGCAACGACTCAAATACCGATCAAAGGGGACTTTAAAGACTTACATATTACAGAAACCCAACAAATAGAATCGGAAGGAAAAAAAGATTTTTACGAAATTACCATGCAAGCTACAATGAAGCCTTTTGAAAATGATCGGATTTATTTTGAAATGGGAGTCAATAGAAATACCATTACTTGGGATGAAACTATATTAGATTCTATCCAATCAATGGAAGCTTTAGATTTTGATCTAATAAATATCAATCATACGGTACTCGGGAAAGAAGCGAATAATAACAAATTAGCCTTTTTAGATAAAGAACAAAACAAAACATTCATTATCAAAGTTAGAGTCGGTATTAATCCAACGATTGAATCAAAAACACCAATTTTATTGTCGCTTAAAACAATAAATCAAGATTATTACAACTTCCATAAAGATGTAATCGAACAAACGAATGCATCAAATACACATGAAGGAATTTTCTTTAATGAGCCATTCTTTATTCACAATAATATCGAAGGTGGAGTCGGCATTTTATCTGCCTATGTCGAAGAAATTAAAAGTGTTGATTGGTAATTTTAAAAGTAAAGATCAATCTAATCCCGTTATTAATTTTAATGCTGATGATGAGATTTGAAATTAAGTAGATGCATAGCTACTAATCCAATCGATCCAGCATAAAGAACCCATTGAAACCCCATCGAAACTTGCTCAAAAACAACACCTACTGTTAATAGTACGATAGATATGCTCAATCCGATCCTAATTTTTGTAGAAGCAAATCGCACGGCACTAATGACTGCCGTCCAAGCTAATATCAAAAACAAAGAGTGAAATGAAAAAATTGAACTTGAATGACTATGCCCAGTATCTCCTAAAAAAAATAAAGGCGTAAGTACACAGTGTACTAGACACACTAACGATGTGATCATGCCTAGTAAATCAACTTGCTTTAATAATTGTATCGCCTGCTTCAACGTTTAAATTTTGGTCAAAAATACACATAATGCAACAATGTTGCAAATTATACTGTAAAACATAAAAAAAGAGACTGCTTCACGATTGAAACAGCCTCCTAGACATCTGAATAATCTTAGAACTTGATCAACATGATCCTCCAGATATGAAAAAACTATTATTTTTTGTTTGTCGAACGTTTATGTTATAAACTTTCGACAATTTATCGAACAACTTAGTAAGATTAAGTTTCTGATTAGACATCGTAAATCGACAAGATTTAAGTTGACTAAAATCGCCTTCAATATCTACATCTAGATGTTTTTCTAATACTTCAAAAACAATCGGTAATGGTGTTGATGTAAATGCTAACTCATTCGATTGCCAAGCAAGATCATTTAGATCTTCTCTTTTTTCGTATTCAACTTGCTTTGATTCCTTATTGTAAGTCAACCTATCCATCTTTTTCAATATATACCGACCGCTTGATCCTTTTGATTTACACTCTACCTTCCCTTCTTTTACGAATACTAAAGCTTTTATTTCATCACCATAATCACGCACGGTAAATTCAGTTCCTAAAACACGCACCTGAACATTTGCCGATGTAACTGAAAATGGCTTTTTTTTATCCTTTGCTACTTCAAAAAAAGCTTCTCCATCTAATTGTACAATACGCTCATTTTCCTTAAATCCAAATGAAATAGATGAACCAGTATTGAGATAAACTACAGACCCATCTTCTAGATGATATACATTTTCACCTTCTTCCTGATAGCTGTAACGATCCCATGCTATATCTGTTTTACCTGATTGATAGTTCCAAAACGCAGAAAACCCCACCAATAAAAGAAAAGAGGCAGCAACAACATATTTTTTCCACCCGAACTTTTGCTGAGTTTTCGATTTTATCGGATTCTTAACTGCTGTCATCGTAGCTTCAAATGCATGTTCTATATTAACGTTAACAGCTGGAATATATCGGTCCGTGACTTTCACTACCTTTTCTAAATCTTCGAAAAAAGTTTTATTTCCATTCGACATAGACGTATAAGCATCAAATATTTCCTTTTCTTCTTCCGTAATTACACCTTGAAGATTTTTATAAAATAATGATATGTAGTATGCTTGATCTTTCACGATATCTTTTTAGTCGTTTGTAATCGAAGTACCCCCCACTTTCTTTATTATTTATTTAAATAAGGAGTTACCACAAGATGTAAATGCTTCAATGCCCGAGTGATTTGATTTTCAATGGTCTTCGTTGATATATTTAATTCAGTAGCTATTTCTTTGTGACTCATTTGTTCATGTCGGCTTAAAATAAATATTTGCCTGCATCGAGGTGGCAAGCTTTCAACGGCTTTATTTATTATGGAGGTAAGATCATTATACTCAAGTGAATCTTGTGAGTAGACAGGTATAGAAAGATCCGTCGGGTCTAAAAAATGTACCTTATTTTTCTTTTTTCGAATGTAATCGATTGTTTTAAAAACAACGGCTTTTCTCAAATACGCTTGAATGGAATGTGAAAGATCTATTTGCTCTTTTCGCTTCCATAGATCAACAAAAACATCTTGCGAAGCATCTTTTCCTATTGATTCATCCCCACATTGCTTCATAGAAATTTGGACTAAGAACAAGTAGTACTTCTCAAAGAGAGTTTTAAAAGCGATCTCGTTTCCTTCTTGGATAGCTTTCCATAGCAAGCGGTCTTCATTTATATTTGAGTTCACTCAAAAGATTTAATGTACAACCCATTTTTGTACGTCTAAAGTATCTTTTGTTTCCAAATGAATAAAATAAATGCCAGGATTAAAATTTACAGCATTTACAAAATGATTTTTCGAGCCTGCATTTAACCGACCAGAAAATAGGACCTCAATGGTCTGTCCTAGTTGATTCTTAATCGTCAACGATGCGTCCGATGATTGGTTACTTATTGTCTCGATTAAAGAAATAGCATTTGCCGGATTAGGAAATACGTTTCCAAGTCCAACTTTTAATTCCTCTTTTGGATCATTTACATTTGATATAGGTTCAAATATTTCAAATTCAAAATATCCATCAGGTGCAGGCATTGGCCTTACTTGCATTTTACCCGAATTTGATTCAGCCGAAATATAATATTGAACTTTTGTTCCAAATGGTTGCTCCGGAATGATGGATTGCCAATGATCATCTCCTATTGATACCATTTCAACTTCTTGATATGACGCATTTAATGACGTTTTATAGTAAACAAATGCAGATGATATTCCTGACGTATGTTTTATCATTGCTTCCACTTCATAATCGTCATTATCAAGAACCTCTACATTGGGTAATTTAGCATGGGCGATGAGCAACGGATTTTGAACGCCTATTTCCTTTGTGATACAATGAAGAGCGCCACTCAATGGAATGATGTCATTGCAATTTATTCCTTGAATATTATATCCAGGCATTTGTTCTTTCCAAATACGTAATGCTGTAGTATCATATTTTTCTTCATAGGTAGGCACTATAATTGTCTTATTCGCAATTAATGAATTGGTATATGTTCTATAATCTCCACCTGTATTCGGGTAATTATTGCCTGGTCCTGGTGGCATGGGCATTCGAACCACATCGAATGTAGTATTCCACGCCGCTTCAAAATTGCTTATCACATATTGAATGTTTGCTTCGATTTGAGGACCATCAGCGATTCCTTCTGGATATTGACCAACCAACAATGTCCGTTCATCCAGAAGCTTCATATGCATATCAATATGATGAATTAAGTCATAAGGTAAAACATCCATTTTTATATAATGGTCAATACCCATAAACGCATTCATAATTCCATCTACCGCATCTTCATCATGATTACTATCACCAAAATTATTATTAAATCCATTTTCTTCTAAAACCAGTTCTGAGGAAAACCCCTTCCCCATTCCATCCGCCATAAAATTCCCTCCGGTATTTACTAAATCATTGGGTGCATTATAATTAGAAATCACGGGTACATCCAAATATTGACCGATAATATTCGGAACATTATTATCTCTATATCTAGGTCTATTATAAATCCAATTAACAAAGTTTATGGAATCTACATCGTTTATATAAACGGTATTTGGTCCATAATCTCGAATCCAAATTGAGTCATATTGATCTTCTATATAAAACACATTGGTACTAACATCTATTCCATTGTTTACCAAATAATTTTCTACTTGATTTGCATTAGAACAGATAATGTAAACATTCGTTTCTTCCCTTACGTGTCTGACAATTTCAGCTAATATTGATTGAAAACTAGCCCAAGTAATCGCTACCCCATCTAATTCTTCCCATTCGGCCATTGTTCGAATAATCCCATTTGGAGGTGTTCGATATTCTTCATTTAAAGGAGTAGTCCGAATATCATTTAAATACGACTTCATTTGATTTTTTTCACCTTCAGCAAAGCCTTTGGGCAAATCCGATTGTGCATTTGAAAAGCAAAATATTCCTAATAAGAACGCTCCTAAAAACAAAAGTCTAGTCATGGATTAAGATTTATAGATTTTCCTAAAATTATTAAAACCAATTGACAAATAAGAAATGAATTAGAAGTCTATCCGACAGTTTATGAAATAAAAATAATTCACCTCAACTAAATGACCGTTAAAAACTATACCTTGTAAGTGTAATTCAGCCATATGAGAGTAATCATCCTTCTTTGTTGTTCTATGTTGTTGTGCACAATGCAAAGCTGTAAAACAACAAAAAAAACCGACCAACAAATAGACTCAAGCACCGGAGTTATTCATATTTCACTCATTCAAAAGGCGAAACCAGAAAAATTTATTTACAAGTATCAAGACTATAAACTTACTAAGTTGAAGTTTACAAGCAGAGCTGAAAACAATTGGACATTCAGTTATGAATTAGGTAAAATGAATCCTTCCGATTTTTTAGCACTTATAAAAGCAGACAAACGCGTTTTGGATGCATACTTTATACAATCAAATATCAAATAATTCGATCAAGTTTTAAAAATCAAC
>CALDTZ010000047.1 GCA_937924805.1 uncultured Saprospiraceae bacterium
TCATTTTATCATACCTTCATGGTTTCAGAAGCAGGTCATTATAAGCTTTTTATTGACCTCGCAAAAAAGTACGCGGGGGAAGAAAGAGCCTTAGAAAGGTGGAAAGAATACTTAGCACATGAAGCTGAAATTCTGCAAACCTTAGAGTTGAGAGGTGATCGAATGCATTAATATAACAACGGATCAAATAGGTTTTTGAAATTTAATGCAATGCCATTCTCCTTTTTCTTTGACTCCAAGCAATGTAAAACCGATGGTTGTATATTCATTGACCAATCCATCTTTATCCTTTTTCATAATTCCGGAAATTAAAAGGAATCCACCATCGTTTAATTTTTGAAATAATATTTTCGAAGAAGCTATTAGTACCTTTTTATTAATATTTGCAAGAATGACATCAAAGTTACTTTCTTTTACTCCATCCAGACTTGCTAAGTAAAATTTATTTGGAGTTTCGACATTATTTATTTCTAAATGTTCCTCGTAGTTATCTTTCGTTTCTTCTTGAATATCGTTTGCAATGATTTGTTTTGCACCTAATTTTGAAGCGAATACCGCTAAGATGCCCGTTCCAGTGCCAAAATCAAAAATTGACTTATCTTTTATGTCAATCGTATTCATCGCTTGAATCATCATATAGGTAGTTTCATGATGCCCTGTTCCGAAGGCCATTTTGGGACGAATATGTATTGTATGCGTACAGTCTTGTTTTATTTCATGAAAATCTGCAACAATTGCACAGAGATCATCTACAAAGACAGGATCAAAATTGGATTCCCACGTTTGATTCCAATTTTCATTTTCAATCTCTTGGATTTCTATTTTTAATATTCGATCACCAAACTTATTTTCAATGAGCTTAGCCAATCGCTGGATATCCTTTGAGTTATCGATATATCCAACCGTACATTGTTCTTTCTCAAAAAAACCTTCAAACCCTATCAAATCCATAAATGGAATAAGCTCTAAAAGCTCATTCTCAAAAAACACATCAACTGAATTATATATTTTAGACATAGATTAATTAAATTTTTTATAATACGACTTCATCGTATTCATTAGCAAAGCTGCAACAGTAAGTGGTCCGACACCACCGGGGACCGGCGTAATGAAGCTTGTCTTTTCAGCCACGTTTTCAAAGTCTACATCACCGACAAGACGATAACCCGATTTTCGTGTAGGATCTTCAACACTATTGATTCCTACATCGATAATAACCGCACCTTCTTTTACCATTTCGGTAGTAATAAAATTTGCTCTGCCAATGGCTGCAATAATGATGTCTGCTTTTTTCAAAATTTCGGATAAATTTTTAGTTCGACTGTGTGTAAGTGTCACCGTGGCATTCCCTACTTTTGCATTTCTAGATAATAATATACTCATCGGTGTCCCTACAATATTACTACGACCTACAACGACGACATCTTTTCCTGAAGTCTCAATAGCATAACGTTCTAATAATAACATAATACCATAAGGTGTAGCAGGAATATACGTTTCTAAACCCAAAGCCATCTTACCTAAATTCATGGGATGAAACCCATCAACATCATTGTCTGGATCAATCGACAAGGTTACACCAAGAGCATCAATATGATTCGGTAAAGGTAGTTGAACAATGAAACCATCGATGGACGGGTCAACATTTAATGCCTCAACTCTTGCAATTAATGCTTCTTGCGTAATATCTTTTGGCTCTTGAAACAATGAGGATTTAAAACCAACCCGTTCACATGCTTTAATCTTATGCCCAACATATACCCGACTTGCAGGATTATCACCAACGATAATAGCGGCTAAGTGTGGTGCACGATGACCTTGAGCAACGGACTTCGTTACTTGTATTTTAATTTCTTCTTGAAGTGTGATTGATAGGGCTTTTCCGTCGAGAATTTTCAATATTTATCTGTTTTTTCAAAGATAAATCATGTATATTAAATTTAGATAATTATAAGCGCTTAGTTCCAAAATATATGAAATTTATACCCTTGAGCTTAATGATACTTATTGTAATGTCATTCCAAGCTTGTAAATCCGTAGATACTTTATACAAAAATGGTGAGTATCGCAAAGTTATAGATCGTCTAGAGCCTAAAATGAAAAAAGAAAAGGTTTCTAGATCAGATAAAACAGTCTTCATCAATGCATACAATGCATTATTAGATCAAAAAACAACTAAACTTGCAACCCTACTTAGCAGTACTGACTACCAAGATTGGGAAAAAGCAAAACAAACCATCAACGACCTTCAAACTGATCGAAGTACTTATATTCAATTAAAACCAATCCGCGATGTCGATTTAGACTCTATTCAATTCAATGAAACTAAGCAAACCCTAAATAAAAAGCTTTATGCATATTATATTGAACGGTATGATCAGTTTCTAGCTGCCTATCATGTCTCTTCAATTCGGTCTAATCTTGTGGAGGCAAATAAAATTGTCGATAAAATGAGAAAGGTAGGTGGACAAGAGAATGAACTTTCAAACATGAAAAATGAATGCTTTGAATTAGGCCATAGAAGT
Organism: uncultured Saprospiraceae bacterium; assembly: GCA_937924805.1. Taxonomy (GTDB): domain Bacteria; phylum Bacteroidota; class Bacteroidia; order Chitinophagales; family Saprospiraceae; genus JAHDDO01. Next base: position 2,526 of record CALDTZ010000047.1, read on the forward strand.
CTATTTGTAGAAATCATAAATGAAGGTTTCTTTGATTTTACGTTTGACCGGTATTTTAAAGGCAACTTATCCTTTGAAAATGATGAATGGAATACATTTATAAAAAATAAAAACAAAGCGCAAATTTTATTGGTTGTTGGAGCTCGAATTATTGATGAAGATGTAACGTATCGTACAAGAACAGAAACTTATTCCGAGCGAATCATTGATCGTTATGTAACAAAAATAGATACCTCAACGAATACCTCTTATGATGAACCTGTATATATAAATATTGAGGCTCATGTTGAAGTCCGAGATTATAATTTCGAAGTCGAAGCGGTTGCTTATATTGAAGCATTCGAAATAGAAACCAATGAACGAATCTTTGCTAGAGATTTTGAAGATAATTCATCCGAAAACGAAGAAGTATATGTAGGATATTCTGGGGATGAAAGAGCGGTTCCTAGACATATAAGGTTTGAAAATTTTACGATTCAAAATTATGATTACGACGACTTGATTGAAGAAGTATTTGAAGATCTAGCTAGAGATATTAACTACGGGATGGGAGATGTATTTGATTCTTTTTAATAAATTAATTCTATGACAATTTCTTTCTGATTTTTCACGTCAATTTTACATTCATCATAGCTTGGTGCTTTTACGATAGGTTTTACATTTTTCGAAAATCCATACGCTTCCCTTGGAATGCCCCAAAAATTTAAATTTAATTCTCCGTCATAATTTTCATCAAAATACAAGGCAACGGCATATTCACCGACTGGTATATCTTCAACAATACATTTTTCAGAACTTTGATCAACTTTGCATATCACGGATTTAAACTGATGTCCTTTAGATAAAAAATGATCAGGACCATCATAGAGACTAACTTCTATTTGTCCTGTTACTTTGTAAATATTTGGAATAACAATAGCCAAATCTGTAGTTTGCGCTTGACTAAATTGAGTAGTAACCAGAACGCAAAGTATTGTTAAATACTTCACCATGTTTTATTAACTTTTATGAATTTCGTTTTGAACAATCGGATTTTGATGCTCTTTATATAAACGTAAGAAGTGTAGCTGTTTGTTTCAACTACACTTCAAAAAATTAAATTTTAACATTCTCATACTACAGGAACTGATAATCACACTTCTCATCAAAGTATGGGTTGGTTTTAACAGTTGACAGTATTAAGTATAATGAAATAATTGTGCCAAATATTTTATTTCGTAATGTATAACGTTAGTAATTTAAACAAGTTACCCTATTTATAAGGGGATATGGCTAAAAAATATTATGCAATTTTTTTATTGGGAAATATATAAAGTATTTCCATCGCCAATTTACCCAATAGAAATCCAATAACACTGCCTAAAAAAGCTCCGCAGGTGACATCAATTGGATAATGAACACCAACATACACTTGAGAAAAGGCGATCGACGCAGCCCAAGTCACAAAAAACCACTTCCACCCTCTTCGTTTGAATATAGGAATTCCTAGAAAAAAGAAAGCTATACCGAAATGGTTCGTAGCATGGGAACTTGTAAAACTATACCCACTGCCACAATGAACCAGCACATTCGTTTGAGGATATTCTTTTACTACATGACAAGGTCTTGGTCGTTCTATTGACTTTTTGATCCACTGACTACTTATTGTATCTGTGAGAAAAACACAAAGCAAGGCGAAACCTATTATGACAATCGATTTGATTTTGTAAATGTATATGCTATACCCTATTAAAAAGATATAAAGCAGAATCCATGTTTTTTTATTTCTAACAATAGGAAGTACTGCATCAAAAAACCCATTTGAAAGACCTTGATTTATCCAGTCAAATACAATTCTATCGTATTCTAAAAGACTTGTAATCATTTACTTCTTTTGAGACTTAGCCCATGAATCTTTTAAGCCAACAGTTTTATTGAAAATGATTTTATTTTCTGTACTGTTTGAATCTATCGTAAAATATCCTTTACGCATAAATTGATAACTGACTCCTTCTTTTGCATCCTTTAAATAAGGTTCTGCTAGTGCTTTATTGTTGATTTTTAGTGAATCTCGATTTACAAATGTCATAAAATCTTCATCATGTGACATTGGTGATGGATCTGTAAATAATCGATCATAGTTTCTTAATTCTACTTCAATTGCATCTACAGCTGAAACCCAATGCAATGTACCTTTTGCCTTTATGCCTGACACATCTTGGCCACTTTTACTATTAGGATAATACGAACAATAAATTTCTTCCACATTCCCATTGTCATCCGCTTTAAATCCATCACAATGCAAAATAAATCCATTCTTCAATCGAACATCTTTATCAGGTGCCATCCTAAAATATTTCTTTGGTGGGTCAACCATAAAGTCTTCACGTTCAATATAAATTTCTTTGTGGAGGACCACTGTCCTTTTACCTGCAGCCTCATCTTGAGGATTTACAACTGCTTCAATTGTTTCAAATTCTTTCTCAAAATTTGTGATAATCACTTTTACTGGATCTGTTACAACCATGGCTCGTTCGGCGCTTTCATTTAAAACATCACGTACACAAGATTCCAATAATTCTATTTCTACAAGGTTATCTCTTTTTGCTATCCCTGTCTTTTCACAAAACACTTTTAACGCTTTTGCTGGATACCCTCTTCGTCTCATTCCACTAATCGTTGGCATTCTTGGGTCATCCCATGCACTCACTAGCCCTTCTTCGACTAGTTTTAGCAATCGTCTTTTTGATGTTATCATATAAGATACATTCATCCTTGCAAATTCAATTTGTCTCGATGGATAGATATCTAATTTTTCAATTAACCAATTGTATAAATCTCGATGATGACGAAACTCCAAAGAACACATTGAATGCGTTATATTTTCGATAGAATCTGATTGTCCATGCGCAAAATCATACATTGGATAGATACACCAAGTATTTCCTGTTTTATGATGCGTTACGTGTTTAATTCGATAAATGATCGGATCTCGCATATGCATGTTCGGTGATGTCATATCCACCTTTACTCGTAAAACCATCGCTCCATCTTCATATTCTCCAGCCTTCATTTTTCGAAAGAGATCCAAAGATTCTTCGATAGGTCTATTTCGAAATGGACTTTCTTTACCAGGTGAAGTTGGTACCCCTTTTTGGTCCGCGATTTCTTCGGCTGTCGATTCATCAATATATGCATCTCCCTGAGTAATCAACTTTTCAGCAAATCCATATAGTGTATCAAAATAATCAGATGCATAATAAGGCTTATCATGCCAGTTGTACCCCAACCATTCGATATCTTTTTTTATCGCATTTACATACTCTGTATCTTCTTTAACTGGGTTGGTATCATCAAACCGAAGATTAGTGGATCCACCATACTTCTCAGCCAAATGAAAATTAATCCAAATGGCTTTTGCATGACCAATGTGAAGATATCCATTAGGCTCTGGAGGAAACCGAGTATGAATATGTTTATGTTTACCAGATTTAATATCTGCGTCTATAATCTCTTCTAAAAAGTTTAAGCCTTTATATTTTTCTTCAGTCATATTACATTCTTGATGGCATCTGGATGCCTAATAAATTCATCGATCGTTCTAAAATAGCTGATACCGATTCAATTAACGTTAACCGAAACGCTTTTGCCTCATCTGTTTCTGCTGTTAGTATTCTTACATCATGATAAAAACGGTGAAAATCTTTAGCGACGTTATAGGCATAATTTGCAACACTTGAAGGATCATAATTTTTTGCCGAATCTAAGATTATATAAGGATAATCTAAGATGTCTATGATTAAGTTTTTTTCCGCTTCTTCGATAGATTTGTAAGTCGAATAATCAACTTTTTCAAGGCTTGATGCCTTTCTCAAAATGGAAGCTATCCGAACATATGCATTTTGAATATAAGGACCTGTTTGTCCTTGCATATCGACAGACTCTTTAGGATCAAAAGTCATCCGTTTTTTAGGATTTATTTTAATCATAAAATACTTTAATGCCGCTAAACCAATTCGTTTAAAGATCTCTTCTTGCTCATTTACAGGAATATCATCCAAACTTCCATTTTCTTTTGCCGCCGATCGTGCTTCATCTATAACTTCTTTTACAAGGTCATCAGCATCGACTACAGTACCTTCTCTTGATTTCATTTTACCGGTTGGCAAATCTACCATTCCATAAGATAAATGGAATAAATCACTAGCATACGGCTCTCCTAATTTTTTTAACGTTTCAAAAAGGGCTTTAAAATGATAATCTTGTTCATTTCCAACAACATAAACCATGCTATCCATTTTAAAATCAGCATGTCTCATTTGTGCTGTTCCAATATCTTGCGTAATATATACGGATGTACCATCACTCCTTAATATCAATTTTTTATCTAATCCAACATCTTCTAAATCAACCCAAATACTGCCATCTGGCTCTTTGTAAAACAAAGATGAAGAGAGACCTTGCTCAACTACTTCTTTTCCTAATAGATAGGTGTCTGACTCATAATACAACTTATCAAAATGTACTTCTAAGTCTTTATATGTTTGTTCAAAACCTTCATAAACCCAACTATTCATTTTATGCCAAAGATCCTTGACTCCCTTGTCATTATCTTCCCATTTAATCAACATTTCCTTTGTTTCCTTCCCAATAGTTGAATGAATATTGAAGTAATCATTTTTATAATGATTGAAAAAATCAACTTCACTTTGTCCTTCTTTTCCTTTTTCCTCAAACACTGCTTTCGCATCAGCCGATTGCTGCCAGTTTGTGTATTCTTCTTTCAATTTTTGATTGAAGATAACATAGTATTTTCCCACAAAGTGATCCCCTTTTATTCCGCTTGAAGTAGGTGTTTCTCCATTGCCATAGTTAGACCAAGCCATCATACTTTTGCATACGGCGATTCCTCGGTCATTTACAATCTGAGTTTTTACAACCTCATTTCCTGCTTCTTCCAGAATTTGTGACATTGACCAGCCAAGTAATATATTTCGGATATGCCCTAAATGTAGCGGCTTATTTGTATTCGGTGACGAAAACTCAACCATTACTTTTTTACCTGTTGAAGTATGCTTTCCGAAAGTATCTTTAGCTTTAAATATCGTATTTAATTGACTTTGCCACTCTTTATCCGAAATTTCTACATTTAAAAAGCCTTTGACTAAATTAAAGGAGACAATATAATCTAGCTTTTCTTGCAATGCCTTTCCCAACCTTTCTCCTATATCTGCTGGAGACATCCTTAATGCTTTGACATATGGAAATATTACAATCGTATAATCCCCTTCAAAATTTTTTGAAGTCACATTAACCAATACCTCATTGGGTTGGACCTGATGGTTCAAATTGGTTTCTAAAATTTCAGTTACAGCTCGTTGTAATTGATATACTAATCCACTTTCAATCAAAGCAATCTATTTTTTTGCAAAAATAGGCTATTTAAACGGATTTAGTGTTTTCAAAAAAGCTAAAAAGAGTCTTACTGTAATTTCTTATTTGTGTAAAATTTGGATGACCGGACATTTCAACATTTGGATTGTGTTCCACGATCAAAATTCCATTCGGTTTTAGCATATTAGCTTCAAAAATAAGCGTTGGTATTTCTGGGATATTATTCAGTGGATAAGGAGGTCCAGCAAAAATAATATCGTAAGAATAATTTGATTTTTTAATGAATTTGAAAACATCCATTTTGACAACCGTTAATTCACTTTCAATTTCTAATTTTTCGCGCATGGATTTAGCAAATGCTACACAAGGACCATGTCTATCAACATAAGTCGCTTCCTTACATCCTCTCGAAATAAATTCGTAACAATGATTCCCAGTGCCACCAAATAAATCTAGAAACGTAACATTATCAAAGTCAATTGTATTTTGAAGGATATTATAGAGTCCTTCCTTGGAATAATCCGTTGTTGGCCTAGTAGGCCAGTTCTTCGCGGGCGGTGTAAATCTTCGCCCTTTAAACTTGCCACTTATTATACGCATTTTCTACAAAGAAATAAATCTTGACATAAATGGGCAAATTGGTCATTCTCGATTAAAAAATCCGTGCCTCGAGTTGCGAACTCAAGATTGCCTAAGTATTGCCTTAATAGAGAAAATATTGGTGATTTTTGTCCTACTCGCCCAAAAGTGGTTATTGGTGTAGTCTCAGGATTTAATTCGTACTCCTTGAGTAACATAAGAATATAATATAAAAAATCTTCGCCCTTGGCACAAGAGTACGTATTCGCAAACTGGGTCTTCTTATCTTTTTGGATTACTACTGTCAAATGTCCATCATCAATATGAATTGCTAGACCACTTCTCTTTTCAATAGCCATTAATTCATTGGATAAGATCGCAACTAAGTGTTCCCCTCTATATTTATCTGTATTAAGAAGAGTTTTAAGACTATCTGGTATACCATAAACAAGGTAAATATCTTGTCCACTCAATTTTTTGTACTCGAAAGAAACTTCGTTTTTTTTGTATAAAAAAGAAAGGTGGTCAAAATAATGATCTAATCGATCAATGTGAAAATCATCTCCTTGAACAAGTAAAAAAGGGGATGTCCCAATAAGGATTTTGATTTGATTTTCAGTCAATGATTGAATAGCTTTAAGCGATTCTTTGGCTGATATATCTCGGAGTGTTTCCACCTTCGTTAATGACAAACGATTGTCCCATTTGCCAAACGTGCAAAGGTCATTAAATAGCACGACACTGACCTCTTTCGTCTTGTCGGCTGGTTTCGTAAAATCGAATAATGTGCTTAATCCCAATTACCTGAAATGTTAGGTTTATTCATATCACCAAATTTGATCATTTTATTTGGATCATAAGAATTATCATATTTAGCATATTTCGGGATTCCGTATTTCCCCATAAACTCCTTGTATCGTGTACCTACTTGTACCACGTTAACTAACGTTTGCTGATACGTCATTGTATCCGCATCGATTGAAAATTTCTTATTATCAGAAAACGGTACCATTTCTAAATCATCTAAATCAATGCCAAGTGCATTAATAGAATCCATCGCTAACGTGAATGTTTTTATGATGGTAACTTCTTCATTTGCATCTGCATCCCCCAACTCCTTAATAAATGGAATTGAATCATTTCTAAGCACCATTTTTAATGTGTCAAAAGTAGGCGCGAATTTATCAGTGATAGCACGATAGATTTCTTGACAGTTACGAATATCAACTAATTTTGAGCTTACCGCTTCTTTCCTTATTTTCTTTTCTTTTTGAAAAGCAATGGGCTCCTGAATATTAGCATAAAGTAAATACCCTAAAAAGATATTAATTATCAATAAAACGAGACCTATCAAATACTTCATCTGTTTCTGTTTTGAGTTTGGCAAATATACACAATCAGCGACAAGTCGCTCATATATTACTTAAAGATGCAAAAAAAGATATTTTTGGTGTTTTTCCAAGCCAATATTTTTAAATAAATATTTATTTAATACTTAATTTTGACGTATTGATATGACAATAAACCTTTTAGCTATAGAATCTAGTTGTGATGACACCTCCGCTTCGGTGATTCAAAATGGTATTATATTAAGTAATGTAACTGCAAATCAAGAAGTGCATGCAAAATATGGAGGCGTTGTACCTGAATTAGCTTCCAGAAAACATCAGCAAAATATTGTCCCGGTAGTTGATCAAGCGTTAAAAAAAGCAGGCATTACAACATCAGATCTTAATGGCATAGCTTTTACTAAAGGACCTGGATTACTGGGTAGTCTCATTGTAGGCGTAAGCTTTGCAAAATCATTAGCAATGTCTTTGGAAATTCCAATGATTGAAGTTCACCACATGCATGCCCATGTGTTGGCTCTATTTGCTAAGGACCCAAAACCTAAATTCCCATTATTGTGTCTAACTGTTTCTGGAGGTCATACGCAAATTGTTCTTGTTAAAGATTATTTAGACATGGAAGTTGTAGGTTCTACTATTGATGATGCGGCAGGTGAAGCTTTTGATAAAACTGGAAAAATACTAGGCCTACCCTATCCTGCTGGACCACATATTGACAAATTAGCTCAACTAGGAGAACCAAAATATACCTTCACTGAGCCCAATATCGAAGGTTTAAATTTTAGTTTTAGTGGCTTAAAAACTTCCATTTTATACTTTCTCCAGAAAAAAATGAAAGAAGATCCTTCGTTTGTTGAAAACGAAAAAGCAAATATTTGTGCTTCCGTCCAAGAACGAATTATTTCAATTTTATTAAATAAATTACAAAAAGCAAGCCTTCAGTATAATATCAAAGAAATTGGCATCGCTGGTGGTGTTTCAGCAAATAGTGGATTACGGCAAAGTCTCAAAAATCTTGGTAAAGATCTTGGATGGAATACTTACATCCCCGAATTTCAGTTTTGTACAGACAATGCTGGGATGATTGCAATTGCTGGTTATCAAAAATTTTTAAAAAGTGAATTTTCAGATCAAACGGTACAAGCAACGGCAAGACTTCATTTCTAACCAATAATTTCTTTTTTCATCTTTTTGAATTCTTTTTCGGTAATCACCCCGTCTTTTAGCAATTTGGCTATTTTTTTCAGGTTTTCAATTTTTTCTCCGCTTTGTTGATTCTCTACAGGCACATTTTCTATTGATTCAATCACAATTTCCTCTTCGGTGGTATCTGATGCCCCTCCACTGCCATTTTGTTGCTTTTCGACATCTTTAGCCATATCTTTTCCTTGATCAAACTTCTCTTTATAGAAGTCTTTAAAATTCTCAATATTTAGATCTAAAAAATTGCCTCCTGTTTCAAAGTGCTTTTTAAACACTTCTCCTAATGCATAAGTGGATGCTCCACTAATAGCACTGAATGTAAGACCTCCTAATAAAGTACCAATACCAGGAATCACTTTTACAAATCCAGCTCCTAGTCTCGCGATTCCAGTACCCGTTAGAGCCGATATAACGGCTTTGACCTGGTTTTCTTCAAACTTAATATCATAGACATTTCCAAGAACACGAATCATATCAATTTGAATAGCACTCACAGCCACAAAATCAACTATTGGAATTGGAATCATACCAGCTCCCATAGACAAAGCCATATGGTTTTTAATGATTGTATTTGCTTTTTCTGAACTCGATTTCGTTTTAGCCATTATTTTACATTTATACTTATATAACTCAATAAAAGCAATGAATGGTTTCATCATCCGATGAATCCATGAAAATTATCGACTATTCCTCTTTCTTTTCATCCGAATGAACAAATACATTTCTCCCATCCGAATAACTTCCGAACTCAGGTGCATAATACGATTGTATTTCTGCAAAACCTTGGCTATAATTTCCTTCATGAACCACTCGCACTTCATATTCGAATACAAACGAACCTTTAGGTAATGCATCGAAATAAAAATGTTGACCTTGATCAAGTATACTCCTATAAAAATATAAGCCATCATTAAATCCAAATCCGCTTAATAAATCTACTGGCTCAAATCCAGACCCTCTTGCATCTTTTAATGTTACAAATGATAGTCTTCGATCA
>CALDTZ010000048.1 GCA_937924805.1 uncultured Saprospiraceae bacterium
TAGCGCGAAACCACATGAAATTTTCTTTTTTGATCAACTATTTGAACAGAGCTCAACGGTCTATATCCAAGATTTAAAGTATAAATTTTATGGTCATTTTTCAAAAGTGAAAACAATTTTAAAGACTGACATCGATCCAGGGCTATATGATGAAGAAGCAGTTTCTACGTTTCATGGGACTAAAACAATCATACTTGGCATCGTCTTCGTTATCATTGCTATAGTCTGTTTCTTCTTTCTGAGACAGCTATTTACTGGATTTGCTTTTTTAGGGCTAGGTATAGCTACCTTTATTATTCGATCGCTTGAGCCTAAAAAATCAGTTAGAGGCATTCAAACACATCAAAACCTAAGTAATCTTTATTATACATTAATCGAACCAGACGAAAAAGAGTTATCAGCTATAATAGATAAAGATCCGAGATACTTAGAGAAAATATTCCCTTATGTCGTAGCTTTTGGCATTGAAGATAAATGGGCAGAACAATTTGAAGGCCTTTCGGTAAAAGGACCAGATTGGTATTATTATGCAGATGGAAGAACCTTTGGTTATACTGATTTTAATCGAGGCTTTAATACTAAAACGATAAGTAAAACCATGGCAGTACCCCCCGTTGCAGATGGCGGATCAAGTTCCTTTGGCGGCGGCGGAAGTGTTGGAGGCGGTTTCGGCGGCGGCGGCGGATCTAGTTGGTAACTGAATGGTACGAAGTAATTTTAATGACTAAACGTCATTCAAATAATGAAGGCACTGAAGTCACACCTTCAGAAGCGGAAACTGAATGGTACAAACTAATTTTAATGACTAAACGTCATTCAAATAATGAAGGCACTGAAGTCACATCTTCAGATGCGGAAACTGAATGGTACAAACTAATTTTAATGACTAAACGTCATTCAAATAACGAAGGCACTGAAGTCACATCTTCAGAAAAGGAAACTGAGTGGTACAAAGTAATTTTAATGACTAAACGTCATTCAAATAACGAAGGCACTGAAGTCACACCTTCAGAAGCGGTAACTGAATGGTACGAAGTAATTTTAATGACTAAACGTCATTCAAATAATGAAGGCACTGAAGTCACATCTTCAGAAGCGGAATGAATAACAAAATCTTATTCCTGCTCGTAAAACATTAAATTTTTTCCTTTATAGTTCGCTACAATCAGTATTTCTTCATGTAAGAAAACATCCGTAGGACTGTTGAGATCACGATCAATAATTTGCTCCAATAACCCCTCATGTGAATATATTAGGACCCTGTTATTTTCAAAATCAGTAATAAACACCTGTGTATTTGAAACAAAAATACCTGTCGCTGCTTTTATCTTTTCTTCTGCTCCAAACGTTAATAAGAAATTACCTTCAACATCAAACATTTGAATTCGATTGTTGTAAGCATCCGCAACATAAATTTGATTATCGAAAATATGAACATCGGTCGGGTAATAAAATTCACCATTCTCTTTCCCTTCTTGTCCAAAACGTATCCACTGATCTTCTTTACCATACAATATCCTATGGTTATAAAAGTCTGCAATAGCAAAAAATCCGTCGTTATAGTGAATACCCGCTGGTGCATCCAAAGAGTCAGTTAGTAACATTTTCACTTTGTCTTTACCCTGAAATATCGTCACTTGGTCTTTTCCATACTCAGGAATAAAAATGGATTTCCCATCTGTAGTAATATGCATAGGCCTTTCAAAACCTTCTTCCTTAAATAAAATTTTCCCTTCTTTATCTAGATGTACTAGTTGGTTATTATCGCCATCAGCAACCCAAAAATGTTGATCAACGACCGTTAAACCAATCGGTGTTGTGCTCCCCAAATCAATCGTTCGTTGATGCGCCCACTCTTGTGGTGACAGGCTACAGCCAATAAGAAAAGACATTGATATAACCATTGAAAATGTAGCAATTTTCATAAAAAACATTAAAAGAAGAGCATGTATAAACCATGCTCTTCATGTTGAATTAAATTATTTTCTTTCATATTGACAACATCCTGGCAATGCACCATAAACGGTGCTATCGGATTTTGTCAACTGTGTGTCGTGACCTACTAATGCAATGTTTTCAGAGATAGTGGAAACATCTGTTTGTGCTGAATCAAAAGAGATTTTCAAGTTTTGTGTTTCTTTATCCCATTCCGCACTTAGAACGCCCTCTGTACCCATGGCTGATTTTACAATACGAGCTTCGCACATACCGCAATTCCCGGCAACAAAAATATTTTCTTCAATCACTTCTGAATCCTCGGTTACTTCTGTTTTTTGTTGCTCATTCTTTTCAACCTCACCAGAAGATCGCTCAATCATCGTTGTTACTGCTGTATAACCTGCGTCATCTACTTTTTTTTCAATTTGATCAATTGTAATCGCCTTATCTGATGGGTATGTAAAAGTAAAAACTCCCGTTTCCATTTCGATTTCGACGTCTTTTATACCTTTAAATTCTTTAAACTTTTTCTCCAACCCATAGGCACAAAATGGGCAACCTAAACCGTCTACTTGAACTTCAATTTGATCTTTGCTACTTTGAGCAAATAGTTGATTCGTATCGGCTGTTGTAAAAAAGATGGCTACGATTATTATTATTAAATGTTTCATGATTTTTAAATTTTATATTTATAGAATATATCTAGAGCCGATAAATAAACTAAAGTCTCTAATATTACTGATTGATAAATGTTGAATTAATGGAAGTTGTATCGATGTTTCTAAAGTCAATCTGCCAATGGCATATTGGACACCTTGCGAAAACAACAATACATATTCGTCTATGGATGGAAACCAACTACTTTGATATTCAAAGTATAGATTAATTTGTTTAACAGGGTATTTTGGTTTTAATAGAGGCAATCCAAAACCTAATTTGTACCGCCACTCATCTTTTTTACCGTTGGGAATGAAGTTATACCCTAATTCATTTGAAATACCATATTTAATGGTTTCATATCCCGCAACAAGCCCCTGGTACGATTGATATTCTCCGGTACTTATTCCGTCAATACCTATTGCTTTCCCCGTTGGTAAAGCTTGTAATGTTTTAGCCACAACCCTGAAAGTTTTACCCATTTGATCCCTTCTTACAAATTGATATTTGGCAAGAATGGAAATGTCACCAATCGATGATTCATTCGATGTTGTATTATCAAAAGAATAGTTAACATATGGGAGGTGTACACCTAATAGTATTTTAGATGTGGGCAGATAATGAAACATTAATGGCACAGAAACAACGGTCCCTTCTTCCATTTTACGTACCTCTGTTAAGGTTTTAATGACTTTAGTACTTCCACTTAGCATAATTGGTTTATCACCTGTTATGGGCGGTCCTTGAGCTAAAAGTTGAAGTCCAAATGCTGGTAACAAAATAAACCCCAGCATAAAATATAACTTTTTCATTGTTGATCATATTCATGTTAAAAAAGGTCTCCTAAGAGAATTTCAATAAAAAATAGGATCTTTTATATTAAAAAAGTTTGATACAAAATTTGAATTTCTGGAATCAAAGGTGGGGACAAATAAGTAATAAACCCATGCGAATAATTTTGATTATTCTTGATTTCATTTGGTGATTTTACATAATAAACGCCCTTTATCGATTGATCCAAAGAAGAATAGGCGCTTGAGATTAACTCGCTTGCTTCAAATTCTAAATTTAGTTCAAAGGTTTGATTTTCACAACAACCGATATGAAGGTCATCTATACTACAAATGGACGTAGGTGTCACTTTATCTTGAGTATTACTACCACAAGACATTGAACAGGTAGCAACCTCAGCACATGTTTTTGCTTTACCAAAGATGTTCATCCTTTTGAAATCTCCATTACAAAAATGAACATCAATTGCTAAGCCTGAACTACTGAAGAAAATCAATAGCGCAAGTAGAATACTAATTTGTTTATATGTTTTGTGGACTAACACTATTTATATTACAATTTAAACGTTAAAAAAGTTCTGTTTATGTAATCCTTCCTATTCATCGAATCATTCCTTATTATGCATGCCTGACGTCAATAAATATTCGTTATCTGCCCCTTGTTCTATTTCAAAATAAAAAGCAGTGGGTGCCTTATAATCCCCATATTGCCGTACGCCTTGCATGTCACATTGCATATTATAAATTCTTACTTTGTCCTGATCCTTAGCTACCGTGTAAAAGCCATTTGCAAACCACTTCATTCGGTCAACTAGTTCTACATCCAGATTATCTAGCAAATGGTCATTAATTGGAAAAACTTGAAAATCAATTTCATTTTTTTCTAAGCCTGAATATTTTCCTAAATACAAATTTTCAGCATCTTTGGCCGCTCCATACCAAACCATATTCCCAAATTGTACAGGCACTGTCAACAGATCATAATGACTAATCTCGCTCTTTTGCAGCTGTAGTGAAAAAACAGATTCAATATGCTGTTTATGACCTAAAGTAAAAACCAGATACAGCGAACTTATAATTAGTCCTAATGAATTCGGTATATTTCGATCTAATTTTTTAAGTGTTGCACTCATTATCAACCCAATTATTAGAGGCACTGAATAAAAAGGATCAACCACATTTATACTATCAAAACTTACCCTCAAATCTGAAAATGGCAAAAACAATTGAGTACCATAGGTTGTAAATGCATCCAGCATAACGTGGGTTAATAAAGTAAGAAAACTAAATAGCCACCATTCCCATTTGGTTACCACTTGGGTCCACTTTATTTTCTTGAAAAGCAACATAAGCAGTACTGATCCTATCAAACAAAACAATAAGGAATGGCTAAGCCCCCGATGAATACTGATTTTCTCTAAATCATTATAAAATGGACTTAGTAAGACATCCAAATCAGGAATAGTACCAACGATAGCACCGACGACCATCGCCTTATTTTTAAGCTTTTTGCCTAATATTGCTTCGCCAACAGCTGCGCCTAATAATGCTTGAGTAATACTATCCATCTATTTATTGATTCCTATTATTTAAAATGGGCTTGAATACTCCGCATTATCCATCAATGAATAATCCGTTAGCGTCTTTAAAAAATTTACTAGATCAATTTTATCCTCAGCACTTAGATTTAAACCGCCATTGTCAAAAACTTGAACCAATGCTGGATCAAGCGTCGCCGATTCTTTCATATGAATATCGTAATGATCAATTACCTCCTCTAAGGTTTCAAATCGACCATCATGCATGTAAGGAGGTGTAATCGCTACATTTCTTAAAGAGGGAACTTTAAATTTCCCTTTATCTGAAATATCACCAGTGACTTCCTCTCTTCCAATATCGGTTATCATCGCTTCCGAATCTAAGCCATTATTCATAAACTGATCGTTTTCAAAATTGGCTCCACCATGGCAATGTGCGCAATCTGCCCCTGATACCTCAGGGAAAAAGGGATTGTATTCTTGTTCAAATAACAGTCTTCCCCGATCTTCACTTTCCGTTAATGTGGCTTGGCCTTCTAAAAATTGGTCATATTTAGATTGGTAAGAAACGATGCTCAACATAAATTGCTCCATTGCTAAAGACATTTTTTCGGCATTGATTTCTTCGGAACCGAAAGCTCTAAAAAACTGGTCTTTATAATCTTGTGAATCATTAAGTTTAGCGATCACATTTTCCAATGTTTCGTTCATTTCTAGTGGATCTTGAATCGGTTTTAATGATTGTTCACGCAATAAAGTAGCTCTTCCATCCCAAAAGAATTCATTACTATGCCAAGCCAAATTAAAAACAGGCATAGCTTGTCGTTTACCTTCCAATAATTCAACGCCCAAAGAAAATTGCATGGTATCAGAAAATCCATCATTTTGTCGATGACAACTAGCACATGCTTGTGATCCATCTTTTGATAACTTTTTTTCATAAAATAACATTCGTCCCAATTGTACACCTTCATTTGTCAATGTATTATCTAAAGGTAAATCAGGTATAGGCAATTGCCCGTATTTCAAATGATAGGGCGTTTCATCATATTTGATGTCTGCAGCTGGATCTTCACCCCTACACGCAATAAAAACAGAAATAGCAATCGCAAATAGATAAATAATTTTAATATTTTTCATAGCATTCCTTTTTTAAATGTAGGGATGGCACTACGCTAATTTACTTGTGTAATACCATCCATACTTTCTATGAAATTATTTAATGAATACCTTTTGGGAATGTAGAATCTGTCCGTCATTCATTAGGTGGATGATATACATTCCTGAAGTATAATCTACAAAGCTGACTACCTGCTCTTCCCCTATAGATTTCAATGTTTGTAATGTCTTACCATCCATCGATGTAACACTAATATCAAGCGATGAATATCCTTTGATTGATTGCGTATTAATCATGGCTATCCCTTGATCTATTGGGTTTGGAAAAATTGTAAATTGATTGTTTTCAATGATATCTTTTGCATTACTTGTCGGACTTGAAGGACTAAATACATAGTCTCTAAAATTTTCTAAACACTGTTTTGCTTCATCACCTTCTCCATGGACAATGACTCCATTTTTTACATTTATATTTTCCAACCCTCTAGCATAATCTCCATCTAAGTTGATTGTAATTTGGTCATCCTGAGCCGTAATATCTAATTCAATTTCGGTTGTAAAATAATTTGAGTCTCCCAATCCGTGCAATTGAAATAGTTGGTTGAAATTGCTTCCACCATTTCCTTCATACGCTACAAATCTATATCCAGCAGCCCATCCCCAATGCATGGAGGGGTTCTTAGGAGCCAATGCATGATCGCTTGCATAACTAGTAGGATCAAGATGGTTGTGCTCCGCATCCACTCCAATATGAAGCCTAATACTTTCTAATTCGGTAACCTCAACTTGACCTAAATCAATCTCCGTAAGGTTTTGTGCGTTGACCAATAGCCAAAGGTCTTCAATCA
>CALDTZ010000049.1 GCA_937924805.1 uncultured Saprospiraceae bacterium
AAAGGTGATATTAACTATGAAGCTTCGTTATTTGACTTAAATGGGAAATTTCTAAAAAAGTCGTTTAATAATACATCTATAAAAGTGAGTTATTTGCCTCAAGGGACGTATATCCTCGAAATTAAAGATGTGGAAACGGGCCAAAAAGTGATTGAAAAAATAGTCCTTGGACAGTAAAGATTAGGTTATCTATATTTCATAATCACCAGTAATCTATACTTTATATAAATCATTGTTAGCATTTTAAATATTTATAAAAAATAAGTGAATGTCAAAAATATTGTTTACATCCTTGATGATTGCAATTTCATCAATACTATTTAGTCAACCAGAAGCATTATTTGGAATTTATATTACTCAAGATTCAAAATTAGGATTTACCCAACTCAATTGGGAGGAGCCACTCGTTCAACCACATATAATTAAACGCAAAAATATTATTGATACTGAATGGACCATATTGGATAGCCTGTTTACGGGAGATCGTTTTATAGATTCATCTTCAATAACAGGGCATGCTTATGAATACAAAATAAGTTACTTTGATAAAGAAAACTTGTGGCAAGATAACACCTTGAGTTTCACCTTTGCTTATGCTGGCTTTGAAATTCCTCGAGTAGAAAACAGAGGTCGTATCATGATTTTGGTTGATTCTATTCATCAGGTGAATTTGCAAAGTAAAATAGACCGTTGGATTCTGGATGTAGAAGGAGATGGTTGGGAAGTTATTCAACAAAACGTGAGTCAATCAACGCCTCCCCAGACCATTAAGGCTCTAATCAAAGAAGAATATGAAAATGTAAATGGTTTAGAAGCATTATTTTTACTTGGCCACATTCCTGTACCCTATTCGGGAAATATTTGGCCGGATGGACATTTAGATCATAAAGGCGCATGGCCTGCTGATGTTTATTATGTTGAAATGAATGAAAACTGGGGTGACGCACTTCCATTAACTGAATTTGGAAAAAGTAATATTCTAGATGCAGAAATACAGGTTGGTCGAGTGGATTTTCACGATATGCCTGCTTTTAGTGAATCAGAACTGGAACTTCTAAAAAAATATTTAGATAAAAACCACGCATTTAGACAAAAGCATTTTACACCTAAAATGCAAGCTACCCATATTGATAATTTTAATCGAGGGTATGATATTGCTGCTCGAAATCAATTTAGTGTGCTTGTAGGTAGCGAAAATACCTTTAAGGGAAATTATAGAAATAATTTATTAGCAGACAGTTACATATGGTCTTTTGGAGCAGGATCAGGAACCTATACTAGTGCTGGTGGTATCTCCAATACGGCGACCATGGCCAATGACTCTTTGCAAGGCATTTTTACTATGTTATTTGGAAGTTACTTTGGAGACTGGGATAATACAAACAATTATTTACGCTCAGTATTAGGATCTGGCACCGTTTTAACTGCCAGTTGGGGAACAAGGCCTACTTGGCTGCATTTCCATATGGGATTAGGCATGAATATAGGATTCCAAGCAAAGCTTACCCAATCAGATGGCATCTACAGTTCGGGATATAAGGTTCAAGGTGCTACAGGAATGATGGATACTTTTGAATTCACATCTCCTCTTACAGAAATACATACTTCTTTACTTGGTGACCCTAGTTTGAGAATGCATATCATGCAGCCTGTATCTACCTTCTTTGCGGAAGAAACATCCATTGGAGTCCATTTAAATTGGACATTTGAAGGAGATGTTAATCTTTTAGAAGGATTTAATATTTACAAACGATCGGTTGATAGTACTCAATTTCAATGGATACAAAAAATAGCTGCAAACGAATTATCATATATAGATACCTCCTTTAATCCATTAGGAAGCATAGATTATATGGTAAGGCCTGAAAAACTAGAAGTAACGCCCAGTGGTTCATTTTATAATCAGGCATCAGGATTACAAACAGTAATTGAAATCACCATTGCAGATTTAGATAATGATGGTTTCACGAATCTAGACGACTGTGACGACTCAAATCCGGACATAAACCCCGATGCGGAGGAAATAGCCTACAATGGTCTTGATGATGATTGTGATCCTGCCACGCTTGATGATGATCTCGACCAAGATGGTTTCATTTTAGCCGACGACTGTGATGATACAAACGCGGATATAAACCCTGATGCAGAGGAAATTGCATACAATGGTTTTGATGAGGATTGTAATCCAATGACCCTAGATGATGATCTAGACCAAGACGGTTTCTTACTAACGAACGACTGTGATGATGCAAACGCCGACATAAATCCAGATGCAGAAGAAATTTGTAATGACATTGATGACAATTGCAATGGCCTAATCGATGAAGAACTTGAAATAGTGATCTACTATGCTGATAATGATGAAGATGGATTTGGAGATTCTGACGTTTTTCTAGAAGATTGTATTCAACCAGATGGGACCGTTACAAACGACGGAGATTGTGACGATTTCAATGCAGAGATCAATCCCGATGCAGAAGAAATTGCGAATAACGGAATTGATGAAGATTGTGATGGATCTGATTTAGTAACTACCACGCAGAAGTTAAATACATTACAAATACGTATTTCACCCAACCCTACATCCGATTTTATAACAATAACTGGTTTTGAAAATGATGCATTTAGAATAGAATTTTATACCATTACAGGACAGTTGGTATTATCTAAAATGAAGTCGAGTACCTTTTCAGTAGCACATCTTGAAAACGGAACTTATCTATTAAGATTAATAGATTTACATTCAAATGAATTCGTATACAAAAGAATATTTATTACCAAATAAAATCCTAAAACGGATTGCCTTTATTTCTTTTAGGTATTAAGGTAGAGAAAGGGCTTATGTGTTTACATAAGCCCTTTCTCTATTTTATGGTCAAACTATTAATAATGCAACCTATAACAAAATCGAAAA
>CALDTZ010000050.1 GCA_937924805.1 uncultured Saprospiraceae bacterium
GTTATGTTGACAGATACTCAAGGAAATGCTTTTGATGATAACATCGTTACTGGTGATAACATCGGATCTACGGTCATTGCAAAATTAATAGACGGTTGTACTGGTAACAGTTGTTGGTCTAATCTAACGATTGAAGATAAAAAAGCACCTTATATTGATTGTTCGGATATCGTAGTTCCATGTTATGCAGTGGATACATATTTACCAGTATTCTATGACAATTGTACAGATTATTCTGAAATAGAAATTTTAAGTGAAAATGTAACACCTCTTTCATGTGATCCAAATTACATAAAAGAAGTTACTAGAACATATAGAGCAACTGACGAATATGGTAATGAGTCACAACCTTGTACACAGACAATTAGTGTGAATAGGTTAGATTTTGATAAAATTGATTTCCCTTCAGACTTTGAAGCAGGAATCAATGAATTAACATGTGGAAATGTAGTTTATGATGAAGATGGATTCCCAGCAATTTCACAAACGGGAGTGCCGACGATTTATGGAGAACCTATATTCCCTGATTTTGATTTTTATTGTAATGCAGGTGTTGATTATGAAACAGTATTAGTTTCAACAAGCAATTGTGTAAAGAAATATATGAGAACGTGGACTGTGTTCGAATGGTGGTGCACAGATGGTGTTATTGAGACGGTTACTCAAGTAATTGAAGTTGCGGATTTTGAGCAACCAACGATTACTTGTCCTGAAAACTTTTCAATTCCTACCAATGGTACTGAATGTGCAGGTGAAGTTTCATTTAGTGGATATTTAATGTCTGATGATTGTACAGCAAATGAAGATTTAGTTATTGATATTCATTATCCAGGTGGGTTTATTAACAACTTTACAAACGAAACAATCAGTTTGCCAGCTGGAACTCATGAAATTGAATTAACAGCATTTGATGAATGTACAAATCAAGCATCTTGCGTTTACTACGTAAATGTTGAAGATAGAACAACACCAGTAGCAGCATGTGATCAATTCACAGTTGTAAGTTTAAATTCTACAGGCTTGGCAGTAGTGCCAGCTACAGCATTTGATGATGGTAGTTATGATGACTGTTACCTTCAAAAAATGTTGGTAAAAAGAATGGATAATGAGGATAATGAAAATTGCCCATGCGAAGTACCGACATTTGATGATATGCATTACTTAGGTGGCTATAATGGTCATTTTTATTACCTTTCTAAAGAAGCTAAAAATGCAGTTCAAGCAACCAAACTTGCAGAAGCATATGGAGGTTATATGGCTTGGATTGGTAGTGCAGGCGAAAATTCATGGATTCAATCACAAGTAGCAAATATTGGTTCTTTACCCTATTTAATTGGATTGAATGACGTTTGGAATGAAGGTACTTTTGTTTGGCCTGGAGAAAACACAGCATCTTATACAAATTGGGCAGCAGGACAACCTAGTGCAATGGGAGATGCCGTGATTAATAATACATCCAATGAGTGGGTGGTTGTCGATGAATTTGCTTCAGAATACCATTATGTATTGGAAGTTACAGATAGTTGTAGTTGGAGTGAATCAGTAAAATTCTGTTGTGAAGACGTAAACGATGAACACGAAGTAGGATTTAGAGTGATTGATAAATTTGGTGCATATAACAATTGTCTTATCTCTGCAGAAGTACAAGATAAAATTCCAGCAGTAATCAATTGTCCAGATGATGTAACAGTTGAATGCGGAACTTCATTTAACATGGAAAATTTATCGGAATATGGAGAAGCTACGGCTACGGATGCATGTGGTTTAGAGCTTTCAAGCGCGATAATTCCTAATTTGGATCAGTGTAATGTAGGTGAAATTGTAAGAATATTTACCGCTTCACAATCAACGAAAGCTGGAATAATTGAATTCTCTGTTAGTTGTGAGCAAATTATTTTTGTTGAAAATAGCAATCCAGTAACCGGCGATGATATCGTTTGGCCTATGGATACGTTATTGACAAATGCATGTTTAAGCGTTGACATAGATCCTGAAACATTACCAGTATCACACGCAAAACCTATTGTTACTAGTGATTTCTGTGATTTTATTGGAATGAATTATGAGGACAAAACATTTTTCTTTGACGAATCCGGTCAAGCATGCTACAAAAAATTAAGAACATGGACTGTTATTGATTGGTGTCAACAAAATAATGATCCCGATTACATACCATGGACGTATGATCAGACTTTTAAAATATTGAATTCAGATGATCCAATCATTACAATGGATTCTATATTACTCGATACAATTTGCTCATATAATCTGGATTGTTCAGGTGAGTTTATTGAGATTCCATTGACTTTTGCAGACACTTGTACTGCAGATGAATTCATCGTGTGGAGCTATCAAATTGATTTCGACAGCGATGGTAATATTGATAGATCAAATGATGGAGTTGGAGCGACAACAGTAATTCAAGATACCTTTGAAATAGGTACTCACACCATTATGGTTAATGCTGAAGATATGTGTGGAAATCAAGCAGCTCTAACAAAAGTAGTAACAATTACGAATTGTAAAAATCCGACAGCTTATTGCTTAGGTCAGTTAAATGTAGGATTGACGCCAATGGTTATTCCAAATGACAATGGTGGAGTAGATACATTAGAGATGGCTTGTATCTTCCCAGAAAACATTGATAAAGGAAGTTTTGCTGCCTGCGATAAAGATTGGAGCATTAGCTTCCTAGATGACATGGATAAAATTGTTTTTGATTGTCAAAGCATTGGCGCAAATACCGTAACACTTGTTGTTACAGATGAAGAAGGCTTTACGGATGTATGTACTACGACTGTTATTGTACAAGATGAAAATGATTTCGATGGTTGTAAGGAATTTGATTTAGCGCTTAGAAAGCTTTTACTCACAGAAGCAACTATAGATGATCCATATAATTATGGCGATCCGCTTTTATTTGAAATTGCTGTATTTAATCAAGCAGATGAAACAGCATTTGAAATTGAAGTAACGGATTATATACCGTCAGGTTATAGTTATGATGTTAATAATGCAATAAATATGGCAAATGGCTGGTCTGCAGCCACTGCAAATGGTCATGTAGCAACGACTATTCCAGGTCCTTTGGCTCCGGACAGTATGACAACGCTACAAATCGTACTTACACTTCAAGCAGGAGATGGTATTGGAAACCCTTGGTATAATGAAGCGGAAATATCTTCATTTGATGATGATATGGACCCTACAAACCAAGGCCCATCTGATATTGATAGTACGCCTGATGCAGATCCTGAAAACGATAACGATGTTACGATTGATAGTGCAGATGATAATGAGATTAATGGAGATCCATTTGATCCAGAAAATCCAAATGATGAAGATGATAATGATGTTGCGGGTCCTGAAATCGCAGATATTGGATTAATAAAAACGAATGCAACACCTGGGCCATATACGTATGGTCAAGAGATAACATTTAATATCCGATTAACAAATCAAGGAAATGTAACATTGACAAATATTGATTTAGTCGATTACCTTCCGACATGCGGGTATAGCTTCGATCAGTTATTGAATCCAGATTGGATATTGGTTGGAAATACTATAACGACAACTTTAGCCGGTCCTTTAGCACCGAATGAAGTAGATACTGTTACGGTTACACTGACGTTAGAATCATGTCCTGAAGGAAGTGATTATATAAATATTGCGGAAGTAACAGAAATGGATGACGAAGATGGAGATCCAGTGGATGATGTCGATAGTACACCAGATGGTGATCCTGAAAATGATGGTCCTCCTGTAAACGATGAAGATGAAGATCCTGCAGATGAGGATGATCATGATCCTGAGGTAATTGAAATTTTTGATTTAGCATTAGTTAAGACATTAGCATCGGATGGTCCATTTGTACCAGGTGACGATGTGACGTATACTGTTGCAGTGATCAATCAAGGTAATGTTGATGCAACGGATATTACAGTTATTGATTATATCCCTACAGAAATGTTTTGGGCTATGGTAGGAAATTCACATTTCTTTGTGGATGCTGTAACAAATCAAGCAACAGCATCGATTGCTAGTTTGCCTGCAGGTGATACATCATTCCTTTCGATTGTATTGACTATTAGAGACACTTTTATGGGTGATAATATCACAAACTGGGCAGAGATCAGTAATGATGGTCCAGGTGAGGATATTGATAGTACCCCAGATAATGAAAACTTTAATCAAGACGGTGAAACCGATGATCTTGATGATGATAATGTTGTAGATGATCCTGCAGATGAAGATGATCATGATCCAGTGATGATTATGGTTGATCAGGTATTTGATTTAGCATTGGTTAAAATGTATGTACCTGGAGAATCTGCACCTCAAGCAGGGCAGTCCGTTGACTTTACAATCAAGGTTATCAACCAAGGAACCCTTGATGCGACGAATGTGGTTATCACGGATTATATCCCTGCTGATATGACATTTGTGTCAGCTGATAATAATTTCTTCTCAGGTTCTGGAAATACGGTCACACACACTATTTTAAGTTTACCTGCACAGGATTCTGTAACACTTGATTTAACCTTAATGATAAATGCAGACTTTACAGGATCGTTTATTATAAACTGGGCAGAGATCAGTGATGATGGTCCAGGCGAGGATATTGATAGTACACCGGATGGTATGCAGTTTAATGGTCCTGGAGAGACAGACGATTTAATGGATGATAATGTTACGAATAATGCAAATGGTGACGAAGATGATCACGATCCAGCATTAGTAACCTTATGTGAAGTAGCTGTATCAATTACGAATTCAGGACCAATATGTCCAGAAGCAAATATAACACTTATGGAATCAGGTGGAGAAGCAGTAAGTTGGTTATGGTCTGGACCTGGAGGTTATACGAGTACGGATCAAAATCCAGTAATTGGCGTACCTGTAACACCAGGTGTATATACTGTGATGGTCTTAGGATCCGATGGTTGTATGAATATGGCAAGTACTGAGGTTATAGTATTGGATGAGCCGGGTGTTGTATTAAATACAAATAGCCCAATATGTAATGGGGACACGCTTAATTTGTCAGAGATAGGAGGCGATGCCGTTTCTTGGTTATGGTCAGGGCCAAATGGATTCGCAAGTGAATTGCAAAATCCAGAATTACCAATGGCCACTGAAGGTACTTATTCAGTGACGGTTACAGATGCAACGGGGTGTACAAACTCAGTGTCCCATGAAGTGATAGTTAATGACTTACCTACAGTTACGACAATAGAAAGTATAACGATTTGTGCAGGTATTGATGTCGTATTGATGGAGTCAGGTAATGATGCTATTTCTTGGGATTGGTCGGGGCCAAATGGTTTTGCAAGTACCCTACAAAATCCTACAGTAGATAGTGCTGTTGCTGGAGAATATTCTGTAACGATTACAGATGTTAACGGATGTAAAGCAACGAGCACAACCACGATTGTTGAAGATGATGGATTCGTATTATCATGTTCGGATGTTATTATAGATACGATCTTTATAGTTGAAATGAATGGAGATGCTGGTATTTCACTTGATCCCAATACACTTTATGATGGAGTTACTGACTGTGGTGTTGAAGTTGATGCTACGGTTACTACGGATGATGTAATGGACTTTGTATGTAATGATATTGGTAAGCATAACATAGATCTTACCATAACTTTTATGGATGAGTCTATCGAATGTTCAACTTGTGTCGTTATACAAGAAGAAATATTTCCGTATACCTGTCCTGAAGATATTACAGTTAATTGTTTAGAATATGCAGAAGATTCAGATATTGGTGGTTTGGTACCAATAGACGATATAATATGTGAAACGTATACAGTTGTTTTAGATGTAATTGGAGGGTTAGGTATTTGTGATACAGGATCTATTGTTAGAAATTACACAGTTATTGCACCATTTACAGATGTACCAGGTGTATTAGAAACATTACTTGAGTGTAATCAATTAGTAACTGTTACAGCGAATGTTTCAGATCCTATAAGTTTGATGGATATCACATTCCCTGCGGACACAACCTTATTAATGTGTACTGGTACTAGCCCAACAGATTTGATGAGTATGGCAGAAATTGATGTTGATAGTTTCAATTCTTGTACATTCTTAGTTCCTACATTTAGTGATAGTACAGCAAATAGTGGGTGTGTAGACACCATTTGGAGAACATGGACAGTTGAAGATCCTTGTTTGGATTTGATATTTGAAGATGTCCAAGTCATAGCGATTAATGATGAAATGCCTCCAATGTTATCTTGCTTCAGCGATACTACGTATAATGTAGTAGGCCCAGATTGTTTACTTAATCTAAACCTATTTGTTGGTGTTGAAGAATGTAATGAAACCATTGATACCGTATTTATTACGTATACAGATACCTTAGGTGTTGTAACCTTAGATACCCTGACAACATTAGATCTATCTGCTGGATATAGCCCAGGTGTGTATGAATTTGAAGTTTTGTCTGAAGATGTTTGTGGAAATGCATCATCATGTGATTGGACCTTTACGATTAATGAATTCGATGCTGAAGAAGCTACATGCATAAAGGAGGTTGTCCAAATTAATGAAGAAATGACAGCAACTGTTTTTGCTGAAGATATTTCGTTTACTGGTATTCTTTGTACGGAGGGAGATGTCGTTGCGTCATTCAGTGAATTCGACATCAATGATACCATACGTGAGTTTACTTGTGATGATCTTCCAGGTGGAAAACAAAACGTTTATTTCTGGGAAGATGGAATTTTGATTGATTCGTGTACAAATGGAGGTATTGAAGTAAGAGATGATAGTATGTATTGCGGAATGTTACTAGGTTCTATCTCAGGTAAAGTAAACACGGAGTTATTTCAACCACTATCTGATGTTCAAGTAGGACTTATTGGTGCTAATTTGAGTCCAGATATGACAAATAGTAATGGTAGTTTTGCTTTCAATGATATGCCATTTGGAGATAGTTATGTAGTAAGTCCTGTTAAAGATCTTGATTACAAAGCAGGTATTTCGACACTGGATATCATTTATATTCAAAGACATATTTTAGGAATCGAATCGCTTAATTCTCCATACAAAATTATTGCAGCAGATGTCAATAAATCGAATACTGTCTCAGTCACAGATATGACGGATTTGAGAAGATTGATTCTGAATATGACAGATGATTTTGGTGGCAACACTAGTTGGAGAATGGTGGATGCGAACTATACATTTATTAATCCTGAAAATCCATTAATGGAAACATTTGGAGAAGAAATGTCTATCGCACCATTTGATCACTCTGTAGTTGCTGACTTTATCGGAGTTAAAGTAGGGGATGTAAATAACTCAATAGAGTTGCCAGTAGATCAAGAATTAGATGAAGAGGCAGAAGAACAAGAAATAGCGCAGGAAGTAAGATCTTCAAACATATTCAACATTTGGATTAGTGATCGATTTGTAAATGCTGGACAAACCATAGAAATACCATTAACGTATTCTAGTACCTCGATAGCGGATGGTTATCAATTTACGATTGATGTAAATGCTTTAAAAGGAGAAGTCATTGACATCTATGGTCCAAATGCATTTGACGATTCAAATTATAGCATAGATAACAATGGTAATATATCATTGAGTTGGAGTGATGTACAAGTACTTTCAACGGAAGGTGATTTATTTACGATCACAATGGAAGTAAAAGAAGATACATGGGTTAGTGAGATATTTGATGTAAATAGCTTTGTGATTAATGCAGAAGCATATGCTGACATGCAAATCATGGATATCAAATTGGATGTAGGAAATTCTGATTTAACAGATGGGTTCATCTTGTATCAAAATACTCCAAATCCTTGGTCAAACGAAACAAGTATTGACTTTTATATGCCAAAAGAAAGTGCAGTAAATGTAAATATCCTTGATGTAACAGGTAAAAAGATATTTAGTAAATCTCTATTTGCTAAAAGAGGTATCAATCAAGTCATTGTCAATAAAGATGACCTAGGTGCTGCAGGAGTATATTATTACGAAATTATTTCTGATGGAAATAGAGAAATTAAGAAAATGCTTTTAATTAAGTAAAGAATATTAATGTATTAAATCCTTAGTTTTAGTTAAAAGGTCTCGTCGTGTTTGTCGAGACCTTTTTTTTATTTCAACTTCTGGTTTAAATCAGAGATAATGGGTTTGATAGATGAGGATTGATCATTTGTCAAATAATTTCGAATCATATAACGCTTTATTGAACTTTGATATCTTTGAGCTGTTATTTAAGCCATATCAGACTCAATAGTTAAATGTTACCACCGGAAACAAAAGTAAAAAAGACGAAATTTTCCAAACAAAGCCTATCCAAAGCATTGGATGTCTTTAAATACATGAAACCATACCTAACCTATTTTATTGGTGCAATGGTAATGTTGGTTGCTGGTAGTTTACTATTCATGCTTATTATACGAATCATCGGTGAAATGGTAAATGTAGCGACAGGTAAAAGTACGCTCGAATATGATTTAAATCAGTTAGGTATATTCTTATTTTTCGTCGTGCTTGTGCAAGCGTTATTTTCTCTTTTAAGGACCTTATCCTTTGCCATAGTAGCGGAAAATAGTATCGCCGATATAAGAAAAGATTTATATCAAAAGCTGATAACACAACCCATTACCTTTTTTGAAAATGAAAGAGTTGGAGATTTAGTAAGTCGTATCACAGCGGATGTAGAACAATTGCAAGGAACCTTATCTCACAGTTTAGCAGAGTTTATTAGACAAATTGTTATCCTAATCTCTGGCATTTTGATTTTAGCTTATTTGACACCTCGTCTGTCATTAATTATGTTAGTTACCTTTCCAGTAGTTGTGGTTGCTGCCATGTTTTTTGGTCGATATATTCGAAAGTTATCTAAGGAAAGGCAAGCAAAGCTGGCAGATTCTGCTATCATCGTGAATGAAACATTTCAGAATTTCAATGTTGTTAAATCTTTTGCAAATGAAGTTTTTGAATCCTTGCGATATGGAAAAAGTGTAGATGGTGTCGTCAAAATTTCTATGCGATTTGCAAAAATTAGAGGCGTATTTTTTGCATTTGTGATTTCATTATTGTTCGGATGTATCCTATACATCCTTTGGCGTGGTGCTTTAATGGTGCAGAGTGGTGATATGGAAGCTGGAAATTTATTATCCTTTGTCATGTATACTGCTGTGTTAGGAGGAGCTATTGCTGGATTAGGAAATCTATATGCCCAAATCTTAGGTACGCTTGGGGCAACTGAACGAATATTTGAAATCTTAGAAAGAGACCAAGAACTAACCATTAATAAAGACGCAACTGAGTCAATTAACAAAATACAAGGAGATATTCAGTTTAAAGAAATCGACTTTTATTACCCTTCAAGACCAGAAAACAAAGTATTAGACAATCTCAGTTTTCAAGTGAAGGAAGGTCAAAAGATTGCACTCGTTGGACATAGTGGAAGTGGAAAATCAACAATCGCTAAGTTGCTAATGAATTTTTATTCTCCTCAAAGCGGAGATATTGAGGTTGCTGGTAAATCCTTGAAAGAATATGACATTACGGACCTACGAAAAAATATTGGCGTAGTGCCACAAGAAGTATTGTTATTTGGTGGAACCATCAAAGAAAATATCATGTATGGGGACCAAACTGCAACGCAAGAAATGATTGACAAAGCTGCAAATCAGGCAAATGCAATGGAGTTTATAGCAAAACTTCCAGATGGATTTGATACGATTATTGGTGAACGAGGTGTAAAGTTATCTGGTGGGCAGCGTCAACGAATAGCTATTGCAAGAGCCTTGTTAAAAAATCCTTCCATCTTAATATTAGATGAAGCTACTTCATCCTTAGATGCTGAATCTGAAAGATTGGTCCAAGAAGCGTTGGATGTATTGATGAAAGATAGAACGTCAATCATCATTGCGCATAGACTAGCAACAATCAAAGATGTTGATCGAATTTACGTTATTGATAATGGTAAAATCATTGAACAAGGTACACACCAAGATCTCACACAAGTCGAAAATGGAGTGTATAACCAATTAGCGAAACTTCAATTTGAATTAAATTAGCCCTATGAAAAAAATGTTAGCAAAGTGTATTTTTAGCTCGGTGTTTTTCTTTAGTATTTTTTCAATTGCTAGTGCTCAAATGGGTATTGGATTAGTAACATCTTTAGATTTATATCAACGATATACCAATCCTGAAGATCTTACGGGATTTAGTCGTTCGTCTGGAAGCGCTCTTCTTAATTTAAGTGCAGGGCCAAAGATATGGTTAGGATCTAAAGAGTTTTCTTTATCAGTAGAAGCGCAAGCAAATCTTGGAGGTTTAGGATATTCGGTAAGTGAAAACAAAGGATATGGTCATCTTGCTATTCCGATTATAGGTTCTTTGAATTTTGCTCATTTATCGGGTTTAAATAAATCAGATGGAATGGGATTTTCAGTAGGCGGTGGTATTCAATACAATCGAACAGAGTTTTATGGTCTTGATTCAGATTTTGCGAAAAAAGGAGTTGTCCGTGATTATTTTCAAACCTATGTTGCCCAAATTGGTTATGGATTTGGTATTTCGGGCTTTGGAGGTTCGCTACTAGGACGATTTGGCTACAATCAAGAAACGAAAGCTTCATCCTTTAATTTAGGAATACAGGTGGATATGAATTTTATTACGATGAAACATATTGACGACCCTGCCTCTCAACTTTAATTACGTCCATTGAAATACTTTGAAAACTATTCTCTGAAAGATTTAAACACATTTGGTGTTGAATCTTTTGCATCAAGTTTTTATTCATTTGAAAATGTTTATGAATTAATTGATAGTTGTCATCCATCAAAAGACCCTTTTGTCTTAGGAGGTGGAAGTAATATCCTATTATTAAACGATATCGATAAGGAGGTTTGGTCCTATGATGTCAAAGGTATAGAGGTCATTAAAGAAAATAGCGATCATGTATTGGTTGAAGTACAAGGAGGAGAAGTATGGCATGATTTGGTTTTGTGGACTATTGATGAGAATTTTGGTGGCTTAGAGAATTTAGCGCTTATTCCCGGAAAAGTAGGTGCTGCTCCGATTCAAAATATTGGCGCATATGGTGTTGAACTCAAAGACGTATTGCATTGTGTTCATTGTATCAATCGTAAGACTGGATTGCCACTCACTTTTTTTAATGATTCGTGTGAATTTGGGTACCGTGATAGCATTTTTAAAAGAAAATGCAAAGACACATTTGTGATTACTTCAATTGTATTAAAGCTATCAAAACCTGATTATCATATTATAAATGATACGTATGGTGCAATAGGAAAAGTTCTTGAAGAAAAAAAAATCAATAGAACCCCAACCATTAAGGAGATAAGTAAAGCTGTTATTGACATTCGATCTTCGAAGTTGCCTGATCCAAACAAAATTGGGAATGCTGGTAGTTTTTTTAAAAATCCAATCATTGATGTAAGTCAATTTGTTCTACTTAAAAAGTCTTTTGAAAATATAGCATCTTATCCAGTTTCTGATAAAAAAGTAAAAATTCCAGCTGGATGGTTAATCGATCAAGCAGGATGGAAAGGAAAGCGAATTGGGCATGTTGGTTGTTATGAAAACCAAGCACTCGTTATAACTTCAGACGGTAAAGCCTCTGGCAAGGAGATTTTCGACTTTTCTACACAGGTCATTAATTCTGTCTATTCCAAATATGGAATTCAGCTTGAAAGGGAAGTCAATATGGTAAAATAAGATTGGCTACTTTTGGTATGCAGGATCATTTTCTGGCGTTGTGTATTCTTTCTGTTTTTTACCAAATACAGAAACATTAACATAACGCTTTGGATTTAACCTCAAGTCTTGAAGCAGTAAACTAAGATTATTCGATGTTTCCTCCAAGTTATCATATAACTGACGATCATGGATCAAGTTTCCTAATGAGCCATCTTGACTATTCATATTATCAATTACTCCAGACAATTTTGCGATCGTTGCATTAATTTCTTTGACACTTCCTTTTAGTTGTAAAACGGCATCTTTTGTTATATCAACAGTTTCATTCGCTTTTTGAATCGTTGGATCTAATTCTAAGGTCGCCAATTTTACACTTGTCAATTCAACATTTTTTATAATCTGCTGAACACGGTCATTATTATTTGCTACATTTTGCGTAATTGAAGATAGATTGCTAAATGATTGTTCTAAGCTTTTATTAGAATTGGCAAGCAAAGAACCCATTTTTTCGCTTATGTCGGCTAAGTTCTTAATCGTTGTTTCTAGATTTTTTAGCGCTGCGGCAGGATCAACATTCCCAAGAGAATCACTACTCATGGATCCAGAAACTGAATTACTAATCAAATTTGTATACTCCGAAATTTCAGATTTATTGACCATACTTCCTAATAATCCAAGTTCACTACTCGTCAGCATATCACCATCTGCAGCACAATCTCCGGAACCACTACACATCTTAGTAAATTCGAGTTCAATAAAACGTCCTCCCATTATACTCGTGTTCTTTATCGTTGCTTTAGCGGTTTTAGGTACTCTAATTTTTTCACTAACTTCATATTCTACCCGAATTTCATTTACATTGTCGGGATTTAAATCAATACTGGTTACCGTACCCACTTTGTATCCATTGACGAATACCTCTGAAGCAACGTCGATATCTTTTACATTTGTATAGACAGAATAGAAGGTGAGATTCTTCTTCAGAATATTAGACCCTTTGAGATATTGAAACCCCCAAATGGAAAGTAACAATGTCATGATAAATAATAAGGCAATAATTATTTCTTTTTTCATACCACTTCTTTATTCCGACTTACAAATTAGCTTGATAACTATCTTTCTTACGTTTTTCTAACTCAATTTGTTTCGCTGAATCAATATTTATTTTTTGGTCATTGACATAAGGTACAATGAATGCTGCTTTAAAACCTTTGGCGCGTAATACTTTTTTCGCTTCAGTTGCTTCATCAAAAGTACGATATCCTACCACTTGATATTTGTATAAACCATTTTCTTTTTTTACATCAATATTTTCAATCCCACTCCATTGATCATCTTCGGATATATTAAGTGTTTTGTTTTTCGCTGCTGCGATTTGAATATGGTAAGTAACTTTTGTGATTTCATTTTTTATGGGAACTCGACCAATCGATGGTTTTTCTACAATCTTTTCATCCGTTTTATAATCGACTAATTGAACAGTTGAGTTTTGACCTACTTTTTGGTCTATATGTGTCGTAATTGTCGATTCTGTTATTTTGTCTAGATCAATGGCTTTAGGTACTTGTTTTATTGTTGCTAGTTGATCCTTTTTTTCGGATTCTACATAAAGATGAATTGCATTAAATAAGGCATCACTAATCTCATTTTGCCCTTGATCACTTAAAAGGTAAGCCTCCTCTGTAGAATGCGTAAGAAAACCCATCTCTACAAGCACCGAAGGCATTGTAGTCTGCCTTAAAACGACAAATCCAGCTTGTTTAACACCTCTGCTTTTTCGATTCGCATGACTCGTAAGTGACTTTTCAATATATTGGGCAAGTTGAATACTTTTATCTAAAAATGCATTCTGATAAAGAGATAAAATGATATGTCCTTCTGGAGAGTTTGGTGTATATCCTCCATAAGTTTGTATAAAATCATCTTCCAGTAGTATCGAGTTATTTTCACGTTTTGCTACATCCAGATTTTCATTAGAATTATGGAGACCCATGACATAACTTTCTGAACCATGCACATGATCCACATGAATCGCATTGCAATGTAGCGATATAAAAAGATCTGCTTGAGCTTCATTGGCCATTGAAGATCGATTCGCTAATGGAACAAAAACATCTTGGTCTCTCGTAAATAAAACGTCAATAGCAGGATAGGCCAATTGAATTTGTTTTTGTAGTTTTTTTGCAACGGAAAGAACAATCTCTTTCTCTCTAGAGTTATGCCCAGAACAACCATGATCCTTGCCACCATGACCTGGATCTAAAACAATCGTTTTAGTTATACTTTTCGTAAAGTTTACCTGACCAAAAATAAAACTCTGCGATAATAACGATATTAGTAGGCAAGTTCCCGTTATAAAAGGAATAAATGACCTCATACGTAGTTTCTTATTTGTTTTACTAATTTTGCATCTAAGATATATATAATTTGTTAAAGTGTAATGTCCTATAAAAGAATATATTATATAGTATTAAATTTTTTAATTTATCTTGGGTGTATACCAATGATAGGGCAGGTAGATAGTATAGATACCAGTAATGGTGGGCTTATTGAAGTATTGGATTCTTCAATTTCAGCGATAGACACCTTACCAATAGATTTCTTTGCGCCGGATTCTGCAGGTATTGAAGGGATTATGACTGGTGATTCTTTAAAATTGAACATAGAAGACATTGAATCAGATCCCATTTCTCAAGACGGTTTGGATCGAGAAGTGGATTATGGAGCCAGAGATACTCAATGGTATGATCATATTCACAAACAAATGCACCTGTATGGTGATGCCTATGTCAATTATGATAATATGGAATTGACAGCTGGATATATTGTATTTAATATCGAATCAAACACTGCAGAGGCTTTTAGTATTGAAAATGAAGAAGGTAAAGAGATCCAAAAACCTACATTCGTAGAAGGGGACAATTCGTTTACGTATGAACAGTTGAAGTATAATTTTAAAACTAAAAAGGGGATTGTTAAACAAGCCGTGACGCAAGAAGGCGATTTATATGTTTTGGGGGCTAATACAAAATTCATTGGTAAAGATTCGGATACACTCATAATGGATGATGTGATTTACAATGAAAATGCACTTATTACTTCATGTAATCATGATCACCCACATTTTGGTATTCGTACAAAAAAGTTAAAAGTAATTCCTAAGAAAGTGGGTGTGACAGGCCCAGCACAATTGGAAATAGCCGGAGTCCCAACTCCATTGTGGTTGCCGTTTGGGTTTTTTCCTTTAGCAAAAGGACGTTCTACTGGGCTAATATTCCCATCGGACTTTCCATACGAAGACGATAGAGGATTTGGAGTTCGTGGGCTAGGGTGGTATTTTCCAATCAATGATTATCTAGATTTAGTACTAAAAGGTGATGTCTATACAAGAGGATCATGGTTAGCAAACAGTACATTAAATTATAGGAAGCGTTATAAATATAACGGGAACGTTAGGATTAACTTTTCGGATAATGTATTTGAAAGTCAATTAGATGCTTCAAGGAGTCATAATAGGAGTTTTGCGTTAAATATTACACATAATCAAGATCAAAAGGCACACCCGTATCGAAATATTGGTGGTTCCATTAATTTTTCTACCAAAAATTTTGCGCAACAAAATTATAATGATGCAAATAGTGTTTTGAATAATACCTACACATCGAATTTTAGATTTAAACATAGTATGCCAAATACTCCGTTTAACTTTTCACTCGGATTGTCCCATAATCAAAATACAAATACGCAGGTCATTAATATTACATTGCCAGAGGTCGATTTGAGATCTCAGACAATGTATCCTTTTAAATCCAAGAAATCGGGTTCGAATAAGCAAAAGTGGTACGAGCTTATTTCTTTAAAATATGAATCAAAAGCAGCCAATTACATAAAGACAACAGATACTACTTTCTTGTCTCAAGAAATGTATGACAATATGCGTTTTGGTGTGAAACAAAAAGCAACGACACAAGCAAGTTTTCAAGCGTTTAAGTACATAACCATTAGTCCGAATGCAACCTACGATGAATATTGGTTGTTCAGAACACTCGAACAAAGGTATGATGCAGTCGCAGATAAAAACATATCAACAACAATTCCTGGGTTTAGAAGCTATCGAAATTATAATGCTGGAATATCCTCCAACACGCAACTTTTTGGAACCATTCTATTTAATAAGTCAATCCTAAGAGGCTTTAGGCATACTGTAAAACCAAGTGCTAGCTTTTCATTGGGACCGGATACTGAATCGAGGTATAGAGAAGAAGTTTTTTATGGTGATGAGTTTATTTCTAATTATAATCCATTTCAAAATGGTCCGTTTGGCACACCCTCTTTATCAGGCGAAACACAAAATTTGAACCTTGGGATAGGTAATGTTTTGGAAATGAAATATTTTTCAAAACGGGATAGTATGGAAAAAAAAGTAAGACTTTTAGAATCATTTAATATCCGATCTAATTACAATTTTGCGGCGGATTCAACAAAATGGGATCCGGTTACCTTGTCATCAAATACAAGGATTTTTAAACGATATACAAAGCTTGGATTTAAAATGACCTTAGATCCATATACTGAAGTAGGGAACACTAGGATTCAACAATATTCCAAAGATGAACTTAATCAATTACTGAGAATTGATCGCTGGCAAATAGAAGTAACTACAGGTTTTTCTCTTAACCAATTGGTTGATTTATTTAGAGGTAAAGCAAGTACACAAAAAGGAAAAAAGCAATCAAAAGATAATGAAAGTGAGTTTACCTCCGCTGATCCTAAACTTCTTGATATGTTTGGTAAATTGAGAATCGAGCACAAATTTTTATTTGGGAATACGACTAGAAATAATGATGAAATCAGTCTAGAGAAAAGACACTTACTAGGGATCCGTGGTAGCATTGATATTTCAGATAACTGGGGTGTACGAATCGATAATTTCTCTTACGATTTTATTGGTGAAAACCTCGTTTATCCAAGTTTTACCTTTAGTCGGAAACTTCATTGCTGGAATATGAATTTTTCTTGGGCTCCAAATCGAGATTCATACTCCTTTTATATTGGTGTGAATTCTAGTACACTTGAGTTTTTGAAA
Organism: uncultured Saprospiraceae bacterium; assembly: GCA_937924805.1. Taxonomy (GTDB): domain Bacteria; phylum Bacteroidota; class Bacteroidia; order Chitinophagales; family Saprospiraceae; genus JAHDDO01. The sequence continues at coordinate 16,799 of CALDTZ010000050.1, forward strand.
TATAATTATGGACAAAACAATGTCGGATTAGGAAATCGTTTTTAGTCCATTTATACGGGAAACAGAATTCTCAAATGTAACCGATAAAAAGAACGATTACGAAAATTAAATGGAACTCATTTTCAAGCTTTAATTTTATTCTAAATTTTAAATTTAATTGTACTATCTTTGCGCCTCGCTAGACAACGATTTTAGTAATCTAATTTGGTAAAAAAATAAACAATGGCAACGTACTTAACATCAGAAAAGAAAGAAGAAATATTCGCAGAATACGGCGGATCAGCAAAGAACACAGGTTCAATTGAAGGGCAAGTAGCTCTATTTACGTACAGAATTCAAGCATTGTCTTCGCACTTGCATGACAATCACAAAGATAATTCTTGTAGAAAATCACTATTATCTTTAGTCGGTAAAAGGAAGCGCCTTTTGACTTACATGGCTAAAAAAGATATCAATAAGTATCGTGAGATACTCGAAAAATTAAAAATCAGAAAATAATTTTTGAAAGCATCTCGAAAAGTTTGAGATGCTTTTTATTTATATAATACACAGATCGAATGCTACTTGATATTAGCTTCGTCCTTTGTGTTATGAGCGGACTATAAAAAACAAAAAACAAACATGGGTAAAATTAATCCAATTACAACTTCATTTTCACTGCCAAGTGGACAAGAAGTCATTATCGAAACAGGAAAATTAGCAACACAGGCAAACGGAAGTGTTGTAATCAAAGTAGGAAAAACAATGCTTTTTGCATCGGTTGTTTCTGCAAAAGCACCAAGAGAAGGACAAAGTTTCTTTCCACTATCTGTAGATTATCAAGAAAAATTTGCAGCAGCGGGAAGAATACCTGGAAATTTTTTCAGAAGAGAAACCAGGTTGTCTGATTATGAAATACTAATCAGTCGATTAGTAGACAGAGCGATTCGACCATTATTTCCAGATGGTTATATGCATGATACACAAGTGATCATAAACTTAATCTCTGCTGATGAAGACATTTTACCAGACGCATACGCAGCATTAGCAGCATCAGCAGCTTTATCTGTTTCAAATATCAATTTTGATGGTCCTATCTCTGAAGTTAGGGTAATCAAAATTAATGGGGAATACAAAGTAAACCCACTCAAAAGTGAATTAGAAGGTGCAAGCCTTAATGTGATTGTTGCAGCAACCATGGACAACGTTATGATGGTTGAAGGTGATGCAAAAGAATGTCAAGAAAGTGAACTAATTGAAGCTATTAAAGTTGGACATGAAGCGATCAAAGTACAATGTCAAGCGCAATTAGACCTTGCCCAAAAAGTAGGGGAGAGAGCAACCATTAAGCGAGAATGGATTCCAGAGGAAATCAATGAAGAATTAAAAGAACTTATTACTTCTTTAACAAAAGAAAAAATTCTAACGGTTTCAAGAGGTGCTTTATCAAAATTTGATAGAAAAGATCAATTTGGTGATATTAAAACTGAATTGAAAGAAGCTATACTTGAAGCGAAAGGAGAAGAATATGTAGAAGAATTTGGAGGCTTGTTTTCTTCTTATTTTGATAAAATTAAAAAAGAGACTATTCGTAGAATGGTACTAGACGAAGATGTACGTTTAGATGGAAGAAAATTTGATCAAGTAAGACCAATATGGACGGAAGTTGATTACCTTCCTTCGACACACGGTTCGGCGATTTTTAATAGAGGCGAAACGCAAGCATTGACATCTTTGACATTAGGTACAAAGTTGGACAAACAAATGATAGATAACGCGTTAGGTAACTATTATGAAGATTTCATTCTTCATTATAATTTCCCCGCTTATTCTGTAGGAGAAACTAAGCCAATGAGAGGGCCAGGAAGAAGAGAGGTGGGTCATGCTAACTTGGCAAGTAGATCACTAAAGCAAGTACTTCCTGAAGAAAATCCTTATACCATACGTTTGGTTTCTGATATCTTAGAATCGAATGGTTCTTCATCTATGGCAACCGTTTGCGCTGGATCATTAGCATTGATGGATGCAGGTATTAAAATAAAATCAGCAGTATCTGGTATTGCTATGGGAATGATTTCTGATGGTACCAAAACGGCAGTATTGTCAGATATTCTAGGTGATGAAGATGCACTTGGAGACATGGACTTTAAAGTAACAGGAACGTCTAAAGGAATTACAGGTTGTCAGATGGATATCAAAATTGATGGCCTTCCGTATGCTCTTTTAGAAAAAGCACTTGATCAAGCAAAAGAGGGAAGACTTCACATTCTTAACGAAATGAGCAATTCATTGAGTGAAGTAAGAGATGATCTTAAACCACATGCACCAAGAATGGTTGAGATTAGAATTGATAAAAACTTTATTGGAGCAGTTATTGGACCTGGTGGAAAAGTGATTCAAGAAATGCAAGCAGAAACGAATACTATTATCAACATTGAAGAAGATGGAGAATTTGGTATTGTGTCTATTGCAAGTAGCAATAAAGCATCGATAGATGCAGCAATGGCAAAAATTAATAAAATTACATTTATGCCAGGTGTTGGAGATGAATTTGATGGAAAAGTTGCCTCGGTAATGCCGTATGGTGTTTTCGTCGATTTCCAAGGAAAAAGTGGTTTATTACACGTTTCTGAGATATCACATACAAGAGTTAATAATGTAGCAGATGTTTTTAAAGAAGGAGACGAGGTAAGAATCAAAATTGTTGATATTGATAAAAAAACAGGTAAATTGAGATTATCACGAAAGGTTTTATTACCTAAGCCGGAGTAATTTTAAAATTATTTGAAATAAAATAGTAAGCCTAATAGTAATATATTTACTATTAGGCTTTATTTTTGTATGTATACCAATAGAGTACTTTGCCACTTCACATCCTAAAGTACCGTTAAAAACCTGAAATGATATAGTTATAACGTGCAGTATTTGCGTTACAACAAGACAATAATTGCCTGAGAGTGATGAACCATCTCTTAGGATTAATTGTAATATATATACATTAGTTAAATTCCTTCTAGGATCGCGTATGAGACAACTTAAGATTACACAAAAAATTACGAACAGAGAAAGTCTTGCCTTAGACAAATATTTGAATGACATTTCAAAAATAGATATGTTGACGGCTGATGAAGAAGCAGAAATGGCGAGAAGAATTCGTAATGGCGACAAAGAAGCGCTGGAAAGATTGACAGAAGCAAATCTTCGTTTTGTAGTGTCAGTCGCTAAGCAATATCAAAATCAAGGTTTATCCTTAAGTGATCTAATCAATGAAGGAAATGTAGGCTTAATGAAAGCTGCAAAGCGATTTGACGAAACAAGAGGATTCAAATTCATTTCTTATGGTGTTTGGTGGATAAGACAATCGATCCTTTCTGCAATTGTTGAATATTCAAGAATGGTTCGTCTGCCGCTAAATAAAGTAAGTTCGTACAATAAAGTAAATGAGGCGTATGTATCCTTTACACAACAATTTGAGCGAGAGCCGTCTATGGAAGAATTAGGTGAGTTGCTCGAAATGAAACCTAAAGAAGTATCTGATGTGTTGATGTCTACAGGAAGGCATATTTCAATGGATGCACCGGTCGGAGGAGAGGAAGGTAGTGCAACGATGCTAGATTTATTCGTACTCGCAGATGGTGAAAGTCCAGATTTGTCATTGATGGCAGAATCTATGAAAAATGAAGTTCTTACAGGGCTATCAACACTCTCTCCAAGAGAGGTTGATGTGTTAAGAGCGTATTATGGATTAAACGGCCATACATCATTAAACTTAGAAGAGATAGGTAAATTATACGGACTTACTAGGGAACGAGTAAGGCAAATTAAAGAAAGAGCGTTAAGAAGGTTGAGGAAATCGGCAAATAGAAATGCACTTAAATCATACCTAAAATAAAGATCATTAGAAAACTTGTTTTATCATGAGGATGATCATTTTCTTTGCTGTAGTTTTAGCAGCAGTAGGATTTATAATTTATCAATTATCCTACTTTTTCCTATCTATCAGTAATCCAAAATCTAGATATAAAGGGGATAAAAAATTTGCTAAAATTGAATTGAATGCATTGGCATCAGCGATCATTCCTTTTGAACCCAGTGAGTTCGAATTGATTTCATATAAGTTTTCGGAAACCGTAAAACGAAGAAGTTTTCACCTAGAAACTTTTGGGCTAATAGAGACAATCTATTCAGAACCTTTAGTGGCTTTTTATTTATTTGAATATAATGATGGTCGTAATTTACTACTCACAAAGCAATCTAAAGATGAATATGTCTTTTACAACGATAATCAAAAAATTGTTGTAGAAGTAAACGGTAAACCAAAATACTTTATAGATGAACTAGGTAATATGAATGATTCATCTTCCAACAAGTTGATTGCAACCTTTATTTATAACGATGCGCTTAATCATAAAGAAATTATCTTAGGATCTACGCATATCGGTACAATCAAAATGATCGATGACAGCGCATTAGAAAATGAAAGAGTACTGACAAATGTAAACGTTGAAAACAATCAATACATCGAAGTTAATTATTGTTATTCAGTTTTAAACGTACTTAATTTAATATAGTCATGAAATATTTACTTACTTGTTTATTTATTTTTACATCGCTTGTCTTTTCTTTTGCACAGCAACAACAAAATTTAGCAGACAATGAAGCTACGGTTGAAACTTCGATTGTAAGTGGCATTGAAAAAGTGGAACGTAGGGTCGATTCGATTGATGTTCATAAAATCGTTGAAGATTTAAATTTGAATGGTAATAAACCAACTGTTGAAGATATTGAAAAAATCAAATCGACAATTCAGCGTAGTTTATTAAATTTGAAAGGACTAGACTATGCTAAAGTAGATACGACACTCGATGATTTGAACTTGACTTCTGATCACCTCAACGAGATATTTAATCGTGTTAAAGAAGAATTGTCAACTCTAACGCAAGATGTTGAGCATCTTCTGGATCTAGATACCACAAAACAAAAAGAACTTAAAAACTTATAAATTAAGCAAGCGATTTTAATATTTTATAGGTTGATCCATGTCGACTCATTGTATAATAATGAATACATGGCACACCATTTTCGATAAGTTCTTTCGATTGTTTAATGCCCCATTCTATTCCTACTTGCTTGATCGCTTCTTTAGAAGTACATTTTTCAACTTCATCCGATAACTCTTGTGGAATATCAATATGAAAATTTCTAGGCAGATTGATTAATTGGGATTTGGTAGTTAATGGTTTTAAACCCGGAATAATTGGTACATTTATTCCTGCTTCACGACAAGTTTTCAAAAAGTCAAAATACTTTTGATTATCAAAAAACATTTGGGTTACAATATATTCTGCTCCATTTTCAACCTTTTGTTTTAGATACTTTAGGTCATTGGCTAAGTTAGGTGCTTCAAAATGTTTTTCTGGATATCCTGCAACACCAATGCAAAAATCACTTTTGGCAACATTTTGAAGATTTTCATCCAAATATTTCCCTTCATTCATATTGATTATTTGAGTAATCAAGGAAGAAGCATAATCATGACCGTCTGGTTCTGGTACAAATCTAGCTTCGTTTCCTACAGCATCTCCTCTTAGTGCTAGGACATTATCGATGCCTAAAAACTCTAGGTCAATCAATGCGTTTTCGGTTTCCTCTTTTGAAAAACCACCACAAATAATATGAGGAATCGCATCGACGGCATATTTATGTTTTATGGCAGCACAAATACCAACCGTCCCGGGTCGCTTACGGATTGATTTTCTCTTATGAAGGCCATTATCTAGTTTTTGAAAAACATACTCCTCACGATGATATGTTACATCAATAAATGGAGGTTTGAATTCCATTAATGGATCGATAGCATCGTAAATAGATTGCATCTTTTGCCCTTTAAGTGGTGGCAAAATTTCGAAACTAAATAAGGGCTTTTTGGCATTTGACAAATGTTCTGTAACCTTCATATATTTTTATTAGACTGTATAATTTAAATTTGATTGTAACCATTGTTCCATTTTTTCAACGGCCATTCCTTTTGCTTCTGCTAAAGATGTTATTTGATCTTTTTCCATTTTTCCTACGTTGAAATACTTTGAAGATGGATGAGAAAGATACATTCCACTTACTGAACTTGCAGGATACATAGCAAAAGAAGATGTTAGCTTTATACCTATCTCCTCAGCTTTTAATAATTCAAAAAGTAATTTTTTATCGGTATGATCAGGGCAAGCAGGATAACCAAAAGCAGGCCGTATACCAATATATTTTTCATCAATAAGATCATGAACAAGTAAATTTTCTTTAGCTGCATAACCCCAATATTCCTGACGTACTTTTTTATGCATCAACTCAGTGAATGCTTCAGCTAGCCGATCAGCAATCGCTTTTACTAAAATGATATTATAATCATCATTCTCTTTTTCGTATTGTTCGACAATCGCCTCAATTCCAATCCCTGTTGTTGCTGCAAATAAACCAACATAATCTTCACAAGATTTGGGGCCTATATAATCAGCCAAACAATGGTTTTTTAATTTACTCGCTTTTTTTCCTTGTTGGCGTGGCATTCTGAATTGTCCAATAACGTTTTTTCGATCCTCATCTAAAATGTGAATATCATTTTGCTCAGCAAAGGCAGGTAAAATGGCAATAGATGCTTTTGCAGTCAACCGTTTGTTTTTAATAATATCATCCAATAAAGCATTGGCCTCATCGAATAACAATTGAGCTTGTTCGCCTACGATCTTATCTTGCAAAATACCTGGGTATTTTCCTTTTAACATCCATGTTTTAAAAAATGGTGTCCAATCGATATATGGTCTAATTTCTTCTAAATCGAAATCTTCAAACACTTTATAACCAATAAAATTTGGTTTAGGAATTTTATAGGAGCTCCAATCTATAGACTCATGATTATCATTGGCTTGAGCCAATGGAAGCATCACTTTTGTATTTTTTCTGTTTGCGTAGTTTTCTCTAATCTGTGCATATTCATCCTTTATATTCTCACTGAAAATGGCCTTTTTATCCTTACTTAAAATATTTGAAGCAGCGGGAACACTTTTTGATGCATCAAGGACATGCAATACAGGCGCCAAACTGTATTCTGGTTCGATTTTTACTGCCGTATGAATTTTTGATGTTGTTGCTCCACCAATGAGCAAAGGATAGGCTAACCCCTTACGTTGCATTTCTTTGGCCACCATAACCATTTCATCAAGCGATGGGGTAATCAACCCACTAAGTCCTATAATATCCACATCGTGTTCAATGGCTTTTTCTAGAATAGTATGAGTTGGAACCATCACACCTAAATCAATAATATCAAAGTTGTTACAAGCTAATACAACTCCAACAATATTTTTACCAATATCATGAACATCACCTTTAACTGTTGCAAGTAAAATTTTACCGGCAGAATCTGCTCTCTCTTTGGACTCCTCTAAATATGGTTGCAAATATGCGACTGCTTTTTTCATTACTCGAGCGCTTTTTACAACTTGCGGAAGAAACATTTTTCCAGCACCAAATAGTTCACCTACTATATTCATACCATCCATCAAAGGACCTTCTATTACATTTAATGGACTATCATATTTTACTCTTGCTTCCTCTGTATCAGCAATAATAAATTCGGTATTTCCTTTGACTAAAGAGTATTCAATCCTCTTTTCAACAGATTGATTTCTCCATTCCTTAGTTACTTTGATTATTTCAGTTTTATCCCCTTTTACGCTTTCGGCATAATCTACTAATTCTTCTTCGGCAGCCACTCTTCGATTCAAAAGTACATCTTCTACTAATCCCTTTAGTGTAGGTTCAATTTGGTCAAAAATCTCTAACATAGCTGGATTTACAATCGCCATATCCATACCCGATTTAACTCCATAATACAGAAAGGCCGCATGCATAGCTTCACGAACTTTGTTGTTGCCCCTAAAAGAGAATGAAACATTACTAACACCCCCTGAAACTTTTGCTAATGGTAAATTTGCTTTAATCCATTTAGTAGCTTCAAAAAAGTCAACAGCATTATTTCTATGTTCTTCCATTCCCGTAGCTACAGGAAATATATTGGGGTCAAAAATAATATCTTGAGGAGGGAAATTGACTTCATCTACAAGTAATTGATAACTTCTTTGACAAATTTCAATACGCCGTTCGAGGCTGTCTGCTTGGCCAATTTCATCAAATGCCATAACCACAACTGCGGCTCCATATTTTAAAATCGTCCGAGCATAATTTAAAAAGGATTCTTCACCATCCTTTAAGCTTATTGAATTAACGACACACTTACCTTGGACGGTTTTAAGTCCCGCTTCAATAATAGGCCATTTTGAGGAGTCAATCATGATTGGAATTCGACAAATATCTGGTTCAGAACCAATTAAGTTTAAAAACTCAACCATGCTGGTTTTGCCATCTATTAACCCATCATCCATATTAATATCTAATATTTGGGCACCACCTTCTACTTGATCTTTTGCAACAGTTAACGCTTCTTCAAATTTTTCTTCTTTAATTAGCCGTAGAAACTTTCGACTACCGGCTACATTTGTTCGCTCTCCAACATTAACAAGGTTTGTATTGGACCTAAAAACTAGGGGTTCCAAGCCACTTAATTGCAAATTATTAGATCTTTCTTTTGGCGTTCGAGGTTTTACACCTTCAACTAATTTTGCAATATGCTTGATATGATCGGGTGTGGTCCCACAACACCCACCAACAATATTAGTCCACCCTAAATCAATGTATTCTTTTAGAACTTCAGCCATCTCAGATCCAGTTTGATCATACCCACCAAACGCATTTGGAAGCCCAGCATTTGGGTATACCGAAGTGAAAAATTCAGACTGATTTGCAATCTGTTGCATGTGAGGTTTTAGTTGATCTGCACCAAGAGCGCAATTGAAGCCGATTGAAAATAACGGATAATGAGACATACTGATAAGGAATGCTTCTGCTGTTTGTCCAGATAAAGTTCTTCCACTAGCATCGGTTATTGTTCCAGATACCATAATTGGAATTTCAACATCGTTTTTTTCGAAATAAGATATAGCTGCAAATAATGCTGCTTTTGCATTCAATGTGTCAAAAATAGTTTCAATCATTAAGATATCGACACCACCATCAATAAGCCCTTCAATCTGTTCATAATAGGCTAGATGCAAATCATTAAAACCAACAGCTCTGTAGCCAGGGTTATTTACATCTGGAGAAAGAGATGCTGTACGATTGGTTGGGCCAATGGCTCCTGCAACAAATCGAGGCTTGGTCGGATCATTCAACGTAAATTTTGTAGCGACTTCTTTTGCAATTTTTGCCGATTCATAATTTAGTTGATAGGCAAGATCAACCATTTTATAATCTTCTAGTGAAATGGCATTTGCATTAAATGTATTGGTTTCTATTATATCTGCGCCTGCTTCAAGGTATTCACCATGAATGGTTTTAATTATTTCTGGTTGTGTGAGCGTAAGTACATCATTATTACCTTTTATAAGGATATCTATATCCTTAAATTGATCACCTCTATAATCCTTTTCTTCCAGATTATATTTTTGTATCATAGTACCCATGGCACCATCTAAAACAAGAATTTTTTCTTTTGCAATTTTCCGTAAATCCATAGTATTTGTGATTTACTTATCGAAAAAGAAGAGGCGAAGGTTGAATCAACGCTTATCTGTTCTGTGTCTTCAAAAAGATACAGAATAGGAATTGGCACCATACAAAGCTGCGGGTTGCCAAGGTTTCATTGGGCCTGTCCCTCCACCTTTCTTGATAAGTCTAACAAAGGTCGTAAAAATTTATTAGTATGGATGCACATATTTGAAATAAAATCTTGGATGATTGGTAAGTTTTAAAATTTTACTTTTAACTTAAAGCAAACCTTATTGAAAATACATACATATGAAACCTATCTACTTACTCATTCTAAGTTTTGCCTTTTTTGTAAACTCAGTGAATGCTCAATGTGATGAATCCACTTTTGATATGGAGACATCAACCGATTGGTCTGACATTTTTGGTGCAGGATTATTTCCTGCTGAAACATTTATTTGGCCAGCAGGATTTCAATCTTATTTCAGGATTAATCCTTTAGTTACTATATTAAATAACGGAGGTTTTGGAGTTATTGATCCGCAGGACTATTTTGGTTTAAAAGTTAATGCAAGTGCATCCTCCGGAAGTCAATCTATGGATTTACATGGTAATGATGTTCTTCGCTTTGGGGATGCTGTTTCAACTTTTGCGTGTGACAACATAGCGGATACCTTACTTTTTGATATTTCGCATTATGGAGAAAGTCCAGATTCTTTAGAGATTTTAATGACGTATAATCAAGGGCTTGATCTACCGTTTGCAGCTGGTCCTGATGAAGTTGCGGCCTATGCTTATACTGTTCTTGCAACAGATACAATTGTTGAGTTTATTACAGTATCAATGCCAATCGTAAATAACGGTTTAGGAATTAATGTCGATACAGCTGTTATATACTTTAGTGTTAGAGGAAATGAAATCAATTTCCAGAATGGCGCTGAAAGTGGATATTTAATTGATAATATTAGACTTTCTACAGCGGTTCAAATAGTCGATAATGATGGGGATGGTTACACTTCAGATGTAGATTGTGATGACTCTAATATTGATATTAACCCCGGAGCGATGGAAATTCCAAACAACGATATTGATGAAGACTGTGATGGCGTTGTATTTGTAATCGATGAAGATGAAGACGGATATAATTCAGATGAAGATTGTGATGATTCAAATGCAGATATTAATCCAGGATCAACAGAGATTGTCAATAATGATATCGATGAAGATTGTGATGGAGTAGCAGAAGTTATTGATGAAGATGGTGATGGCTACAATTCAGATGAAGATTGTGATGATGCTAATGTAAATATCAATCCTGGAGCGATGGAAATTGTCAATAATGATATTGATGAGGATTGTGATGGTGTGGCAGAAGTTATTGATGAAGATGGTGATGGCTACAATTCAGAT
>CALDTZ010000051.1 GCA_937924805.1 uncultured Saprospiraceae bacterium
TAGTAACCACAACATAATTAAGACTGCTATAGGTGCGACATAAATGAGGTACATATGATTTAATCCGAAATAAAAAATTAGGGTACAAAATAATGCAGGTCCTTCAATCAACGAAAGTGATAATATGTGTGTATGGTGAAAAGCTGCTAATTTCTTTGCTAAGTCCTTTTCATTTTTTGCTGAAGCCAATTTTCTTTGTCGTATGGTGATAGAGATAAAAAACAAAAGTAATGCGAACCCAGCTATAACAATCCCTGTAGTACTTGTATCATGAATCCCCATAGGTTCTATAACAAAATACAAGATTGAATAAATAGCGATCAGTCCTACGATTAAAGCGAAACTAATCATTTTTAAATCCCTTAAGTATTTTTGAAATGTTTGCATAAGTCGTGTGTAAATATTGATTTTTATAAAAGCAATAAAAATTTAGTCAAGTTTTAAATCAGCTTAACGTTTTCTGGAAAATCAAACAATTGCGCGAATGAAAGCGATAGTAAATCGTACTTCACTATTTACTTAACCACTTTCTTATTCCTGTATCTTCAAAATTTGCATCTTTTGAACATAATACTAAAAACCTGGAATAGTATCTCCACAATCTTGTTTTGCCTAGCAATTTAAAATGTGTGTATTCAGAGTTTTCTTTTAGCAAATGAACTAAAGCACTGTAATGATTTAACTTTTCAGTTTTAATATGAGATTTACCTTTATTAAAACCGAGTTCAAAAATTAGGTATTTTGAATGTTGTGATACTTTCCTTAATGCATTTTGAGCGTATTCCATTTTTTCACCTCCTTCTGCCATCCACTGATAGACCGATAGCATTAAGGTTAGATCAACTTGCTGATCATTTAAGTGATTCGAATCAAAATATTCTTCGTGCCACTTTATGTTTAGATTTTTATGCTCAATAATTGATTTTGCATATTTAGAATATCTATGTTCACGTTCAAAAGACTGTATTTCACAACCTAATTTTGCAAAATTAAAGGAATAAAATCCCGCATTGGCACCAATATCTACGATCTTTTTCCCATTGAAATCACCTTCAAATACCTTTTCCGCACAATTTTTTATTAAACTCCATTTTTTTTCAATGGCCGATTTACTTGAACTTGTACTTAAGTGAGAAAATTCCTCAAATGGTATCGGATGATATAATTGCCCCTTTTTTTCAATAGGGCTTTCTTCTAATTCTTTTACTATTTCTTCAATCTTCATAATTCGATTTACGCCTATAAAATTCTATATGTTTTCTGAAAGATGTATCATTCTTCTTTACCATTTTCCTCAAAATCCTTTTATACAGTGAATGCTCAAAATTCCTTTCAATAATTTGAGCCATTACATTTTCCTTACCTAATACTAAAGCTAAGGAAACTCGATGTTTTCCGTCTATAATGTAATTAAAATTATTTTTTTTAAATATAAATATAGGCGGCGATTTCGAGTTTAAAATTTCATTTTTCCTTTGCAAAAATTTTTCTGAGTAATGATTTTCGCCATAATCAACGGCTAATCTTCCATCGAGATTCCCCTTCTTTACACGATTTATGTATAATGAATCATTGATATCCTCATTTAAAACCATACGTTTCATTAAATCATAATGGGGCGTTTGATGAACTTCCAAATTTAAAAGTGAATATTCATCGATTAAATTATCTGTACAAAACCGTAACGCTGTAATCGGTATAGAAACTAGTTTCGAAGGATCCATTTTTGTATCCAAAATTCCCAGCTGAGGATTTATCACTTTATATCCAAACTTGTGTGGCAACAAAAGCGTAATGCCCAAAAAGCTAGATATCCTTCGTATACCAATGTTTAGTAAATACCTTAATTTATGCATGGAAGATCAAATATAGCTATTATATATTGACAAAATTAACGTTAATAATAATTTCAGAACAAGGGTTTATTTACAAGATCTAAAAGGAAATAACACCCTCGTTTTTAGATATTAAAAATAAATGAATCAATAATTTGTGGTAACCCCATTTGTCATTATAAAAAATTGATTGGTCTACATTTCATCCCTTTCAAGAAGTCAAAATAGATGACATATTCGTATTTTCCTTTATATTTAGCTTCTCATTAGATTGTACAATTTCAATCTTACCTACAAAATACTAAGCTTCATTTATGGGTGTAGTACAAAAACAAGCTGGTTACCGATCTATTGTAAATTTGATTGGTTCCATTTTAGGGTTTGTAAATATTACTTTTATTGTACCTCATGTTATAGAAATTTACGGTCTATATACCTTTATTTTTTCTACTGCCTCGCTTATGGTTCCTTTTGCACAATTGGGCATGCAAGGGGTGGCTGTAAAATTCTTTCCAGAGGTTAAAGATGAAAAAAATGGTCATAATGGTTTTCTATTATTTCTTATCCTAGCCGTCACACTGAGTTGCATCACTGTTTTACTGATTTTACTCCCTTTTTCAACCAAAATAATTAAACATTACGAAGAAATAAATGCTGAATATGTAACTTATTTATTTGCCATAATTCCACTGCTCTATAGCATCTTATTATACAATGTAGTAACAACTTACATTTCAAATTTTAAAAAAATCATAGTTCCGGCAATTCTAAAAACTTCTTTAAAGATTGTATTACCGATTAGTTTATTACTTTTTCTATCCGATCTTTTTACCATTCACCAATTTATATACTTTACTGTCTTTTATCAATTTATTACCGTTGCTGGATTATTTATTTATTTAGCCTATTTAAAAGAGCTAAAACTAAGTCTTAATACTCGTTTTTTCAATAAAGCTAAAATTGGAAAAATTTTGAATTATGCCTTCTTCATTTTATTAGGCAATATTGGTGTCTCCATGGCTGCTAACATCGATATTTTTATGGTTGGTACAATGCTAAATTATACAACGGAAACCACCATTTATGCCATTGGAAATTATATGGCTAAAATTGTTTTGATCCCATCGCTAGCCTTATTGAGTATAGCAGGACCACTCATTTCTGAATATCATTCAAAAAATCAACTCGATAAAATTGCTGATTTATATTCAAAATCTTCGATGAATCTCCTTGTTATTGGTGTATTGATATTTATTGGAATTCTTGCAAGTGTCGACGACTTACTCATTTTCATGGGGAATACCGAAATATTACTAGATGCAAAATACGTCATGTTATTACTTGGCTTGGGCTATCTATTTAGCATGGCAACGAGTCTAAATCAAACCATTATAAGTTATTCGAAATATTATCGAGCCTTGAGCCTTATCGTCATTTTAGTAAGTGTTGTGAATATCATCATGAATATATTCTTCATAAAAATGATTGGTCTGTTAGGCGCTGCTGTTTCAACATGTGCTAGTTTGATTCTTTACAATTTTGTTTTATGGCTTTACGTAAAAATAAAATTCAATATGAATCCTTTTAACGTCTCCATGTTCATTCCTATCCTGATAGGCTTTGCATTATATATGATAACTCAGCCTATAAATATGTTTCATTCCTTTGTAAATATTGCCATTAAATCTGCATTCATCTCCATAGCCTACATTACATCCATATACTATTTAGGGATTTCGAAAGATTTCAATGGTCTTATTGACTCCGTTTTACTGAGATTAAAAACCTTATTGCGCATTTCATAATTAAGACTGAATTTCCAATATTTAGAAACCTTTTAAAGTCTTTTATATTCATTAGTCTATTTAAATTCCATTCATCAATCTAACTTATTTTGAACCCTAGGCATCAGCTTGTTATACTGTCAATCTAAATAATCTTTTGTCTCTCTATTATTGGTATTGAATATTATCTTTGATGCAATAACATTATCCATTTAATATTAGCATACTACACGAGTATACGATTCAATGCTTAATCAGTGTTATAAAACGAAATGTTGGTAGATAAAATTTAAGCTTATGAGCGATTCAAAATCAAAGATATTTGTAACAAAATCACACCTTCCTCCAAAAGATAAATACTTTGAATTATGCAGTCAAATATGGGATTCTGGCCAATTAACCAATAATGGTCCATTCGTAAAAAAGTTAGAATCCGAATTAAACAATAGATTCAATAACAATATCTCTTATGTTACCAATGGTACTGTAGCAATACAAATAGCAATCAAAGCATTAGACTTAACAGGCGAAATTATCACTACCCCATTTTCATATGTAGCAACCACAAGTAGCATTGTGTGGGAAAACTGTACACCAGTATTTGTAGACATCGAAAAAGAATATTTGAGTATCGATCCGGAAAAGATTGAATCAAAAATTACTAAAAACACGACAGCAATTTTGGCGACACACGTCTTTGGAAATCCTTGTGACGTTACAAAAATAGAGCAAATAGCAGCAAAGCATAACTTGAAAGTAATCTATGATGCTGCACATGCTTTCGATGTTCAATATCAATCTAAATCAATCTTAGATTATGGAGATATTAGCACCTTAAGTTTTCATGCTACAAAAATATTTCATACATCCGAAGGTGGTGCTGTGATAAGCCAAAATAAAGAGCTCGATCACAAAATCAAGTACCTTCGAAATTTTGGTCATAATGGCCGGACAGCATTTCATGGGTTAGGTATAAACGGTAAAAACTCTGAATTTCATGCGGCTATGGGGATATTAATGCTGGATGAAATAACCCATGTTAAAGAATCAAGAAAGTCAGCATATCAGATGTATATTCAAGAATTAGCGCATTTAAATGATCTTACTATTTTAAAGATTCGACCAGAAACAATTTGGAATTATTCGTACTTCCCTGTCATTTTAAAAAATGAGGAATTGCTAAATAAATTGTTAGATGATTTAAAAACATGGGATATTTATCCAAGGAGATACTTTTATCCAAGTTTAAATAGTTTGCCTTATGTAACGAACATTAGCTGTCCAAACTCTGAAAGAATTTCTGCAACCATTTTATGTTTACCTTTTTATGCAAATATGGAAAACAAACTGATTACCCATATCTGTGATAAAATTAAGAAGGTAGTTACCTAATTATAAAACTTCTTTCATGATTTTACATTTAATGCCAAATGAAAAATTTATTTTAAATTTCATTCAGTCTGTTGAGGATTTTGGTGATGTAAAAAAAAATAGATTTATAGTCAGGGACAAAAACAAAAAAATTGAAGATCCAAGAATCGAATATGTAGGACTCAATGATAAAAAACTAAGCGGCATCGTTTGTTCTCTTGAAAAGAAAGATCAACTAATCATTCATTTCTTAGATTATCAAGTTTCAAAATGGCTTTCGAAACAAAACTTAAATGCTACCATAAAATGGATTTTTTATGGAGCTGAATTTTACAAATTATTGAATTATAAAGATTCAACTTTTACTCTTTTTGATCCCCTTACTAAGCAAGTGGTAGACAATCATGAAGACAAAAACATATGGTGGAATAACTTCTTAACCCCAAGCGTAAAGAGAATATACGATCATCAAAAATTTGATCGCCAATTGAAATATATCAAAAAATTTATCCATAAAATTGATTCGATCTATCACTTTAATCCATTTGAAGTAGACTTAATTAATAACTTTTTTTGCAGTAAAATAAAATTTCAAGAATTTGCCTATACCAATTTTCACACTTTTGTAAATACAAAAGAACATGCAGATTTTGAAGAGACTCAACGACCAGAAACATCAAGTAAGGAAGAAATTAATCTTTTGATTGGAAACTCCTCTTCTTACAGTAATAACCATCTTGATGTTTTTGAAAAAGTTCCTCCATCAAATAAAATAAACGTCTACTCTATTTTATCTTATGGAAAAAAAGAATACTGCAACTATTTAATAAAAAAAGGAAAAAATAAGTTTGGGAATCACTTTTACCCTATTACTGATTTCTATACCTATGAAAAATACTTTGAATTATTAGATAAAATGGATGCTTGTGTTATGGGGCAAAACAGGGCTCAAGCAGCCGGAGGCATTTTCATTCAACTCTTTCAAGGAAAAAAGATTTTTCTTAAAAAGAACAATCCACTTTATCAATTATTACATTCAATAGGCATTGAAATATACCGTATAGATCTTCTAAATTTAGATAATCTAACAAAGAACCTTGATCTGAAAACAAAAATTAAGAATAGGAAAATTCTTATTGATAAATTTGGTGGAAGAAAATTAGAGAATATCTACAAAGAATTATTTTAAATTTAACTCCATACTGGAACTCCAGAATGTTTTCCTTTGATATCTTTTATTTTTTTTGCTGGGCAACCAACGTAAATTCCAGAATCCGTAATATCCTTAGTAGCCACAGCACCCGCTCCCAACAGAATATCTTCTGCGATTAATTTAATTCGTGCACAAACAATAGATCCAGAACTCAAAAAATTACGAGAAGCAATATGCACAGATCCTCCCAATTTTACACCATTTGCTAAATGGACATTTTCGCCTATAATGCATCCATGTCCAATCATACTGCCATGAGCAATACAAGTACCACTGCCGATGATTGAAGATTCATTTGCGGATCCTCTTACTATTTGACATTGCGTTCCAATTCGGCAATTTGGGCCAATGATCACATTTCCTAACTGTTCCAGATAGACTTTAGATCCATCTTCATCCCATACCCACATCATTCCTGCGGCTCCTACAGAACTATTTGATTCAATTATAGTCCCATTCCCAATGATTGTTTTATTGTACAATACAACGTTGGAATCGATACACACATCATCACCTAAAGTACATGATCCAATAACAGATCCTGGTGCTATGCTAACGTTTTTGCCAAATTTCGCTTCAGGATGAATATATGCTTGATACTCTTCATGAAAGACAAGTCTTGATCGATCCAAATAATCTTCTTTAAAGGATTTTGAGAGTTTATAAAATGCAAGTTGAGGGTTGGCAACTTTTACGAGCTCTACGGTTGGTAATTCAACATTAAAATCTAAATTACATATTAACGTACAATTTTTAAGATGAGCCACATGGTCAAAATTATTACCTGTATAGTAGGTAATTGAATTTTCATTTGCCTTACTTAAAATAGATAAATGATTACTTTTCATTCTTTTTGAAAAATTTCGCAGGTGAACCATACCAGATTTCATTGGAAGGGACGTTTGCTCTAACTTGAGAACAAGCACCTATAATACAATTATCTCCTATTCTAAACCCAGGCATCAAAGTGACATTTGCTCCTATTAATACATTGTCCCCAACTCCTTTTACATCTTTTAAATTGCCTTCTTTTAGATTGGGTGTATCCGTTAAAACAAAGCTATATTTTATAGTTGTGTTTTTCCCCACATACCCATTGGCTGAAATAGTGCATCGACTCCCAAAACTTGTATTATCGCCGATTATTACATTTTCTCTAATTTCACAATAGGCCGTAAATTTGCAGTTTTGACCAATTTTTGCACCTTTTCGTATGATACAAAAAGGACCAACAGTAGTCGAATCTCCAATTTCTACCCCTTCCTCTACATAAGCTAAAGGATGAATAAAAGCACTTTTACTAATTCGATTTTTATTAATCTCGTTCATCTAAAAACAAATTTAAGGTACAGAGTAACATTCTATAAATGTAAAGTAATCAGCTCACATTAAACTCAAATCTATAAACTTTCAATCATCTTTTAATAGACAATGAACCTTATCGAGAAAATATTTTAGTTTACAAGGCATAAAATTGAAGCTATCTGCATTTGTTTATCAAAAGACACATTGAAAATCTAATTAGACGATAAAAAAATTGTAGATTACTCTTGATGTTTAGTATTGATAACCAGCAATTAACATATTTAATTAAATTGATCAAAAGTAAGCTATGAAACGATTATTCTCTATTTCCCTTTGTTTTCTTTTTTTAATTGTAAATCCAATTTTTAGTCAAGTTGATTTAAAAGAAGGTCTTGTCGGACATTATAGGTTTGATGGAAATGCGTTAGACCATTCTGGTAACGATAACAATGCCATAGTCAATGGCGCTGATCTTACGGAAGATTGTATGATGAATATTGATAAAGCCTATCAATTTGATGGAATTGATGATTATATTGAAATACCACATTCAAAAGATTTAGATTTTGATATAGGTCAACCATTCACAATATCAATATGGATTAAACCTGAATTCAATGATGAACCAACCAACGGAGCCGATATATTATCAAAATGGAATTCAGCTCATTTAGATACTGCTTTTTCTTATTCAATAAGAATTCGAGGTGAATTATCTGACGACCCAGGTATAATGATATTTTCAAGATTTGATCGAGATGATTGTAATCATAATAGTGGCTTTGTAGGGGAAAACGCCGTTAGTTTTGGAGAATGGCATAATGTAATCATACAACACGATGGAAACGAAACGTTATCCTTGTTTATAAATGGTGTATTCGAAGCTAGCACGACTGATATTAGTGAATGTTCACTTCTTAGTGAAAGCAATATATTAATTGGACACCGATCAATAACTAACCAAGCTTCGAAAAAACCGTATAAAGGAGGTATCGATGAACTTCGGTTTTATAATAGAGCCATTAATCAATTCGAAATTGATAGTCTACAAAGTAAGGTTCTTTCTTCAACTGTTACTATAAGTAAAGATGTTGGCATTGAAATTTTCCCCAACCCAACAAACCAATACATTAAAGTGATTGATAAAAATGAAGGACGTCTGATCAAAGGATCTGTCTATGATTCAAGTGGAAAATTAGTAGGAATCTTGAATGACAATCAATACAACTTCAACAAATCGAAAGGTATATATTTTATATTAATTGAAAACGAGTCCGGTATACTAACCAAACATAAAGTTATCGTTCAGTAATATTTAAAAACTAAAATTTCAATAGAATCTAGAACCATAAAATGAGAAAAAGATTCTATTACAAGGTCCAATGGTTGATATGCTTAATCTTATTGGATAACATCCCTTTTATATCAATGAGCAATAATGAATCATCACCAAGTAATTTAAAGTCTTGTTCTGTCATTGCTTTATACTGTTCGTGGACCACAGCAAGGATTACAACTTGATAATTTGATTTACGAATGGAACATAATTTTATTCCTTCTTTTTTCTTAATCTCATCATGATCAACAAAGGGATCTTCTACATCAACGTTAATTTCATAACTTTCAAGTTCTTTAATGAGGTCAATTACTTTCGAATTTCTAAAGTCACTGACATTTTCTTTAAAAGAAACTCCCATAACCAATACGCTTGCTTCTGACAATTTTGTTCCTTGCCTACTTATATGTTTAACTACTTTCTTCGATACATTACTACTCACTTTATCATTTACTTTACGACCACTTAATATTACTTCGGGATAGTACCCTAACTCAATGGCTTTGTAGGTTAAATAATAAGGATCTACACTTATACAATGTCCGCCTACAAGTCCTGGATAGAATTTCATAAAATTCCACTTTGTGGCTGCAGCCTCAATCACATCCAATGTATTGACATCCATCTTATCAAAGATCAAAGACAACTCGTTCATTAATGCAATATTGACATCCCGCTGTACATTTTCAATGATTTTTGCAGCTTCTGCTACTTTGATTGTTTTTGCCCTAAAAACACCAGCTTCAACTACTTCTTCATATAGTTTTGCAACAACTTCAAGGGTCGATTGATCACAACCTGAAACAATTTTTATCGTATTTGTTAATGTATGAACCTTATCTCCTGGGTTAATTCGTTCAGGTGAATACCCAACTTTAAAGTCTTTTAAATAGGTAAGACCCGAAACTTTCTCCAGTATCGGGACACATACTTCTTCTGTACATCCAGGAAAAACAGTAGATTCATATACAACTAGATCACCTTTTTTCAATACATGGCCAATCGATTTGGTCGCACTTTTTAGTGGCCCAAGGTCAGGTACTTTATTTTTGGTAATCGGTGTAGGAACACCGACAATATAAAAGTTACAATCAGCAATATCCTTTATTTCGGAAGTTGCTTTTAGGGCTATATTATCAAATGCATTTGCATTCAACTCTGAATTCGGATCAATCCTTTTATTAATTAAATCCACTTTTGATTGGGAAATATCAAAACCAATTACCTCCCTCTTAGCCGCTAATGCAACGGCCAATGGTAAACCTACATAACCCAGTCCTATTATGGCTACTTTAATATTTGTAAATGTATTTTCTATTTCCAATGGAATCAATTTAAAAGTAAAAATAGTACCTTATTGTGAAAGTATATGAATCAACTTCTTTGTTAAAAACGACCTTGAATGTTTTTCTTTGTCGCTCATATCTTTCACCTGCTTTGCTTTAGCCATAAATGTAGTTAGCACTCCTGCGTCAATATTATCTTGATATCCAAAAACCAACCCATTTCCAAGATCTTTTACAATTTTTGCTGCATCTGAAAATGGATCGCCAATCATTAATATGGGTGTACCAATGGCAATGTATTCAAATAATTTTCCCGGGATATTCACTTTTGCATTAAAAGAATCATTTACTAATAATAAAAGAATATCTGCTGTACTGTAATCCTCAATTACTTCTTTGTGAGATTTGTAAGGCTCAATCATGCAGTTTTTGCCAAGGTTTATATCCTTGGTTAATCGCGTTGAGATACCGGCATCAATATTTCCTACTAAATGAATTTCAATTGGTTTTGAAATCGAACAATCACTTAGCGCTTTCCATAGATGTACCGGATCACGTACTTGATTAAGAAGTCCTGCATGATAGATTTTAATAGATTTTCTTGGCTCCGATTTTACCACTAATTCAGAACTAAAGTCTTGTTTGTCAAATCCATTGGTTACACAATTAAATTTTTCAATATCAAAGGGCTGCAGCATCGAAGGCATTGAATACGAAGTGGCAATAACACCATCACAAGCATTTAAAACCTCGCTTTCTAATGCTTCGTATTTTTTGCGATTTCTTTTTGAAACATAAAAGGTGTCTAGAAAATCTAACTTGGACCAAGGGTCTCTAATGTCAACAAACCATTTGATATCCATTGATTTTTTAAGACCTAATCCAATCAAATGCATACTATGGGGTGGTCCTGTTGTTACGATTGCATCTACTGGATTGTCCTGCAAATATTTTTTTAGATATTTAATGGATGGTTTAACCCAAAAGACTCTAGGGTCCGGAATAAAAAAATTACCCCTCACCCAGTTCATAAATTTCTTTTTCTTAGACATATTGGGACCGTCTCCAACAATTCCTGTATTCAATTTTTTATCTTTTGAGAAAAGTTTTGCGATCGCATAAGGTTCCCATATGGACTGCTTGATAATTTCTGCTTCTACAGGAATATCCGAAAGAAGACTTTCATCTAATAAATTAAAATCTGGATTTTCTGGAGTATAGATAACCGGTGTCCATCCATATTGAGGTAAATATTTAGCAAATTTCAGCCATCGTTGCACACCGCTGCCTGCTGAAGGTGGCCAATAATAGGTAATAATCAAAATACGCTTAGAAATCGCCATATGCAGAAATATTATAAGGTAGCTACTTTTTGTTCAATGCCATTTTTCTTTAGAATACGTAGACCAAACCTAAAATTGATCGTATGCATATGTTTTGTTTTCTTTTCTCCACGCTCTGGTAAGTTATGATATCCATATTCTAATTTAACAAAACTCAAATATTTCTTTTCGGATTCATTACCAAAATTGAGTCCAAAGCCAAATCTTGTTTGATGCCCTATGATATAGCCTTCAATAGATGCTTCTCTTAATTGGGTTAATAAAAGGGAATAATCAACAAAAGGAACCACAGGTTTATTTTTACCAAAATGGTGTCTCAAACTCCAGCCATAAGCTAGAATGTTAATTGAAGCCTCTGACGCGGTCCCGGGGAAATAATTATATTCCAATGGTATCATCAGATACACAGGACTCTTTTTTTGATACCCTGAAAGCTTGTAGCTAAATTCAAATGAACCACCAAAACCTAATTGAGCTAAATTTTCAAAATCATTGTTGGCAATATATGATGAACTCAAACTAAATGTTCGGTCTTTAGACACACGTTCAATTCCATTTTGAGCTTCAACATTAACAACGGAAATGAATAAAAATAGAACAAAGAAAAACGATCGTTGATTCATCAGTAATTTCTTTAATTTTCATTTTTCTTTGAGTAAATCAGGTCTATTACGTTTTGTGTTTTCATAGGCTTTTTCCTCTCTCCATGCCTGAATATTTGCATCATGACCACTTTTTAATACATCCGGAACCTTCCATTCATTATAAGAATCTGGTCGAGTATACACTGGCGGAGCAAGTAAATCATCTTGAAAAGAATCCGTCAAAGCAGAAGTTCCGTCATTCATAACACCAGGAATTAAACGAGCAATACTATCGACGAGAATAGCTGCTCCTAATTCTCCACCAGAAATAACATAATCACCTATGGATATTTCTTTTGTTACAAAATGATCACGAATTCGTTGGTCAATTCCTTTATAGTGACCACAAATTATAATGATATTTTTTGCAAGTGATAATTGATTCGCCTGACCTTGGTTATAAGAAGCCCCATCTGGTGTTAGATAGATGATTTCATCCATTTCTCCAAACTCCTTTTTTATTGCTTTTATACATTGATGGATTGGCTCAATCATAAGTACCATTCCAGCGCCACCGCCATATTGATAATCATCAATTTGCTTGTGATGACCAAGACCATACTGCCTTAGGTCATACACATTGACTTGCATTAAACCTTTATCAATTCCTCTTTTTAAGATAGAATGACTAAACGGGCTGTCTAATAAATTAGGTACAGCCGAAATGATATGAAAATTCATTTGTTTATTCTATCCCTAATAATTCTACTTCAAATACTAATGCTGAATAAGGTTTGATAATTTGTCCTGCTCCTCTAGCTCCATATGCTAAATCTTGTGGAATGTAAAGTAAATACTTTGATCCTACAGGCATTTGTTGTAAACCTTCTTGCCACCCTTGAATTACTCCATTTAGTGGGAAACTAATCGGCTCTCCACGCTCCACACTGCTATCAAACACTTGCCCATCAATCATCGTACCGTGATAGTGTACTTTTACTTTGTCTGATAAACTTGGTTTAGGTCCATTACCTGGTTTTACAATTTTATATTGCAATCCACTTGGCAAAGTAACA
This sequence comes from uncultured Saprospiraceae bacterium, assembly GCA_937924805.1. Classification (GTDB taxonomy): domain Bacteria; phylum Bacteroidota; class Bacteroidia; order Chitinophagales; family Saprospiraceae; genus JAHDDO01. The sequence continues at coordinate 13,134 of CALDTZ010000051.1, forward strand.
ACACCCTCTTTTGTTGAATTATCTGCTAAAAATGCTTCACCATCTGCTTTGGCCATTTCAGTTTTAGCCATTTCAATTTTTTGCAATTCAGCTCCAAAAATTGCTTCAGCATCTTTGACAGAAACTGTTTCCTTTCCTTGAGAAAAATCTTTTAAAGCTTGAGCTACAACATCCATATCTACATTTTGTAGTCCTTGTTGTTTTACGTTTTGTGCTAGTACCACTCCGATACTATAACTTAGTGTATCCATTGAATTATTTTGTGCGTGTATTAAGGCGGACGAAAATACAATAAAGGATAATATTATTAATGTTTTATTCATTTTATAGATTTTATATTGTTCGGTTAATAAGTCGTTTACTATTTTTTTAACGATGCATAATATTCATAAAAGTAAGGAATCGTCTCTATCCCTTTATAAAAATTAAAAATTCCATAATGTTCATTAGGTGAATGAATATCATCGGTGTTAAACCCAAAGCCCAACATGACTGATTTCACACCAAATACATCTTCAAACATGGATACGATTGGAATACTTCCTCCGCTTCTTTCAGGAATTGGCGTAGTTCCAAAGGTTTTAAGTAATGCTTGATGTGCTGCCATATATTCAGAAGTGTCTGTTGGCGTAACCGCTGGAAAACCACCATGATGTGGTGTTACAGTAACTTTTACACCTTTTGGTGCAATATTGTTAAAGTGATCAGAAAACAATTTTGTTATTTTTTCCGGTTCTTGGTTTGGCACCAATCGCATGCTTATTTTAGCATTCGCTTTTGCTGGTAATACTGTTTTCGCTCCTTCACCTATGTATCCACCCCAAATTCCATTTACATCTAATGTAGGTCTTATGGATGTTCTTTCTAACGTTGTATACCCTACTTCACCTGCGACATCATCAATGCCAAGATTTTCTTTATAAACCTCGATATCAAATGGAGCTTTATTCATCATTGCTCTTTCCTCATCAGTGACGGTCACGACATCATCATAAAAATTAGGAATTGTGATGCGATTATTTTCATCTTTCAATCCTGCAATCATTTCACAAAGAATATTAACTGGATTAGCAACCGCTCCTCCAAAGACTCCAGAATGCAAATCTTTATTAGGTCCTTGAACCTCAACTTCTATATAAGATAAACCTCTAAGTCCAACTGTGATGGATGGTGTATCTCTACTTATAATGGATGTGTCACTTAATAATACTGTATCACAAGCTAACATTTCCTTATATTCTTTACAAAAAGGACCAAGGTTTACAGACCCGACTTCCTCTTCACCTTCGATCATAAATTTCAAATTACAAGGCAAATGGTTTGCATCGACCATGGCTTCAAATGCTTTGATATGCATGTAGGCTTGACCTTTATCATCACAAGCACCTCTAGCAAAAATTGCCCCTTCTGGGTGTAATTTTGTCTTTTTAATGACTGGCTCAAATGGACCTGAATCCCAAAGTTCAACAGGATCTGGAGGCTGTACATCATAGTGCCCATATACTAATACCGTAGGTAAATCAGGGCTTACCATTTTCTCACCGTAAACAATTGGATTACCTTCTGTTTCAAAAAGTTGTACCTTATCAGCACCGGCACTTTTCAATTTATCTGCAACAAACTCAGCAGTCTTTCGCGTTTCTGCTATAAATGCCTTGTCTGCACTTATTGAAGGTATTTTTAATAACTCCATAAGTTCGTCTAAAAATCGATCCTTATGTTGTGAAATATATTCTTGTACGTTTTTCATCTATTAATTTTGATAATATTGATTTACTCGTTCTTTTAATTCAAGCAACCCTATATTTCTGCTAATTTTCCCATTAATGGCCATAGCGATTTGACCTGTTTCTTCAGAAACAACAATACAAACTAAGTTCGTGTTTTCCGAAGCTCCAATTGCTGCTCGGTGCCTTAGTCCAAGATCTCCATCTATCTTCCTATTTTCAGATACCGGAAGAATAATACTGGCCCCAGCAATACGATCACCCTTGATAATAACAGCACCATCATGTAAAGGGGCATTTTTAAAAAATAGATTTTCTAATAATGTAGAACTAAGTTCGGCATCTAGGCTTTTACCTGTTTTTACTAAGTTTTCTACGTCTGAGTTTGCCAATACAATTAGAGCCCCTGTTTTTGTTTTAGCCAGTTTTTCAACGGCATCTGCTATTGTTTTTGTGTTCGTAACAAAATCTACATTTTCAACCGTATCCTTATCACCTAAAAATCGATCTAAAAAACGCAATCTACCTTTTAACGTTGTAGACCCCACCATTAATAAGAAACGCCTAATTTCTGGCTGAAATATAATAAGCAAAATTAAAGCACCAAAACTTACAAACTTACCTAACAGCAGCGATAATAGACGCATATCTAATGCTGTTACAATCCAATAAACAGCATAAAAAAGGATTACACCAATAACAATATTAAAAGCGATTGTGCCTTTTAATAATTTATAGATTAGGAAAAACAAATATCCAACTATAAATACATCGAGTATGTTAAGAAAATTTATGCTTTCTGGTAAAAAATCCAATGGTTACATTTAGTTCGTATAAAAGTAAAAATAATTATCATTTGAAACACTATCCTATTATAAGGCATGCCTTTTTGTAAACCTAAATTAAAACCGCTATTTTCGTAAAATATTACACATTATGACACCCTTAATGAGATTATCAAGTTTTATTGTATTCATTTTTTTGTGCTTCAACAGTTTTGCCCAATACGATAAGATGAGATTTAAACCAATTAAAGAAGAAATAAAAACTGATTTCGAATGCTCTATCCGATTTGAAGGTTATGATACTGAGTTATTAGTAGATAAAAAAGAATGTGATTTTATTAAATTATTGGGGTATACACAACCTTCAATTCTTAGAGTCGCACCAGATTTAGAACTTATTAGAGTGTTTGCAAGTACGAGTATCGTTAACAAGCATTATTTTATAGATCTGATTTTTGATATCCAATCCACACAAGCTATTGCAAATTATGGAGGGATATTTAAAGATAGTAAGATTAAAATTCACTTTTTAAATGGTGAATTTATCTATTTGTCAAACTTAAAAACAGACAAGGGAAAGCTTTCAAAAACGGAAGATAAAACAATATTCAAAGCCGCTTACTTATTAGCAGATTATGAAGCTAAAATGCTAAAAAAGTATTTGGTAAGTGATATTGAAGTAATTTGGAGTAATGGTCTTGAAAAATATCCAGTAGAGAATATTCATTTATTTAAACATCAATTAACTTGTCTTGACAAATAATAAAACCATGTTGGGTTTAACCCTACCAACGGATCCCAGATGGGTTAATTTAGCGGAAATGGATTTAGGTGAAATCCTTACGGATCACGCATATTGCGAAATGAAAGCTGCCGCTTCTGGAATTTCATTGATCCAACGATTTCCAGAAAGAACAGAAATGGTCGAAGCGCTTATGCCCATCGTTACTGAAGAATGGGGGCACTTTAGAATGGTTCTTGCTGAACTTAAAAAAAGAAAACTTCCCTTGGGTAATCAACGTAGAGATGAATATGTAAATGCACTTTTGAAGTTTCAACATAAAGGAGGTAGTCGAGATCAGAATCTACTCGAAAAACTACTTACGTTTGCCTTAATAGAAGCAAGAAGCTGTGAAAGATTTAGACTTTTATCACTTGAAATATCTGATGATAATTTAAAATCATTTTATCATACCTTCATGGTTTCAGAAGCAGGTCATTATAAGCTTTTTATTGACCTCGCAAAAAAGTACGCGGGGGAAGAAAGAGCCTTAGAAAGGTGGAAAGAATACTTAGCACATGAAGCTGAAATTCTGCAAACC
>CALDTZ010000052.1 GCA_937924805.1 uncultured Saprospiraceae bacterium
ATTTGCGCTTTTTCAGCTTTAGAATACGGTTGATACCCTCGTTTTAAGATTTTAGCCATAAGACTAAGATAATAAGGTTTAGAAAACCAATTCTGGTAAATTATTCATGGCTTTGTCTTTCTCTTCATCGAGATAGTTCAAATACTTATTGGTTGGAACGGTCGTGGTATGTCCTAATATCTTGCTAATTGTCTTAAGGTTTGCACCTCGCTTTAGATTCATAATTGCAAAAGTATGGCGAGCACAATAAAATGTAATGTGTTTGTCTATTTCAGATTCTTCTATCCAATTTTTTAAGTGCTTGCTTATAGCCGTATTTGAAGGTAATCTAAAGACTTTTGTATCTGCTTTACCTATTTGTCCAATTAAAGTCATAGCAGTAGCAGGTAAGGCACTCGCTACCTTTTTACCGTTCTTAGCTCTTTCTATATTCAATCTGTTATCTGCTAAATGTCTAAAGGTTAGTTTCTTTATTTCTGCTTCGCCTAATCCAGTAAAGCAAGCAAAGAGAAAGGCACGCTTCACTTCAGAATGATTACATATTGTTTTAGCCAATTTTTGCAACTCTGCTTCTACTAAGATTTGCTTTTTAAGGGTGCTTTCTGGTTTAGATAGCTTAATCTTTGATGTAGGGTTTTCAATCAAATACTTTTCATCATAAGCACGATTTACCACCGTTCTAAACCTTACAAAATAGTCATACGGTGTTTCTCCATTTAATCCACTTTCTGAACTATACAGATACTCTTTATAATTCCTACAAACGATATTCGTTAATTGGTCAAACGGTAATCCATCATTTTTACCAATTTCGGAAAAATCAATTTTAGGGTTTTCTGACTTTTGTTTTTTAGATATGATAGATTGAGCCACTAAGTAGGTAAGAAACTTTTCATAGGCATATTTGTACTTTCTACGTCCTGCCTTTTTATAACCAATTAAAAAATTTTGGAAAAAGGTAATAAAGCATGTTTGCAATTTATCTTCAGATACTAATCCAAACTTTTTATTTATAATATCGGAATGATATTTTGATCGAATCGATTCAGCTAGTTGTTTTTTAGCTTTCTTATCCGTATCGTTTTTTTCAATTCTAATATCAATGTATTTCTTCTTTCTATTCCCTTTATTGTAAACGTCTAAGTAAGCCGTCTTAGAGCCGTTTTTGTTTTCTTTCCATCTTAAAGTAACTGACATGGGCGTAATTGTACCCTAAAGATACATCGAGGGGACAAATAGAGGACAACAAAGGGACAATAAAGAGCAAAAGAAAAGCCAAACAACTTTCGCTATTTGGCTTAATCCTTTGATTTACAGTAGTTTTAATGGGTTGTTAATAACCTCTTTTTGACTACTTAGTACCGACGGTGGGAATCGAACCCACACTCCCGAAGAAACTGGATTTTGAATCCAGCGCGTCTACCAATTCCGCCACATCGGCTTAAAGTGGATTGCAAAAATATACTTTTTCCTTTAATAAGGTAAACCCTTTAAGAAATTTGTTGCTTTAATCGTTTTAAGTATTTCCTTTTAAAATAAATCATTTTTAACTCTTCTAAATCCTCAACACTAACTTGATCAAAAATAAAGCGCTTTTTCAACGATTCAAATGATTGTGCTAATGTATTCATAAATGCTTCAATACCTGCTTTTGCGTTTACAATTCCAGCTTCATCTCCTTCCATTTTGGCGTCCATCAAAGCTTCATTGATATCCATCATTTCCATAAGGAATGATTGAGGTAGTGCATTCAATTTTTCATCCATATTTACCTCTTTGATTTTTAAAATATATTTAATCCTCAAATCAATATCTGACAAAACTTTTAACCCCTCATTAATTTGCATCGTCATATCCATGCTATCCCATTGACCTTCTTCATCCTGTTGGGTATGAAAATCGGGGTGATACTTTTTATTCAAAGCATAAAAAGTCTTTTTCAATCCAGCCTTATCTATTTTAAGGTCTTTTTCGATATCAAATAAGTCGAAAAAGTTCATTTAAAATAATCTAGATATATCTAGGCTTAATGCATAAACCATAAATATCATCAATAAAATAAACCCAGCTAATGTAGAATATTCAAGAACCTTATCGTTCGGTTTGATACCAGTAATCACTTCCCAAAGTAAAAACATGACATGTCCACCATCTAAAGCGGGGATTGGAAGTAGGTTTAGGAATGCTAAAATGATAGATAGCATTGCTGTCATATTCCAAAAACGACGCCAATCCCAATTAGTACCAAATTGTTTTCCTATAGTAATAAAGCTTCCTAAACTATCTTTTGCTTTTATTTTACCTCTAAACATTTGGCCAAAAGCTTTGAGTTGAGTGTTTAGAAAATCAACGCCTTGATTTACACCCATCATCATAGAGGTTCCTAAGCCAAACTTTTCGCTTACCATTTCAGGCATTTGTGCTGTTACACCAAGTGGATTATTCTTTTCAACTGTAACTGTACTTTTTAACGTGTCCCTATTATTTCGAAGATAAACAACATTTATAGGCGCCCCTTTAGCAATATTTAGCTGCTTTTGAAACTCATGATAGAATGTTACATCATTACCATTTATCGATAAAAGTCGATCGCCTGACTTTAGACCAATTTCACTTGCTTTTGAATTTTCGGCAACATCATCCAATATAGATAAGATTCTAGGTCCAAAAACGGGGACTCCTTGTCTATCTTGCGATGTCAACATAGCGATATGTTCATCTTTAACAGGAAGACTTACTCTTTGTCCATTTCTCTCAACAACAATTTCTTTGGCATTATTGATACTTATCTCCATGGTTAGAAGTGGAGCATGAAACTTTTCCATTTTTAAATCACCTACGGAAATAATTTTATCACCATCCCGTAATCCCAATTCCATCCCCAAACTATCTACATAGATTCCTTGAGTAACATTTGAATTGGGTATATAGCTTTTACCCCAAGTGAATATGATCATTCCAAACAAGAAAAATCCTAGAATAAAGTTTACCGTTACTCCTCCCAGCATAATGATAAGTCGCTGCCATGCTGGTTTAGCTCTAAACTCCCAAGGTTGGACAGGTCCCTCCATTTGCTCTTTGTCCATACTTTCATCTATCATTCCAGAGATTTTGACATAACCACCTAGTGGCAGCCAACCTATCCCCCATTCAGTTTCACCAATTTGTTTTTTGACGAGTGAAAAATATGGATCGAAAAATAAATAAAACTTTTCTACACGTGTATTAAACCACTTAGCAGGTAAATAATGTCCAAATTCGTGTAGAACGACAAGAATAGACAAACTAAGTAAAAACTGAGCTACTGTAACCAGCATAATTTTATAAATTTTTCTGAAACTTCAAACGTTTGCAAAGGTAGTATAATATTTGCAGTTATCGTTTTATCTACTATCATACACATAACATCTATTGAATGTTTATTTTTTATAGTCAAAATATTAAGAATTCGTCCATAATTATTGCTGGTGATGATTATAAACACATCACACGATCTCTGCGAAAGAAAGTAGGTGATACCTTGTTTATTACCGATGGTCAAGGTGCACTCTATGAAGTTGTCATCGATTCAATCGAGAAAAAAACGATTAAAACGATCATCCAAAAAACGACGCAGTCTATAAAAAAGGAAAGATTACATATCGCTATTGGTGTTACCAAGATTCCTTCTCGCATTGAAATGTTTGTCGAGAAAGCTACTGAAATTGGTATTCATGAAATTAGCTTTCTTGAATACAAACACAGTGAAAAAGCAAAAGTCAAAATGGATCGGCTTACGAAAATTGCGATTAGTGCTATGAAGCAATCCAGTCAAACCTTTTTGCCCATATTGCATGATGTTCAGAAAGTAGAAGACTTCATTGCTAATCAATCACCTGAATTTCGCTTTTTTGGTCATATGGAAAAAGATATTTTGAGCTTTGGTGAAGCTACAAAAGGCATTCAAGAAGCAAGTATTTTGATCGGTCCTGAAGGGCACTTTTCTAATCAAGAGATTGAACTTTTCAAAAGTCATGATTGGAAGCCTGTTACATTGGGCAAAACAAGGTTGCGTGTTGAGACCGCTGGTATTGTTGCTGCTTCAATTTTCCTTAGTTAGAATTTATACTATATCTTAGCAATTCATTGTTATACTTTATATGAAGCATTTAAAAAAGTGGTTTGTTTTGGAATTGTTGGCACTTTGTGTCATTCTATTCATGTCTTTTACACCAATTCAGAAAGATTATACAGTGGAGATTGCATTATTGAAATATAATGGCGGTGGTGATTGGTATTCAAATCCAACGTCGTTGAAAAATTTGGCTCAGTTTTGTAATACTACATTAAATACCAATATCAACCCGAATTACGAAACCGTTGAAGTTGGCAGTGTCGATTTATTTAACTACCCCTTTGTGCATATGACAGGGCATGGAAATGTTGTTTTTTCGGCTGCTGAAGCGGATAACCTTAGAAATTATTTAATCGCAGGTGGATTCTTACACATTGATGATAACTATGGCATGGATCCATTTGTAAGACCTGAACTTAAAAAGATATTTCCAGAATTAGAACTTAAAGAAGTACCCTTTAATCACGAGGTGTATCATCAACATTTTGATTTCAAATCAGGCTTACCAAAGATTCATAAGCATGATGACAAACCAGCGATTGGATATGGCCTATTTTGGGAAGGACGATTGGTTTGTTTTTATAGCTATGAAAGTGATTTGGGTGATGGATGGGAAGATCCTTCTGTTCATAAAGATTCTCCGGCTAAAAGAGCCCAAGCTTTGCAAATGGGTGCAAATATTATTCAATATGCTTTTAGTTTCTAGTCAACGATAAATCGCCAACCATTGCGCACATACCTTTTAATATTTAACCAAAAAGCAACTGCTAAGTAAATCACTATAGGTGATCCGAAGGTAAATAATGAAGCATAAATAAAATAAACTCTAACTCTTGATGATGCTAACCCCATCTTAGAACCAAGATAGTTGCACACGCCAAACGAATATTTCTCGATAAATGTCTTCATACTACTTTATAACTAAAGTAAATTATAAAAATTGTAAGATATCATATGAAATGTTTACCACATTTATATTCAAAATGATGATTGGAGGGTGTTTATCCCCTTATACTCTACATATTTTTTACTTGGTTACCGCATTGATAATGAGGTTACATTCATTTGTTGAATGGTATAATCTGTAGTGGACGCATCATCAAGCAAACAAGTACTTATACCTATAAGACCAAGTGCTAATATTGCGACAATGATTACAAGTTCTTTTTTAGCACGCGAATGCTTCAAAGGACTAAAATGGGGAAAGTGTTCAGCAATGTGAATAGATTGCATGAGATATCGGATTTTGGTATCGTAAATATACAATTTTATTAATAACGAGATACACATATTCAAGAAAACAATACATTAAACATTAATAAACAATATATTATACATATAGTAAAATAATATTTATGTTAAAATTAATTTTATTAATTACTGATAGTGAGTATATTATGCATTTAATTTTAACATTCTATACTGTTTTTAGCTTAAATAACCATTATTTCGCTTTATTATCTTTTTCGATTTGTGTATTTAAAACCAATAGAAATAGGATAGAATTTATCAATAACACGTACCTTTAAGAAAAAAAGATGGCAGACGATAAAGTTAAAAAGAACCAAATCAATATAGAGTTACCTGAGGAGATTGCAGAAGGAGTATATGCAAACTTGGCAATTATTTCTCATTCACAAAGTGAATTTGTACTTGATTTTATAAGACTTGTCCCTAATGTCCCTAAGGCAAAAGTGAAATCACGTGTAATATTATCACCGAGTCATGCCAAACGTTTGTATAAAGCATTAGCTGAGAATCTAAGCAAATTTGAAAAGCAACATGGACCTATTAGAGAGGAAAACTCAGGTCATTTGCCACCAATGAATTTCACTCCAACAGCTCAAGCTTAAGAAAATAAATTATTTTCACTTGCTGGAGGGTTTTTACCCAAATGATGATATGCCTTGGGTGTAACTTCACGACCTCGGGGAGTACGCTGTATAAATCCTTCCATAATCAGGAATGGTTCATACACTTCTTCGATTGTACCCGATTCTTCTCCGACGGCTGTAGCTATGGTAGAAAGTCCTACTGGACCACCTTTGAATTTATCGATGATTACATTCAAAATTCGGTTGTCCATTTCATCTAAACCGCATTCATCTACATTTAAAGCAGCCAATGCAAATTTGGCAATTTTCAAACCTATCGTACCATTACCTTTAATTTGTGCAAAATCTCTGACCCTTCTTAAAAGTGCATTCGCTATTCTTGGAGTACCTCTAGATCTTGATGCGATTTCGGTAGCACCATCATCATCGATTTCAACGTCCATGATATTAGCACTACGTTGAACAATTTTTTTAAGGGTATCAATATTGTAATAATCTAAATGGCAAGTAATCCCAAATCTTGCTCTCAGTGGAGCTGTTAGTAACCCCATTCTAGTCGTTGCCCCAATTAAGGTAAACGGGTTTAATTCAATCTGAATACTTCTCGCACTTGGACCAGAATCGATCATAATATCAATTTTGTAATCCTCCATTGCTGAATACAAATACTCTTCAACTACACTATTAAGTCTATGAATTTCATCTATAAATAGAACATCCCCTTCTCCAAGATTTGTCAACAAACCTGCTAAATCACCTGCTTTTTCAAGGACAGGACCGCTTGTCATTTTAAAATTAGCTTCTAATTCGTTGGATACAATATGAGATAACGTAGTCTTACCAAGTCCAGGAGGTCCGTGAAGTACAACATGATCTAAGGGTTCGTTTCTGAGTTTGGCTGCTTGAATAAAAATTTCCAAATTATCAACGATGGACGGTTGACCACTAAAGTCTTTTAAAAATTTAGGTCTTAACGCTTTATCGATTTGCTTGTCATCTGGCGTAAAATTCGAGGTCGTAGCATCTAAATTAGGATTTTGCATCCGGTATTTTTCTCTTTTTTATAATAGTAACCAAGAAAGAAAATCAATAAAACTCTAAAAATGGAGGTAAATTGAAATTACATTATATATACAAAGGTACATATTAATGTTTTGTTGCATAAATCAACGAATATATCGTGTTAAGTCTTATTTATTTACCTTTCATCTTACGGACAAATCTCTTTAAAACATTGTCATTTCCTGTAGTTAACCAAGTAATAACATGATATTTTAGCATTGATTTGAAAGTGAAAAATTCTCTGAAATACATTCCATCTCTTTGATCTTGTCCCGTCTTTTTAAAGACCGCAATGTTTTTTAGAGGTGTTGATATGTATTCAAAATTATCTCGATTGCTTTTTATAAATTTTTCAACCAGTCTCGTGCTCCTCATCCATGTATCATGAAGCATAATGTAACCTCCTTCATCAAGTAATAGATCTGCATAGTAAAAATCTACGAGGATACCATCAAACTTATGATCTCCATCAATAAATATAAAATCAAATGTCTTTTCTGTTTTTAATAATTCGGGTAGCACATTATGTGAAAAATCTGGCCTATGTTCAAGTAAGCTTTCGAACCCAAGTTTCTTTATATTATTTAATCCAAAATTTCCATACCGCTCTTGAAATGGGTCCATCACGATATGATGGCTATTTGTTGCAGCAATAATGTGAGAGGCAGACATACCAATTGCAAAACCAACTTCTAGGGTCTTTTTAAAACCTTTCTCTTTGACAAAATTATACATAAATAGTGCTTCATTTGGCCTGATGGCTGAAACACTATCCCACTCTGGGTGTTTGATTGAAGCTAAAATTTCTGTAGGTGTCAATATATTTAAGTTTGTCGAACTCGTTTTACTAAAAGAAATCAAGGTACTAAATTATGATTTATTAATGATGCAATTCGATTTGATTTGAATAAAATATTCGATAATAAAAAAGTCTTCCGTAAAAACGAAAGACTTCTAATTGTTTTATAATTATGAATACTGCGCTTCATAAATATCAATATTCGTGGTATAAAAACACTTATGACATCCTAACTCATATACATTCTATAAAAAAAAATAATTCTTACCTAGTAAATTCGATAATCAAACCACTAACAGTCACAGATCGTGACCCCCATAAGTTACCAATATAGGTTGATCTTTTCCACTCAACATTTTCTTTAATAATTATCTGAGCGCCTTCCAGATCAGCCGCTTCATACATTCTAGATTTTGCCGTTGCGACAAGTCCTTTTTTAGCTAAACCTCCTATCCCAAAAACATAATTAGCTTTTGCAGAAGCTTCTACTTTTCGTATGACTCTAAAATTAGCTTCCTGTAAAATTACATCTGTACGAGAAGCATGAATATTTGAATAATTTTGCTTAAATGTACCACAACTTGTCAAACTGATTGAACTGATAAATAGGATACAAAATAGAATTTTAAAATTTTTCATCGTTTTTATTTTAATAGTGTATTATCTCAAAATTAACGTTACCAGTATTTATAAAAAAAACCAGAAAAGTTTACTTTCCCGGTTTTTATACTTAAGATTGAATCTTTTCTAACGTCATGATTTTATTCGATTATTGCTTGATCCCATTGCCAAAGCAACTCAAAATATTTGTACCGACAGTAAGGTTATAACTGAAGGTTATCGTCGAACCACTGATTGTAATGGTACCGTTGTAAACTATCGTTGTAGGGGTGTCACTTACAGATATTGTACTGCCTGAAACCGTTCCTTTTACCGTCTCTCCATATCCACCAAAATCTTGTAATAAAACGGTATTGACTCCGATTGAAGATTCACTTATAACAATTGGATAATTATAATTATCACCTGCACATGTTTCAGAAATATTAAAGGTACCAAGAAACTTGTCTCTAGCATATACACACGACCCATCATCTTCATCGGCGTCAGCATTGTAAGATTCTGCTAAAGGGTCTGTACATCCTTCCTTTTTACATGAAGTAAAAAAGATACTTGCAGATAAAAGCATTAAAAATGTAAAAAAATAAGTGCTAAATGTTTGATTGAAATTTTTCATAATGTTATTATCGTTTTGATTAATTAATTATACAATTGGCCATACGAGTCATACAATAGCTATATGCTTTTGTGCACCTTCGCATAGAAATTAGAGCGTGACAGACTAAGTAAAATATATCCATATATTTTACTTTATTTATAGTTCAGTTTGATTGCAAATACCCAAAAATATGAAGAGTTCGTATTTGTTTTACAACAGGTATTATACTGTACTAAGATATAAAATCTAACTAAATTTTTAAAATAAAACATCCTGGATTTTACTTATTCCAGTTTATAGCATTTTATTAAAATTTTGGATTTGATTTTACTTTATAAACGATCGAAGATAACCAAGCATTTTCCTGTTAATGATGTGTCATCGATAAGTCGAATATCAAAATCCAACAATGTAAATTCATTTTCATTGGTAACGGTAATAGTGCCACCAGACATCATCATTATATTGGTCTGAGACATCGTGCTTACCTGACCAAACCCAATTTCAAAAGAATTTGGATTTAACGAACCTGTGATATTCTCCCCAAAAGAATAGGTGCCATTCGCAATTTTATCATTTTCTAACGAATACAATTTAAAAAAGATAAAATCGTCATTACCCATAATTTCAGATGTCTCAGCATCCACCAATAGATTTCCTTTACCTAACAAAACATCAAATTTGAAAGACTCAATTTCTGGATAGCTACCAATATTTTCGAGCGCACCATATTGTACATCAAAGAGGTCAGTCTCTAGATTTAGTGGGTTTAACGCTACATCTAATTTAAAAACATCTTCTGTTGATATTTCTTCTCCATCCAGGTTGAATAATTCACAGCTTGTCATAAACATGGCACATATGATTAGGATCAAAGAATGATACACATTTACATTCATTGCATTTTTCATTATTTTATTTTTAAATGGTTAGTAATACTATTGAAGTGTATGTGTGTATACAAACCGTTACCATCTTGACATGATATTTTAAAAAATCTATAATCAAAAAAGGGAAAAAATCAGTAATCTGACGTTTTCCCTTGAACAAGTATAAATTGTATTCTATAATTCCGTTAAAAGCTGATTTGCTTGTTTAAATTTAAATCCCGGTCCTAGGTTTACAAGATCTTTTAAATTTTCTTTACCATCTTTAAAATTATTTAAAGCAAAATTATTTAAAGCTTGATACCAGAGTATCTGACGTGAAAAAGTTGGACTTTGTATAGTCGAAAACAAATTGTTTGATTCACTATATTGATTCAATCCTGAAAGACAAATAGCTCGATAGAAGTCTAAATCATCTATGGTTTCATTTTCAAATGCAATTAGAGCTTCTTGAAATTTACCAGACTCATATAATATAAATGCTTGAGATAAGCTATTATCATCATTTCCACCTCGTACAATTTCAATCAATTCTGAAGGGTAAGCATCAAAATTTTCTATAAATATATCCTGAGGGTTAGATGGTTGATTAAATAAAAAAACGGCACCTACTAAAACAAAAAAGCTTGCTGCTATTGCCAATTTAGGGAATAGCTTACGTATTGTGTTTGTGCTTTTATTCGATGATAGGTCATTATTAAATACTTTATTACTTGATATTTCAATGGCATCAAGCTCAGCTTTTGCTTGCCCAAAAAACAAAATATCTTTCAATGTAGATTCCAATTTATAATCTTCTACAGCTTCCTTTAATGCACTATTCTTTTCTAATTCAGATTCAAATAGTTGCAAATCAACTTCTGATAAATTTTCATTTATAAAATCATGTATTTGTTCAAAAAAATTCATGCTATCATTTTTAACTGATCTTTTAAATCTGATCTCGTTTCTAAAAGTTCAAGTAAGGATTTCCAACATTGATGTTTTTTCTTCCTGGCGACTCCTTCACTTGCGTAACCCACTTTTGTGGCTATTTCAGAAAACTTATACCCGTAACTCCAAAGTTGTAAAATATCTTTGCAAGGGTTTTTTAAATAACCTAACACCTTACTTATCATATTACTATTGTCGGCAGCAACCAGTTTTGTTACCGGATTATCTGAAATTTCTAATTCTGGAACACTTTCTTTATAATCAACGGGTTTTTTCGAGCGCATTTTATTAAGCCACAAATATTTACAAATGCCAAATAGATAAGAGTGAATATCATTTTCTTTTTTATAATTTCCTTTTTTTATTGCCAATGATAAGGTAATCAGAGCGTCCTTAAATATATCAATGGCAATATCATAGCTCGTACCTTTGTTTCTTAAGTATTTTAAAACGCTATTTTTCAATTTTTCATTATTAAATAAACTTGTCATGGCTTTGTTCCTCGACGAAGGTGAATCTTCTTCAAAAAGTTTAATTAATTCTTGATCCGAGTAGGAAATATTCATTTTTCTATTTTATTTATTCTTCTCCAAATAAGAACTGATAATACGAATAGACAAACTAGAATTCCTAAATAGAGCAACCTATTTGATTCAAGTTTATTCGCAATCATATGATTTTCTAAAAGAACAAAACCTGCATAGAAATAAGGGTCTCCATATTGTTCTTTTATCTCCTTTTGTGCTTCTACAAATGCATTTTTTAATGGCATTTTATATTCAATCCAATTTAGATAAAATGCTTCCATAAAATACAATGTATGCTTATCACTCACTTCCCAAAGAGTCATGATGATATTATCAACACCAATCCCTGACAAAGCTCTTTGTAGTCCATACACTCCTTCTTGTTTACTTATTTCACCTAATCCAGACTGACATGCAGAAAGCACTGCTAAATTTGTTTGTTTTAAATTTAAGGCACTTAACTCTAAAGAGGTCAACATTCCATCATTTGAAGAATTCACAGCGTACAATGTATTATTTACATTAGACAATACTAGACCAGAATTATTGAGAGGATCTTTGTGAAAAAGTACAGATTTTCGATTATTTATACCCTCTATTTTTGACTTAAAATAACCATGAGTTGCAAAATGTAAAACATCGAAATTTGTCTTTGACAATGCTTCTTTCACTTCCAACTCATTTGCTGTTAGACCATCAAAAGTTTTGGATTTTATACTATTATCCTTTAAAATACGACTTACTTTTTCTCCTTCTTTTTTTGTGTTTGGCAAGTTTTTCCACAACATTTCTTTTGCTTCTCCATAATCGATATCAGCAAATATATATGCGCTTGAAATTCGCTTGGATTCCTTATTCAATTGACTTAATTGTCTTAAATTATTAAACAAATGAAATTCATAACTATGATTCGATGGACTAAGCATTTCCAAATTAAACCGGTGTAGGTTACCATCTAACGAATAATATATTTTACTTTCTGTTGGCACCTTACTTAAGATTGGGTTCCATAATGATTCATATAATAATTGTCTATTTTCTGAGTCATCTTCATACAAACTATTAATCGTTTCAGGATCTTTATTTTTGACTAAAGAAGTTAGTGTTGCGTCCATTTTTTGTAGATTATCCAGAGGAATGTTCAAAATCTCATCCTTAGAAAAAACAATAGCCCCGTATTGATTTATAGTATCCATACTAAACATATAAAATTGGCAAATCCACTGATCCGACGATAACCCATTTCTAAATTCATCAATATTATTAACTCTTTGTTTGAGGTGGTCTTGGTTGGATAACACAAGCGATTTTTCAATACCGTTTGCAATCCTTAACAAACTATCTACATTCGTCTGATCTTCGATTGGAAGCGCCCATTGATTAACAATTTGACTATTTATTTCATTTCTTTTTTCTATAATATCTGAAAGGTTTTCATTTTGGGTTTCCAATTGCTTCAAAAAAATCCTTCGATCTAAAATGTATCCATTTTGGAACCACAGCCATTTTAAATATAGCGCTTGTAATTTTTCATTTTCTACATTCGATTGACAAATAAAACTTACAGTATTGTAAAAATCTTCAAAGGTGCTATTTAGATTCTGAAGATCAATATCTGACATATATTTCGCTGTGTTTTCGAAATATTCAATCGCCTGGTGTAGATACAATTCAAATGCTTCAACATTAATCTTTTTTCGATCCAATTTTAATTGAAGTTGTAGTTTTTTAATACCTGTTTGAAAGGAATTAAGATGAGAAGATCCATATACTTCCTTATAGATTTGGTTTGCCTTCGATATCCATTTTAAAGCTTCATCCAGTCTATTTTTTCCTTCGTAAATTTTTGATGTATTTGTATAATTAATTCCCATATGGTAATTATCAATACCGATCGATTTTTCAAAAATAGCCCTGCTTTTTTCAATAAATTCTAGGGCTTTTTCAAATTGATTCAGTTTATAATGGATGATACCAATACTCATGACTTTCATTCCATATTTATACGTTTCAGAAAGTTCTAATTTGTCCATTATTCGAAGCGCCTCATTGTAATTATCAAATGCCTTTTGTTTCTGCCCAACTTCATCGTATATAGCTCCTAAATTGCCTAATACATCTGCATAGTACATGTTTTCATTCCCAATAATATTTTCAATAAATTCAAGGGCTTGCGAAAAATGAAATTCAGCTTGATCGTATGCTTCAAACTGGTAATATATTTCACCTAAATTATTATTTACGGAATAGTTAACAAAGTGGTGAGAAGGATTTTCTGAATCAAGGTTTTCATAAACATCCATGTACAGACGTTCTGCAATTCCAAATTGCTTCAAATCGGAATACACTAACCCAAGGTTACTCTTGACTTGAACTGTCGATAAATGATTCGAACCTAGTAAAGCGTCTTTTATAGCATAACTTTCATTAAAGTGCTTTATCGCTTTTTGATATTCAAACATTTCGTAATAAACGGTACCCAAGTTTTCAAGACCATTGGCATAATATTCACTTTCCCTACCTACTAGCTCAAAGTCAATTTGTAGCGATTCTTTTAAATATTTTATGGATAATACATAGTTTCCTAAACCTGAATTGATAAGACCTAAATTTGACAATAATCCACCTAGGTTTTCTTTTCTTTCCTCGTACGCTCTAAACGTTGAAACTGCTTTTTCGTAATTAGATTTAGCTTTTTGAATATCTCCTTGAAAATGAAATATTCTACCTTGATTGTAGTAAGCTAACCCTAAAAAAGAAGAATCTTGTAGCTTCCATCTTTTCGCTATTAAGAAAAGACTATCCTGCCAAACTTGAGCTTGTTCGAAATTGTAATTATTGGTGTTCGTTGCAGAACTATCTTGGATAATTTTAACTTTTTCCCATGAAGGCATGTTTGATTGCCCAATTATCTGAGGCAGATAAAACGACATCAATAGAATCGATAGGAGTAAAAATCTCATAGGAACAGACTTCTTGATTGTATAAATAAGGAAAAAAATCGAATTATCTCTTTGAAATTGGGTATAAAAAAAGGAAGAAATGAAATAGCATTTCTTCCTTTTTATCAACACCTACGATGCGTTATTTATTTGCAATCCTATATTTATCAGTATTTGTTCTTGCTACATATCCTTTAACTGTTGGACGTGCGTTACTTTGATGTACTAATCCTGCCACATGCGGCGCGGCCATTGAAGTTCCAGTTAAAACCGCATACCCTCCATCTATAAACGTAGACAATACATTGGTTCCTACAGCTACAAAATCAACAGATGTTCCATAATTTGAAGTTGAATTCCACTGATCATTGCAATCAATATTGCCGATAGTTAATACTCGAGTTCCATCGATACATCCAGGTGCCGTATATTGATTGTTATACCCTTCATTTCCAGAGGCAATAATTACCCATGTTCCATCATCACTAATATTGTTAATCGCTGTTCTCATAGGATTATTACCATTGCAAAAGTAAGTATCTGAGCCACCTAAACTTAAGTTTAATACGTCTCCAGGAATATCATATCCTGCAATATGGTCAAGACCAGAAATAATGGTTGACCAAGGACCCACCCCTGCATCGTTTAACACTTTAACGGGAACTACCGAAGCGCCTGCTGATACACCTACAATTCCAATACCATTTTTTTTCGCTGCCGCAATCCCTGCTACATGAGTACCATGGCCTCTTCTATCTTCCCAATCATCACCATAAAAGGTTGTAGCATAAGGTGCTTCATTAATAACATTCAACTCTGGGTGATCAACATCGATACCTGTATCCATAATCCAAATCCAAGTGTCTAGATTTTCTCCACTTTTTGAACCACCATGATATTCAATTCCACATGGTGTAAACTCCATCATATGATTTCCTTCACCAATCGTATCTTCAACTTCCTCCGTT
>CALDTZ010000053.1 GCA_937924805.1 uncultured Saprospiraceae bacterium
GCGTCTAAAATAATTTCTTTTTCTAGAGACATGGCATCTGTTTCTGCTTTCGCTTTTACAGCTTCCAACAATTGTTCTTTCGCTTCTGATTCGGACAATTTTGAAATTGTTTCTAATTCTTTAATCCGAACTTCATTTGCGCGATCTAGTTCTTCTTTCTTTTTTGCAATAATAGTTAATTGCTTATCTAGATTCGATCGTATCGCCTTAACCTCAGATTCTCTGCTATCAATGTTTTCCAATTTTTCTTTAAACATTGACGTTTTTGTTTCCAGCTCTTTTTCTGCGGCAACAACTTGCATTTCACGCTCTTTCATTTCCACCTTATGCTCAGACTTGTAACTATTATAGTCACTCTTAAGCTGCGAAAATTTTTCTTTTGCTTCGTTAATCTTTTTTTGTTTAATTGAATCATTTTTTGCTTCTGCTTTTGAAACAATATTTTCAGCTTTATTTTCTGCTGATTCAATCTTTGATTTTGCGGTTAAATCCGCTTCTTTTAAGGTAAGGTCTGCTTGTCTATTTGCTTCATCAATTTTTTTTGATGACAACTTTCGAATGACTGTATTTGCAACAAGAAATCCGACGATTAAGCCCCCTACTAAGCCAGCCAAAACTGGGATAGTTAGTTCCATTTTTTCAAAAATTTATACGAAATAAGTATTACGGATAACGAATGATTTTTGACTATTTAAATAAAGTGGGTAATAATCTTTTTTAAATTTTTGTCAATGTCCTATGCTCTGTTTCTAAGAAAAAATAAATTTTTATCGATTGACTCTGTTAATATCTATAAAAACGAAACCTACACTACCTCATTCACTTATCTGTTACGTATCTCTTAATTAATAATATATTTCTTAAAATATAACTCTAAGGTAACGTAAAAAAATATCTCCAACTAGACAAATGTTGATTCGATCTTTATTTACGAATGATTGCTCCAAGGTCGCTCTCTGATTTTCGAATGATTTGTTCCATAATAGCGTCAACTTCCTTATCTTTTAATGTTTTTTGCAAGTCAGAAAATATATATTTCACTGCATAAGACTTCTTTCCTTTACCTACGTGTTTTTCATTTTCATACACATCGAATAAGGTGATTTCTTTTAGCGTTTGTTTACCTGCTTTCCTTGAAATTTTATCAATTTCGTTAAAAGAAACTTTTTTATCAACTACAAATGCCAAATCTCTTCGGATCGATGGATATTTACTTATTTCAGATACTTGAATTGAATTATTTTTAATAGCATCAAATACGTTTTGCCAATTAAATTGCGCAAAGTAAACATCATTTGAGATACCTGCTCCCTTAATAATTTTCTTTGAAAGTAAACCAAACTCGACAATGGATCTCTTTCCTTGAAAATACGTCATTCCCATTGACCATAACCCTGCTTTTTCCAATGTATCAATCTGATATTTTTCTAAACCAAATAGACTTAAAATAGAGGTGACTGCTTTTTTGATACTAAAAAAATCAATTTGACCTTTGTCTGCGTGTTGCCATGATTCTTCTGATCTACGACCACTCATAAACAATGTCAAATACTCTTTTTCAACAAAATCATCTCCTCCTTTATGATATGATTTACCAAATTCAAAGAGTTTTAAGTCTGGTTGCTTATGATTAATATTTCTCCGGACACTTTCTAATCCACTTAAGACCATATCTGGTCTCATAATGTTTAAATGTATATTGGATGTATTATTGATAAAAACCATTTCTTCTTTGGTAACCGTCGGGTGGTCTTCATACTTATGTGATTCGATGAGTGACAAACCCATCATTTCATTAAATCCATTATGCGCTAAATAATCAGCTACTCTTTCTTTTACTTGACGCTTTGTCGGATAGTCCACAAACTGCAAAGTGCTTTTTATCGTTGATGGTATAGCTACCTTGTTAAATCCATAAATTCTTAAAATTTCTTCTATCACATCTACTTCACGCAACACTTCCGATTTATTGGTCGGAATTGAACATATTATTTTATCGGTATCTACTTTTTTTGTTCCAATTTCTAAAGCCGTTAAAATTGCTATGATTTCGTCCATTTTTAAACTGGTACCCATAACTGTATTAGCATGAGCAACACTTAACATGACTTCAACATTTTGAATCTTTTCCGGATATATGTCTACTAAACTCGAAGCCACATTTGCTCCAGCATACTCCAATAATAACTCAACTGCTCTTTCCAAAGCTTCGACTGTAATATTAGGATCATGACCTTTTTCATAAACTTTAGCAGCATCTGTCCTAAGATTATGTTTAGTACTCGATCGACGTATCGATTTTGCATTAAAGTGAGCTGATTCCAAGAAGATACTTGTTGTAGAATTGGTAACTCCAGAATTTAAACCTCCAAAAACACCGGCTATACACATTGGATTCGATTCACCGTCACATATCATAAGGTCGCTTGCTAAAAGTGATCTTTCTTTTTCATCAAGCGACATAAATTTAGAACCCTCAGGCAAACAGGTTACGATAATCTTATTTCCAGATATCTTTTCTGCATCAAAAGCATGCAACGGTTGACCTAAATCATGGAGTATAAAGTTTGTGATATCTACCACATTATTGATAGGTCTAACTCCGATTGAAGTAAGTAAATCTTTTATCCATTTGGGAGACTCTCCAACTTTTATATTCTCCAATAAAACTCCCGAATATCTTGGACATCCAATGTTGTCTTGTATTTCGACCTCTACCCCTTTAGTATTTGGGTAAGTCACAAGTGCATTTAATGAAGGTTTTATTTGTAAATCTTGGTCTATATTGATTTTTAAATAGGCCGCTAAGTCTTTTGCTGAACCTTTATGATTTGTGGCATCTGATCGATTGGGTGTAAGCCCAATATCATAAACAATATCATTTTCAACATCAAAATATTTATTTGCTAATGTGCCAATTGCTACATCATTAGGCAAAACCATAATTCCATCATGACTTTCACCAAGACCGAGTTCGTCTTCAGCGCAAATCATTCCATCTGAAACTTCACCACGAATTTTACCCGACTTAATTTTAAAACTTCCTCCATCTTTATCATAGAGAATGGTTCCAGGAGTAGCAATCAATACCTTTTGTCCTACCTTTACATTAGGAGCTCCACAAACTATTTGTGATGGTTCTCCATGACCATAATCTACTGTAGTTACAGATAATTTATCTGCATTTGAATGTTTTTCACAAGTAAGTATTTCACCTACTACAATGCCTTTTAAGCCACCCTTTATAGATTCCACTTCCTCCATCCCTTCTACTTCCAACCCAATGTCCGTAAGGATTTCAGAAATTTTGTTAGGATCTAAATCTGTATCAATATATCTCTTAAGCCAATTTAAAGAAAGCTTCATCTGTGCCGTTATTTTGGGCAAAGATATTGGATTATCCTAATATTCTAAGTATATACTATTCAATTACATGATTCGTCGAAGCTTGAATGACTCTAGAGTCTTCTGTATCCACATTGCTAATAAAAGCTATAATCTCTAAATCCTCTGCAACCCAATCTGGTGTAACACCATCATCTTCAGGAAGTGTATAGGTATAATTAAACGATTTAACACCATCAAAACTTAATTGCGTAAAAGCCGGATCACCAAATGTGCCAGTCAACATATCCCTTAAGACATGATTGTGCACATATTCATAATCAGTATGGTCAGGATAGTATTGAGGGGTAACGATTTGACTTTGAGTTAACATTACAGATATATTATATGTACCCTCTAGGTCTGTTAACGCTTTTGCAATCACTTCAAGTTGAATTGTCCTAGTGTCTTCATCATAAGCGATAATCGGGGTTACTAACAGTTCTGCATCTCTTAAAAATTCTTGAGTTACATAGTCTGCCCATGTAGACGGGGAGTTAATACCAATAAAAGATTGATCAGAAAACCGCACACGATTAATAATTGCTGCTGGCTTACCTAAAAAATCAAAACTATTTTCAATATCAATTGCAACTTGGTTTCTTAAGTCTTTTGAATCATCATTTATAGGATCAGATAATAATGCTCCATGAATACCAACACCAATAACTTTACCTTGATTTTGTTCAATGATTTTTTCTAAAGCTGCACTACCTGCAGGACATTGAGAACAGATCACACCTGTTAATTCTTCAATTAAGATTACCTTTTCTGTAATTGGTGGATCGTATTCAGGAATCACGACCATTTTTTCCTGACACGCAGAAAGTCCAATAAATGAAACACAAAAAACATAACTTAGATTTTTTAAAAAATGGGTCATAACTTTTTTTTAAAATGTTGAATTAATTGAAAATTTAACTCCACTAAATGCAGGTTCCAATCTGCAAATTCCTCCAGTACAAACAATTCCTTCTACTTGTTTAACGTAACTTAAGGAGAATCGATTGGATTGATGGGTATAAAAAATATCCACACGTGGATAATGTAGTTTTACTTTTTTATCATCTACTGTCGGAGAATTTTTTCCAGGATTCGAATTATACATGTCTGATACCGTAAATGCCCAATGTGGAGCAAAGGCAACTTCTACTTGTGCAAACAACCAATCTCCATAATCTTGTTTATATCCTGCTTTTTCATCGTCACCGGTAATCATATATTGAATTTCAGTTCGAATTGATTTTTTTCTAGATAACTTATACAGAAAATCAACATAAGGTACAAAGGTTTCAACTAGAGGCACATCTGGTTTGGATTCATAAACACCTTGATTGTATCGTTGAATCTGGAGACCTCCAGTTAATGTCCATTTTCTTTTATACTTATACAATATCTCTGTAATCATTTCACGATAAAGTACATCGTTTCCTAAGGTGTTTATTGCAGAAAGATTAACCGATGCTATCAATTTTTTATTGATTCTATATAGAACATCAGCTTGAAGTGCTTGTTCACTAAGGTCCTGTGTTGCAGGTTGATATCGGGTAGTTAATCGGTAGGTATTTTGTCTATTCATCGGCGGTATAAATCCAATCAATCCTCTATTCTGACTTAATGTTGTTTGTGTTCGAACATTAAAATTTTCGGTACGTTTCCCTTCGATTGTCAACCCTAACCCATGACCTGCATAACTGATAGATGAATAGATGACAGAACCTGGTTTACTTACTAACTTATTAAGCGAAACCGATCCATCAAAATTTTCTAATTCTGCATTGGGATCAAAAAAGGCTTCTTTGGATTTGTATGCACCTTCTACATACCAAGATATTGGTCCAGCACTCAATGTATTATATAGACTAAACGTATGCACATTAAATACTGGCTTAACTCGTTGATCTTCTTCATACCCTTGGAGTACACTTATGAGTCTAATCATTTCTCCATCATCTAATGTACGATTCAAATATCCGATACCAGGGGCAATGCTTATTTTACCTTCTTCCCCAAAAGATACAAATCCATCTAGACTTCCACCTTTGATGATGGATGGGTATCGATCAGAAAGATTTGTAGTCGAGTTGTTTTTTTGCTGACCAACAAATGTTTTTAAATCCCAGTTTTCCATAAGTTTGTATGTCGCACGCACACCTACCAATGCATTATCTATTAATTGTGGTCTTTCCTCGTAAGACCTAAAAATTATTCCCGATCCAATCTGGTCATAGATATACCCTGCAGTCAAGCCAAGTCTTCCTACTTTTTTACTTAAAAACCATTTTCCTATTCCTTGAGCAGTATATGAGCTGGTTGGGTTTAATAAGTTAGAATTGTTAAACAAGTCAAAACGGATTCCCATACTATATCCATTGATCGCATATCCCAAATCCAACCAGGCATCAGCACCAAATAACTGGTAATCATACTGTGGAATATCATCTGCACCAATCAATGAGTCACGTAGATAAATATTTCCATTCGCTTGAAAACCACCAGAAAACCGTCCAGTATCTTGAGCTAGAATTGTAAAACTGCAAAGAGAAAATAAGGCTAAATAAAAATATTGGATTGAAGATTTTTTCATTAGTTCATTTATTTGAATCGAATACTAGATGAAAATACAAATAATTGCTTTCCTAACATTTATGAATAAATTCAATTTTCTATTCTTAATCTTGTTAACGTTTTAGAATTTCATAGTTAAACATGCGTTAACTATGAAATCATTCTTTGCAAATATTTGTATTTAATAATAGATTGCGGCAAGCAAAGCAAGAAAAAATTAACGAATTGATTCTACATGACATAATGATTTCAAATAATTAAGAAAATATCCGAATTCATTATTAAGTTTGAATCCTTAACTTTAAAAATTATGAGAATTACACTTATTCTATTTACACTTATTATTGGAAGCTTTTCATTAACTGCTCAGAGTAGCTTTCCTGATATTGATTTAAAAACCTTAGATAAACAAACCGTTAATATCAAAGAAGCGGTAAGCAAAGGAAATTTAACTGTAGTCTCATTTTGGGCTACATGGTGCTCTCCGTGTAAAAGAGAACTTGATGCAGTAGCTGAAATCTATCCAGATTGGCAAGAAGAATATAATGTAGAGTTTATAGCTGTTACAACGGATAATGCTAGAACGTTGGCTAAAGTACCAGGAATGGTTGAAGCAAAAGGATGGGACTTTACTGTTCTTTCTGATGTAAATCAAGATTTGATGAATGCTTTAAATTTTGAGACAATTCCACAAACTTTTCTTATTGATGGTGAAGGAAACATTATTTATAGTCACAATGGTTATAACCCAGGTGACGAGTTTGAACTAGAAGACAAAATAGCAGTAGCTGCTGGCAAATAATACTAGCCCAATTAAAAACATACACCTTGTTTGTCAACAGTTGTCTGTTGCAAAAAAAAAATGACCTGATTTTAATACATCAGGTCATTTTTTTATTAAAATCTATTAAACAATTAAACCCTAAAGTTTAATAAGCTTATAAATACCTATTCGTTTTCCAGATTGTATTTCTACAAAATATTCTCCTGCATTTAAATTCCTGACATCAATCTTAACATCAGCAGCCTCAATTACTGCTTCAGAAATTATTTGTTTGCCTAATGCATTATAAAGGTTAATACTTCCCGTCGTAATTGCTTCAAACTGTATTTGTATAAAATCACTTATTGGATTCGGGGCTATGACTATATTATTAAATGCAAAATCATTCGTGTTTTCTATTATATTGGCTGCAAGTAAAACTTCATTTGTAATGACCGGTTCATTAAAATCAAAATAGATTTCACTGTTTGTCAATATATAATTACCATCAACTAATACATCTGGTTTATTTATGATAAATGATATATACCCGTGAGAAGCTGGTTCATCAATATCTTCATATGGTAATTCAATATCATTAAAAACTATATTTAAATATCCATCTTCAGTAATAGTATATTGATAGGGGTGGCTAAAGCTGGTAACTTTAATCGAATTCCAATCTAATTGAATATCTAATGGAGACTTAATTTCTACCGTAAATGCCATATCGGGTCCTGTATTTTGAAATCGAATGATGTATTCTATCATTTCTAATTCAGGATCAATAACTCCATCCATAACCCACTTGTCATCTATAACTGCATGCATATCATTTGGGTCAAATGAACCTACATTATTAAAACAAACCTCTTTAATGAATACATCCAAATCGCTACATAAATCTTCGTTTTCAATACGCGATTCTAAGCAATGCAAAACACCCAAATCGGCATCACAAGATAGGTTGTAGTCGATTCGTAATCGAAAGCAATCGAAAGGTTCGATGGCACCAATATTGAAAATAGCTTCTTGATCAATAACACTTATGGGATCTGTTGAAGCCTCTAAAAAATCAATAAAACCATCTAATTGGATTTTCATTTTTGTATCTGTGTCGGTTGGAATTGTACCATTATTACAAACATTAATAACACATACCAAGAAAAGAGAACTAATTCTTCTTTCTTGGTAGTTATTCTGACAGTAAATTTATTCTTGTTTGACTAGTTTCTTGATCCTTCAGCCCTTTCTTTAATCACTTGATTCATCTCTTCAAACCCCTTTCTTGTTTTTGTATTTAGTTGTCCTTTGAATAAAGGCACCAATATTCCTTTAAAGTTTTCGCATTGAATCAGTAATGTATTTCCATTTCCCTGATCTTTTAGTTGAAAAATATGTTCTCCATCGAAAACCCCTTTAAATCCTAATTTCCCTAACCATCGTAATTCTTTATCTTTTTCTAAAACCAAAATCGTAGGTTGAAAATTCATTGGACTACCTTTGGGAGGTTCAATCCTAACTTTAACCGATTTACCAACGGTTGGCTTACCTTCGAATGAAGTTATAAAAGGGTTCCAATCTTTATAATGATCAAAATCTGTTAATACATTCCATACTGTTGAAGGTGAAGCTTGAATGTTAATCTCTGTTCTAATTTGAAATCCCATAATTATTTGTTTTCTATTTTATGAATGAATACTTCAAATTTCGAAAACAAATGAATGGATTCTCTTGACATTTATCAAGAAATTATTTTATCCGTTTTTTTCTTATTCTACTAAACGTTTCGGGGGTCATACCTAACATAGATGCAATATAATGGAGGGGAACCTCATTAAACAATTCACTATTCGCTTCAAAAAAAACCTGATAACGCTCTTCAGCGGTTAAAGAAAGATGTTGAAATATCCGCTGTTCCATAGCCCCAAAGCAAGAAACTAAAAACAGCTTTTCTAAGGAATTCCACGCAGGAACTTGAGCTATCAATTTTACATAATCTGATCGATCAATGGTAAACAATTCAACATCCGTGGATGTTTGAATTACCCAACTCCCTTCTTTATTGAAAATAAAACTTCCTAAATCAGTTACAAAATAACCGGGTGTTGCAATCCATTGTGTTACTTCTTTACCATTATGGTAGGCAAATACTCGCAATATGCCTTCCCGAATAAAACTAAATTTATGGCATACATGACCTCCCTTAAGAAAGTAGTCTCCTCTATTCAATTTTTCCAGTTTAAAAAAAGAAGCTATTTTGGTTTGATCTTCGCTATTTGAAACCCCAAAATATGTTTTAATGTATTGTACTAATTCGTTATTCACCGCTATATTCTTTACTTAAAATTGAGCCCTTTACTTCCTCTAAATTTGCTCAGTCAACTCCATCCATTCCTCTTCAAAAGTCTCAATATCTTCTTTAACTTTCGTTAGTTCTTTGCTGTACTTTTGAATATCATCTAATGATAAGTTTTCATTGAATTTTAATGTTAACTTATCTTTCTTGTCTTCAAGGTTTGAAATTTCTCGTTCAATTTTCTGAATTCTATTTTTAATCTTTTTTTGTTGCTCTCTTTCTATTTGACTTTCCTGCTTTGAATGGTCTGCCTCTTTCGGTTTTTCTTCTGTTGCTGCGTATTTTTCAAGCTTTCTGTTTGCTCTATATTCTGTAAAAGTTTGGTTCGAGTCTATAATTTTACCGTCCCCCTCAAGTATGAAAATATGTTGAACTAATTTATCTAAAAAATATCGATCATGAGAAACAACAAGCAAACATCCAGGGAATTGTAATAGATACTGTTCAAGCACATTTAATGTTAAAATATCTAAATCATTTGTAGGCTCATCAAGTATTAAAAAATTTGGGTTATCCATAAGGATGGTTAATAAATAAAGTCTTCTTTTTTCACCACCACTTAACTGAGAAACATACACTCTTTGCTGGTGCCTTGGAAATAAAAATCGCTCCAATAAAGTTTCTGCTGTCATTTTCATTCCTTTTTCCAAAGGAATGAATTCTGCAATATCACGGATCACATCAATAACTCTTTTATCCTCATTTAGTCGAATACCTTCTTGAGTATAATAACCAAATCGAATGGTATCCCCAACAACAATTTTACCACCATCAGGCCTAATTTGTTTTGTTAAAAGATTTAAAAATGTTGATTTTCCTGCACCGTTATTTCCTACAACGCCTATTCGTTCTCCTTTTTTGAATTTATAGGAAAATTGATCAACAATACATTTTCCGTCATAAGATTTACTGATTGAATGTGCTTCAAGTATTTTTGAACCTAGCCGCGTAGATTTCAAATTAATCGACAATACATCTTCATCTTTTTTAGCAAAAGCATCAGCTTTAATATCATCAAATTTATCAACTCTTGATTTTGCTTTAGTACTTCTAGCTTTTGGCATTCGACGAATCCAGTCCAATTCTTTTTTGAATAATTTCTTTGACTTTTCTTGTTGGCTCTTTTCATTTTGAACCCGCATTGTTTTCTTTTCTAAATAATCTGAATAATTCCCTTTATATGCATAAAGTTTACCCATATCCAGTTCATACATTTCATTACAAATACGTTCTAAGAAGTATCGATCGTGAGTCACCATAAACAAAGTCAAGGATGCTTGTTGAAGATAATCTTCAAGCCATTCTATCATTTCTAAATCTAAATGGTTTGTTGGTTCATCTAAAATGATAAATTCTGGTTCATCAATAATCATTTTTGCTAATGACAATCTTTTTCGTTGACCTCCTGATAAACTCTCAACAAGTTGATCTAAATTTTGAACTTTCAATTTCGTCAAAATTTCTTTAATTCGAACCTCAGTACCCCATGCTTTTAAATCATCAATTGCAATCATAGCTTGTTGGCTTGCTTGCTCATCATTATTTAATGTAGCCTGTTCGTACTTTTTTATAGCTTGAATTTTGGGATTTGAAGAATTAAACACAGCATCGAGTATCGTATCTCCAGGCTCAAATTGTGGGTTTTGCTTTAAGTAATATGTTGAGACATTAGGGCTATATTCAATTTTGGAATTTTCACCTTCTGAAGAGTCTTCTCCAGCAATAATGCGAAGTAAGGTAGTTTTACCACTGCCATTTTTTGCAATTAATGCAATTTTATTACCTTGACTTATAGTCAAACTTAAGCCCTCAAAAAGAACTTTCTCACCGTAACTTTTCGAACAATTTTCAATATTTAATATTTGCATTTGTTTCTTTTAACCCAATTAATAAGTGAAACTGATTGTCTTTTATTGCAACTTAAATAATACGGCTTTGTTGCTTTAGTTACGATTGTAATCGAATAATTTATCATCTTTGTTACTCAATTAATGAAATAAAATGGCCATAGAATTTAAAAATATAAAGCTACAAAATAAACGTTCAGAAACTGAAGATGCAGTAAGTTTCATCTTAGACATTCCTCAGGATTATTCATCTGCGTATAAATATAAATCAGGTCAATATATTACTATCGAAGCAGATATCAATGGTGAAGTTATTCGAAGGTCATACTCTTTATGCTCAGCACCACATGAAAAAGAAACAACATTTACCGTAAAACGAGTAGAAGGTGGTCGAATGTCCAATTACCTAATTGATCAAACGGAAAATAAGGGTATTCTTAAAGTAGGAACTCCTGACGGTAAATTTATTGTAAAACCTGATCCAAATTTACAAAGAGATCATTACTTTATCGCAGCAGGAAGTGGTATTACTCCTGTTATGTCAATGATAAAAACACTTTTAGAAGAGGAACCCAAAAGTGTCGTTTATTTGATTTATGGAAATAAGACCATAGAATCCACAATATTTCATAAAGAACTTAAAGATTTACAAGAAAAATTTTCCAATCAATTTTTTGTAGAATTTTCATTTTCAAAAAATACATCTTCTTCAGGAATTTTAGGAGGTTTGTTTGGGCGAAAAAACAAAAATTTAGGCGCTTTTTCTGGAAGAATAGATAAAAAATCTTTGTATACTTTTTTAGACAAATATCCTTCACGATCAAGTAAAAATGAATTTTATATATGCGGACCAGCTGGTTTGATTACCGAAACAGAAAACACGTTAAAATTAAAAGACGTTGATAAGAAAAATATTTACAAAGAATATTTCACTTTGCCAGATTCAGAAGAATTAGGAGCTTCAAAAAGTACAGGAGGTAATGGACTAGTAAAAGTTAATTTAAATGGCGAAACTTTTGATGTTCAAGTGGATGAAAAAATTTCGGTATTAGAAGCTATTATTGAATTAGGAAAAAACCCTCCATACAGTTGTACAAGTGGTGCATGTTCTAGTTGTATGGCTAAAGTAACAAGTGGAAAAGTTACCATGGATTCATGCTTTGCGCTTGATGATCAAGAAGTAAAAGATGGGTATATCCTTACATGCCAAGCGCACCCAGATAGTGCTGAAGTTGAAATTATTTTTGAATAATGAAGGGTTCTTTAGTTTCTGTAGAATGGTTATTTAATAAAATAAATGCCCCAGAGGTAGTCATTCTAGATGCTACCATAACTAAAGTCACTAAAGAGAAAATAAGTGATAAAACTGGTATTATTCCGAATAGTATATATTTTGATCTTAAACACACATTTTTAAATAAACTAAGTCCATTTCCTAATACTGTTCCATCACAGAATGATTTTGAATGTTTAGTTCAAAATCTAGGTATTAACAATAATGATTTAATTGTTGTATATGATGCGCATGGAATCTACAGTAGTCCTAGAGTCTGGTGGTTGTTTAAATTGATGGGGCACGAACATGTTTTTGTTTTAAATGGTGGATTACCTGCTTGGAAAGCTAAAGGTTATAGTAATGAAGGATCATATATTTCTAAATCAAAAATTGGCAATTTCAAGTCAAAAATCAGGTTTCAACAATTGACAAGATATGAACAAATTGTCGCCAATTTGGCAAGCAAGAGATTTGTGATCATTGATGCTAGATCGGAAGAAAGATTTCAAGGGAAAGCAAAAGAACCTAGGCCAACGTTAAAAAGTGGGAATATTCCTAATTCATTTAATATCCCATATTCAGCAGTATTAGATAAAGGAAAGATGAAATCGATTTCCGATCTCAATCATGTCTTTCGTTTATTTAAAAATGAAAATCGAACTCTTGTTTTCAGTTGTGGATCTGGCATTACCGCTTGCATTGTATTGCTCGCTAGTACCTTAGTACTCAAAAATAAAAAATCAATTTATGATGGCTCTTGGACCGAGTGGGCAACAAATCAGAAACTTACTCTTACTTCTTTAAAACCAGGAAATCTAGAATAAATACCTAATGTTCGCATTTACAAAATATGTACGATCATTACCTGTGTTTACCAAATAGCTTTCCTTAAAAACATTTGTAAGAAAGTGATTTGCTTGAAAACCTAAACTTAATGATTTTGAAATAGAATAGTTAATGCCAATTTGATGTCCTAGGTGAAAATTATTTATCAAATCATTTTCAAGATTATAGTTTTTGTTTTCACTTTTATTATACATCGAATCCTCAAAAATATCAGGAACCAATGTATATTCTACATATGTACCTTTTACATTTAAGATATAATTAAGGTGTGTTGCATATTCAACATTCCATTTATCATTAATTACATATTGAAGACCTATTTTCCACCTTAATTCATGTATTTCTTTCCAAATAAACTCAGTTTGACTGTCTACTATGGCTGATCCGTTTGCTGATTCATCGCTTAGATTGGGTGTATTCGAATTTCCTATTGGCATCAAATCCGTAAAATAATTATATCCAATACTTGAAACAACCCGAAATCCTTTCGAAATTGAACGAACTAAACCTGCGTTTGTTCCAATAGAAAAATTAGTTAATGTTGGGGACGTTCCAATGCGGAATTCAGCAAAATATTGATTCTTCCTTTTATTCATTAGAATTGGATTAGAAAGGTCAAAGCTTCTTTTATGCTCTTCGTTTACAAGATTAAAACTTGTGTTACTTAATAACTCAAAATCTTCTATAATCGTTTTTTCATATCGAATTGAAGTATGCTCATTATCAAGTGATAAAATATTCTTTGACCCTAATTCCTGTTTTATCTGGCGACCTTTATTTAATTTTTCTTGTGTTGAAAATACAAATTCATTTTTAAGATTTGATGTATTGAGCTTCTTTTTGCCCAATGTAGATGATGCAAAATATTCATTTTTTGTTTTAGACTTTAATTGATAGGTATTTCGGTTTATTTTATTTTCTGATAAATTATCGGTTTTTGAATGTTCAACCTTTTTAGGTGCCCAATCACTCAGTGTATTGTTTAATTCTTTGCTTTCAACCGTTTTATCAATAGTTGTTGCTACCGCTTCATTTTTATTCAAATTTTTTGATGTAGCTGTAATCTCAGCTCCTTCTATTACGATATTCGTATTTGTTTTATTTACATTTAGTATATAGTATGTAATCGAAATTGTAGCCAATCCAAGTATTAATAACAAGGGTAGTATTTTTCTTCGTTTCGGTTTAACAGGCATATTTGCATCGAGCAATTTTTCCATTTGCTTCCAAGCTTCATGCTTTTCCTTTTCGCTATATTTTATATTATCCGACATCTATATTTCGGTTTCTTGATTTTATTATTAAATTTTGAAGCTTTTTCTTAGCTTCAGACAAATGCCATTTGGAGGTTCCTTCTGAAATTCCCTTTAATTCAGCAATTTCTTTATGTTTATAGCCATGTATAGCATATAAAACAAATACTTCCCCACTTTGACGTGGAAGTAAATCAATTAGTCTTAAGATATCATCTTCTAATAACCCCTGATATCCTTCATTGTTTGTGCTATTTCCATTTTGCTCAATTTCCAAAAACCGAACCTTACCAGCTTTTGATCTTAAATGGTCTGAAATAGAATTAAACATAATTCGTCGCATCCAAGGTTCTACACTTTCTATTTTTTCTAATTTTTCTAGGTTCTTGAAGATTCGTAAAAACCCATTATTAAGGCAAACATTCGCCTCATCTTTATCTTTTGCATATCGTAAGCACATATATAATAGGGTATTATAGTACTTTTTATAGAATAGCTCTTGACATTTTCTATCATTTATAATACAACCTTCTATAATTTCCTTGTTACTCACTTTATGTTTATTACATTCTGTCTTACTACCTAAAAGACGGATAATATTTATTATTTGGTTGGGTAAATTTGAAATAAAATTTAAATATTATTAATAAAGATGTTAAAATCACATTTGTAAAGTACCATACTAAAGGTAAATTGACCAATTCATACAACAATATTCAATTATATATTAAATGATGATTTTTAGTCGATTAAATAGTTTAAAGTTAAACCTAACCTACCTATATACCTATTTTTCTAATGATTATGCATTAAATATATTTCTATATGACGATTTAAAATATTTGATTTTTTTCGTTAAATAGTAGAATTATTAGAATCTAATTTCCTTATATTTACGTCAAGTTGGTAATCCCTACAACAGTAAAGAACTAATGGAACAAAAGACGAAAAACGACCTAGAGATTGTTGGTCTTGTCTCCGAATTTGAAGATAAATATTCAAATGGCGATCTGGACTTCATATCTGATAAGAAACTTATAGACTTAATTCAGTATTACGAATCTGAATTAATGTATAGAAAGGCAATTGATGTTGTAAACATTGGAATACAGCAATTCAAATATAGACCCGACTTTTACATAGCTAAAGCTAGGCTAAATATGAAAATGGCTGACTTTTCAAAAGCCTTATTTTACCTAGAAAAAGCTGAAAAAGTAGCTCCTTTTGAAGCAGATATCCAAATTTTAAAAGCTAGAATTCTTGCTTCATCGGAAAAAGTGGACGAAGCACTGATAATCATCGAAGAATTAAAAGAATACGTTTCTGATATTAACTTAAAAGACGTATATCTGTGTGAATCTTTCATTCATGAAACACTAGAAGATTTTAATGAAATGTATTTTTCATTATGTAATACTTTAAGATGTGATCCTTCAAATGAAGAAGCTTTAGAAAGAATTTGGTTAGCTGTCGAATTATCTAAACGATACATAGATAGTATTCGATTTCATGAAGAATTGTTAAATATTAATCCATATTCACATTTAGCGTGGTTTAACTTAGGTCATGCCTACTCATGTATTGGTGAATATGAAAACGCAATTGATGCTTTAGAATATTCGTATATCGTAAATACTGAATTCAATATAGGTTATATGGATTGTGCTGATATTTGCATGCAGATATCTAAACACGACAAAGCATTAAAAGTATTTCTTGAAGTAGAGAAAATCTTCGGATTTGATGAAGAAATATCTATGAGAATTGGGGAATGTTATTTCTTAATTGGAGATATTCCAAATGCAAAAATAAATCTACAGAAGTCCATTAAAATGGATCCGTATAGTGACGAAGCATACCATATTCTTGCCAAGTGTTACGCAAAAGAAGGCAAATGGAATCAATCAGTAAAAGCTTACCACAAAGCAATTGCTATTGATGATGGAATGGAAGAATATTTTAAAGGTATTGGAGAAGCGTATTTCCAATTAGGTTCTTTCGATAAAGCTGATCAATTTTTTGATATGGCTACATCTATTGCCTCCGAAGAAAGCCAATATTGGGCAAGTTATCTTGCATTCCTAATACGAACTAAGCAAATTAAGAAAGCATTAGATGTAATAGAAGATGCTTTTCAAGCAACATTTGGAGCAGACATTCTTTACTGTCAATTTGTGGCTTTACACTTAATTGGTAACTACACACTTGCCATAAAAGTATTGGAAGAGGCTTTATTAGAAGATATTGATCTTCATCATACCATCTATGACTTGGAGCCAGAATTAAGATTAGACAAGCAAATCACTTCTATCATAAACTATTATATGGTAGAACTAATAAACGCTGATAAATAATACATAAGATATTCTGAACGGAACCATCAGAATAGCATTGGGCAAGACTCAATTTAATAATTATAATCTCATGAGCAATATACTAAGTATGTTGCTCTTTTTTTATCCTTTCGTTTCTTTTAAAAACTGGTCATATCGTTTGTGCATGTACTTAAACCATAATGGTGGTACTAATGATAATAATATAGATCCAGGGTACCCTGTCATTAATTGCGGTGACGGATCTAAATATCGTAAATTTTGATACTTCCTCGTTGATTTGAAATGATGATCTGAGTGTCTTGTCAATTCATATAATACGATGCGACCAAGTGCATGATTTGAATTCCAAGAATGCTTCGGTAGGACTGGTTCGTATTTCCCGTTTTCTTTCATACCTCTTGTAATCCCATAGTGCTCAATATAATTGATAGATTCAAGTAATAGTATTGATACTATAGCAGCCAATAAAAAGAATAGCAGTGTGTTAATACCAAAAAATAAAAATAGTGTAAGCATAAAAATAACTTCTATCAGTAGATACAACATAACTCTATTATATTTCCTGTTGCTTGACTTCATGAGTACATTTTCAATTTGGAATGAACTTATGAATGTTTGAAATATTGATCTAAACCAAAAAGCATATATGGTCTCCCCTTTTCTTGAGCTTGCAGGGTCTTCTGGTGTGGCTACATGAAGATGGTGACCATAATTGTGTTCTATGGTAAAGTGCATATATAATGAAGGCAACAGTAAAATAGAAGACATGATCTTTTCAACCCTTGATACACGATGTCCCAATTCATGAGATACATTGATTCCAGATGTTGAAAGTAAAATTCCTAGTGAAATGCTTAGATAGATCTTATCAAAAAATAAGATCTCAACATTATTAAATTGAATAAATGAAAGATATAAAGCAATATAAACGATGAAAATATTTGAATATAAAATCCAATCAAATACTACATTCGAAATACGTATTGCCTCATCAACACTAGCCGTATTTTTTTTACTCTGAGGTAATACTAGTTCAAGTAAAGGTAAAATACCAAATGCAACTACAATTAACAACCAATAATAGGGTGGCCCTAAATAAAGACTAATAAAAAAACTAGCTGGAAAAAAATAAGCAAAGAAATATTTAATGTCTTGCACATAAAAGGAACCCATAGCTTATAACAATAATTGGAATGAATAAAACAATAATATAAAATAAAAAAAGTGGTAACGACTCCTCGCTACCACTTTTTATTATAATCCCATGAACATATCAGTAATTATGTTCTGCTGTTTGAACGAACAGCGTAAAAGAAAACCAACTTATATAGAAAACTCAATCTTTTCTGCAAATTTTAAAAGGCTTGCTAAAGGAGAACGGTTAAACAACATATCTCCTTTAACAAGGATCCCATGAACATATCCGAATTTTATAACCGCCGGAACGGCTATTTTTTTTTGAAGCTCTTTAGCCTCTTGTTATTCACATTATAAAGATAAGACGAGAAACGCCTTATACCAAAGACAAAAATCTACCTTTGTAACATAATTTAAAGTATAATGCGTAATTAATTGACTTAGAAGGGGTTTTGCAACATCGGGTTCTTGTAATAGCTAGTATCTACTAATGTTGCTAAGAAGTCTTTCAGTGCATTGAGTTGCTCTGAAGATAAATTAAGAGGTCGAATGTTTGAATCTACATTGATTCCAGGGTTTCCACCTTTATTGTAATGATCAAGAACTTCATCGATCGTTTCAAATCGACCATCATGCATAAATGGTCCAGTAAAACCAATATTATATAGGCTAGTAGCTTTGAATTTACCTTTATCACTTTGTACTCCTGTGGCATGAAATCTTCCATAGTCACTAAATTCATCAAGTCCTGACAAGCCTGGGCCGACACTATCTAACCCATTATTTCTATAATCATTAATAGTAAACAATGGTGCCGCATGACAATGACTACATTCTCCATCATTAGTATCAAACACTCCGTTATCAACGAATATATCTTCTCCTAGAAGTTCATCATCTGAAAAGACATCAAGATTTTCATATACTTTAGTATATTTTGAATCTTTTCCAGCAATTATAATTCGTTCGAAACTAGCTAATGCTTTTGCTGCTAACTCTTTACTTATTTCATCTGTATTATCAATACCAAAAGCTTCCCTAAATTTTGTTTGATAAAGAGGTATCTTTCTTAGCTTATCTAAAACATTTGGCCACTGATTATGCAATTCAACAGGATCCTCAACAGGCAATAATGCTTGTTCCTCTAGTGTTGACGCTCTACCGTCCCAAAAAAGTCCGTTATAATTAAAACCTACATTGATCAAAGACATCGAACTTCGATGACCATTGATACCATCAATTCCTATACTTGTAGCTGTATTATCTTGAAAATGAAGTTCCGGTAAATGACAACTTGAACAGGACATTGTACTATCAGCAGATAATAGAGGGTCATAAAACAAGTGCCTACCCAAATCTATACCTTCTATTGTCAAAGGATTATCAATAGGTACCTCTAGCGCTGGAAAATTGAAAGGAATTTCTGGGGTAAATGGAGTTGGATTATACTCAATATTCGTTAAATCAACATCACTTCCACCTACAGGGTCATTTGGTTCTTTAATACAACCAATTATACTTATTATAACTAATAAAAGGCAAACCGTTTTGATGTTATTTCTTACTTCACCGACCATGCTGCATTCATATTATCTTTAATCATAATGATTCCTGGTAGATCAGGTTCGTGATTCGTTGGGTTTGATGGAATATCAAACAGGCCGTTATTGATTTCAAATAATGTTTTATGTTCTAAACCCAATCTTAATCCAGTTGTACCTTCACCAATATTTAGTTCAATTGGTAACTCTACCGCAGCATAATTTTGATCTTGCCCTGAATGAAACAAGAACGGTAAACTAAAACTATTGTCTTTATCTATATCGTATCTACCTTCCATTTTTACAAAAATAAAACTGTTCCAAGCTGACCAATAATGACCTGATTTGCTTAAAACATGATCAGAGCTATAGTCAGTCCAATCATTCCCATTGTCCACAGGATTCACTCCAACACCAAATCTTATATGTGTGTAATCTCCTTTTTCTACATTTGAAAAATCAAAAGTTATACCCTTATTTGCATTTTCTATATCGACATTGACATCCGAAAAATCTACATATTCAATGGTAGATAATATAATTTCAGTACCATCTGATTTAACTAATCTAGGTTGATCCATATAAAAGTTACTCGTCGATAATACGATATTATCATCACCATATTTAATTGGTTCTAAGAAAACAAGTGGCTCACTATCGTATTCAGCAACCATTGTCAAACTAAAGCCTGATGGTTCAGGATCAGTATCCCGACAACAACCAAAAAAAGCCACTACACATAAAATTAAAATAAAACCTAATTGTATTGTTTTCATTCTTGTATTGTTATTGCACTTCTAAAGTAATTAAACATAGAATTTCCTGTCATTGTTTTATTCAAGGTATCTAAATTAACATCATCAAACCATGTTTTAAGATCTATATCTATATTAATTGTCTTATTTACACCTTCAGACAA
Organism: uncultured Saprospiraceae bacterium; assembly: GCA_937924805.1. Classification (GTDB taxonomy): domain Bacteria; phylum Bacteroidota; class Bacteroidia; order Chitinophagales; family Saprospiraceae; genus JAHDDO01. The sequence continues at coordinate 20,230 of CALDTZ010000053.1, forward strand.
ATCTTGAGTTAAATTAAATCTTTCTTTATAAAATGCTTCTCCTTCTCCAAAATAACTAAAACTAAAAGTATCTGTCTTTGCAGAATCTATTACTAAATCTATTTTGAATAAAGCTAAAGAATCAACATCATAATCATAAAGATTATCTAAAGCTGTAGCAATTTCCCCGTTATCTTTTGTAATTATACTCGTATCGAGTAAAGCTGATTCCAATCCAAAATAAAAAGAAATGGAGTCTACATAGGTGATATCTCTTACGGTAGCAATTGAATTGCTCTGAATGGTCTTAGTAACAAACTTAAAATCATCCACATAAATCCGATCTTTTATGATTGTCGTATCCAGTTTTTTTAAAGTGTCCTGTTCTATGTTCCAAACCTTAAATCGATTCATTAAAAACCGTGCATTTAATATTCGATATGTTTGATTATTTACATTAGTATAAAAACTATCTTGATTGAGTGTTTCTTGATTATAAATCCAGTTTAAGTTAAAAGAAAATTTAGGCTCTGTGCAGCAATCATTACAATTAATATCTGCTGAAATATCAAAATTAGACGCCCATTTCTCTAGGCAACCCTCACTTGTTTCATAGCATGAAACAAAACAAATACTAATCAAACAAAGTATTGGAAGAAGAAGGCTTATCTTTTTGAGGTTCTTTTTCACTTACTAACTTTTTTACAATTTGTTTTACTTGGATCGAAAAATCTTTTTCCATTATCCAATTGTAATAATGCTTATCTCTTTTGAGTACTTCTGCTGCTGGTTGACCTAGGTATTTGCCAAAATTAAATACGATTGTTCCATCTGGACCATATTTCAATCGATTGGTAACATCTACTGTCCGTTTGTCTTTAGTAAACTCTGCAATATGAGAAATATTATCTGTAATCGGTTTTTCAACAATATTTCCATCCCGATCTTCATAATCTCTTTCTTTATACTTTGTCATCATACCCTGCAAGACATCTACAGTTGCTTTGACATCAGCCATTGCATCGTGCGCATTTTCAATTTTCTTATTGCAATAAAATCGGACGGCAGCATCAAGGGTTCGGGGTTCCATCTTATAAAAAATCTTTTGGACATCGATTGTACGAATGTTCGAGATATCCATCATGATTCCGCACCTGTTAAACTCTTCCATTAACATTGGAATATCAAATCGGTCAGAATTATATCCACCTAAATCAGCATTTTTAAAATAGGACCAAAGTTTCTCCCCTACTTCAACAAAACTAGGTTTATCCTTAAGCATTTCCGGGGTAATGCCATGTACTTCCATCGCTTCTTTTGTAATATGCATTCCCGGATTGATAAGCATTTCAATTTCTTCTGATGGTCTTCCATCTTTGAAATATTTAATCAAAGCTATCTGTACTATACGATCTTTAAGGACATTTAATCCTGTTGCCTCAATGTCAAAAAAAACCGTATCTCGTTCTAATTTAAAGCTCATTTATTTTGTTTTAGAGTATCCCTTCTTCTTGTGCATCCTCCGATATTCCATGAAGTTGAATAGGTTTGTTTTTCTTTCTAAGTTTCATATTTAGAAATTCTACGATAAGAGAAAATGCAATCGCAAAATATAGATATCCTTTAGGTACTGCACCAATGCCAGTGCCTGCTACTGTGAAATGTGCTAAGTGTCCACCTTCTAATATCAACATGAATCCTATTAATATTAAAAAAGACAATCCTAACATTTGTATAGTTGGATGTTCATTTACAAATCTCCCTACCGGTACTGCAAAAAGCATCATGATTAAAACAGAAAAAACAACTGCGATAATCATAATAACCAAAGCTCCTGACAAACCATTCGTCATTCCGACCGCTGTCAAAATAGAATCAAAGGAAAATACAATATTGATCAAAGTGATCTGTACAATAGCATTTGTAAAAGTAGATTTTTTCGCCTTCGAACCTTCATCACCATGTGTCTCCCCTTCCAATTTATGATGGATCTCTGTTACGGATTTGTAAAGTAAAAAGATACCTCCACCTATGAGGATCAAGCTTTGACCAGAAAAGCCACCTTGAATGCCCCAAAAATCAATTTCAAACCAAGGTTTTTCCATTGCTATTAAAGCTGTGATTCCGAACAACAGCACAATCCGCATAGCCATAGCTAAAACCAATCCAATATTTGTTGCTCTTCCTTGCTGCTCTTTCGGCAATTTACCAGAAGCTATAGAAATAAAAATGATGTTATCTACACCCAGCACAATTTCTAAAAAGGTTAATGTCAATAAGCTAAGCCATACTGCTGATGAAGCAAAATCAGGCATATCAATTAAAGGAAACATGGTATACTATTTTAATACAAAAGTAACTAAGTTTATCTCTTATCTATAATCGTAAACCTGATAAATTGAAATGAAAAAAGCCTTTAGAGGAATCTCTAAAGGCTTTTGTATATCTAATATTAAAAATGACTAGTTCATTTCTTTTTCATCAACCATTTTTTTCTTATCGGTTTTACCGATATCAAAACGCAATGTTACTTCATGAGACCCATTATTATATTGTTGGAATTCATGTCTCGAAACATTATAAGAATAATAAAAATTAAACGCGTTTACTCTAGCACCGATCAAAAAGCCTAAACGTTCGTCTGCTCCAACAGTGTATGTCAATCCTCCCGTTAATTTTTGATCTAAAAATTCACCTAATGCATTGATATCTACATGAAATGGAACACCCATAAGTTGTTTCACTACAATTGATGGTGTAGCTACGATATCATATTCTGGCATCTTTAATTTGTAACCTAATTGAACTAAAAACCCAAATGTCTTTTCGTACTCTTCTGTTGTTTTTGTATCAAACATAGAATTTACTAAACTCGGAAAAGCTAATCCATAAACAAATTTTTCTTGATATTCACCAAATAAACCTACTGATAAGTCAAAAAAGTTGACACCATCATATCTGTTTGAAATGTGCGGATCATTTTCATTTACCATGTCATCATTTAAAACTGATGCATTAAGACTATGTTGGATGACTTCACCTGTAAGTCCAATACCTAATTTGTTAATGTCTGATTCAATGGTATACGAAAGTCCTAATTGTCCCTTCACCGTTTCTAATGCTCCGTTCCTATCCGAAAGAACCATCGCTCCGATACCTAATCTATTTCCTAAATCACCATCATAACTTAATGCAAATGACTTAGGTGATCCCTCAAACGTAGCCCATTTGTTTCTATAAGTTAATAGAACATTATGGTAACCAGATTGAGCAATAGCACCAGGATTAACCAATACTGGGTTTACAAAACTTTGATTGAAAATATATCTTTCATCAAAATATCTTGATTGTGAAAATGCTTGAGTAGCCAAACTCACAAATAGACATATATATAATAAATTTTTCATCGCTTAAATATTAAATCGTAATTGATAATTTGGTTACAGGTTTCTTAATAAAGTAACCGTTCCTTTCCTCAATTCTTTTTCACCATTGCCAAAGTCAACTTCAAAGACCCAGAAATAAGCTCCTTCAGGTAATTCATTACCATCTAAGTCTATTCCAAACCAAGAGTTATCATAATCGGTTGCATTATATATATTTCGTCCCCATCGATCATACATTGCTAGCTGAGTACCTTCGTGATCATCGCTATCATTACATGAAATAAGAAAGAAATCATTAACATTATCATCATTTGGTGTCATCACAGTGATTCCTTCATAACATACATCTGGTTCTACAATTGAATCATCCCCTACTTCTTCAATTAATTGTTGAATACAGCCATTACTATCTTCTACGAACACAGAATATGTACCACCTGGAATATTAGAAAATACAGGTCCCATATCTTCATTAACAGGAGTCCAATTATAAGTATAACCTCCTGCTCCACCTTCGACTAAGATGGATATTGAACCATTCGATTCACCACCTGTAGCATCCACTACTGTATCTGTAGTTACAACAAGTGGATCTGGTGCAGTAATCGTAAAATTAACATCACTAGCCATTGAAGCACCATTGCTATCTGTAATTTGCATAGTATAATCACCTGCACACAAGCCCATTATTGGGAATACTGAATGGTTTGTTGTAACGCCACTTGATGTTAAAGCTATATCATAAGGTGCAACACCTAAAAGAATATTAGCACTGATTTCACCATCACAAACACCATTACATGAAACTCCAAAATCATTAAAGAAGTCATTTGAAATAACTACAACTTCATCGATCGTTACAATTCCGGTTAAAGGAATCACGGTTACATCAGACGAACAACCGCTGTCATCCATTACAACGACAGTATAGACATCAGGATCAATATTTAATATATCCTCATCCATTGAAGTAAATGTTCCATCCGTATTTGTCCACATAAATGTATAGTTACCATTTCCACCAGATGGTGTTATTAGAATAGAAGAACTTCCAGGACCAAAATCATTTATTTCATCTACTGTAACCACGATTTCTGAAGGTTCTGTAACATCAAATGCTTGAGTTACTTCTGTACCATCATTATCTCTTACAGTAAAATCTCCCGAAGTCGCATTATTAAAATTAATATCATCACAATCAACTTCAATACCTCCGATAAAACACATATATGGAGCACATCCGCCTGAAATTACAGGATTGAGTGATCCGTCTTCAGCGCCAAAGCATGAAATATTTTCTGCACCTAGTTCATCAATCTGTAAAGGTGTGATTTCATTTGTAATCTCAAAATCTGAACACATCTCATTATTAGCATCATCGCATTGTTGAACGCATACTGTATGATTACCTACTGGTAGGTTATCAATTAAGCTACAATCCACAGCAGTATTACTTCCGTTGATAAAACACTCATAACAGTCGTCACATCCTCCAGTAGCTGTTACACTAATTGATCCAGTACCTTCAGTGCCACATCCAGCATTTGTTACTTCTACTCCTGTAACAACCACTGCTTCGATTTCATTTATGATCATAAAGGAAGCAGTTCCCGTACATCCTGTTTCAGAATCTGTTACAGAGACTTCATAATTTCCAGCGACAAGGTCCGTTCTATTTTGATTATTTGGTGAACCTGGAATATCCAACCAGTCGAAACTCAAATTACTTCCAGAAATCGTTAGTGTAATTGAACCATTGCCATCACAAGTAAAATTAGTTTGTGTTCCTGTAACATCTAGCGAGCCATCTGTTTCAATTGTAACGCTGCCATCCACTTCACATCCATTTTCATCGGAAACGGTTACATTATATGTATTAGGATCTACATCTGCATACGAAGACATATTTCCCGGTAATATTGTTGGACTCCAGTCATAATCATAAGATCCTGTTCCTCCTTGAGCTAATACAGATATTGTTCCTCCACTTCCATCACAATTTGCATTGGTTCCGGAAACTTCGATTGTTAAAGGATTAGCCGGTGAACCTACCTCTACTGAACCCGTAAGCTCACAATTGTTGTTATCTGTAAGTGTTAGGAAATAAGTGCCACTAGCAAGGTCTTCTAATATTTGACAACTTCCACCACCAAAAACAGCATCACCGTCTTCGTTTTCCCACATACAACTGTAAGGTCCTTCTCCACCAGTTGCGTTAACCGTAATAGACCCATTTTCATCGCCAAAACAATCAACACCCGTTGCATTCAAATCAAATGCTAAGTCACTATCAAGGCATGGATTATCTACACCAATACATGTGATTGTAGAACCAATCAGATTTGACATTTCTGGATCTAAATCACCATTGGTAATATCAATATTCGTCGGACTACTAGCAAACGTAATATCAATCGTTTCTCCTTCTGGACAATCTGAAGCTATATCAAAACAAACTTCATACATGATAGAACCATCAGGTATAGCAAAACCTTCAGCAGTAGGACTATTCCATTGAAACGTCAAAACATCTGTCGGTTCGTAATTAAAATTAGTTGGAAACAATGACATCATACTATTAAGGTTATCAACCCCTGTATATGTAATATTATCCGAGTCCCAAGTCATCGTATATTGTATACCAATTATATCCTCAAAGCAAGTGGCAACAAATGGGATACAAAAATTAGTGCCAGCTTCTGGATTTATATCTTGAGCATCTATTGTAAAAGTACAAGAGCCACAATCTTCCATGATGGTAACTGTACCACAATTAGTATAGTATGGTATACTCATACCTGCCGCTATATCAATAAATGCATTTCCTACATCTACATATTCAATCATACTTGCATCACCTATATTACCTATCGCATCAAAACATACTTCGAATAGTGGTGATCCATCAGGTAATGTAACTGGATTTGCTCCCGATAACTCATCCCAAACATATATAAGAGAATCTGTTGAAAACAAATTAAAGTTACCTACACCCATTCCTGGAAGATTAAAGTTACTAGTACCTGTATAGGTAAATAGAGTTGAATCCCAAGTCATTCCACCTTGCATTGAGCCTACTCCGGTAAATCCATCAGCCAAGACTGGGATACATATATTACTTCCTGGTTCTACACATAAATCTGTTGCAGAATATAATCCAACGGTACCATCGGGGTTGTCTACACCACATGACTCTTCAGGTTCAGAACAATCCGAACCGGGAATCAATGCAGGTAAAGGGTCTGCAGTTAAAGTTAATAAGTTTAGATTTCCATCATAGATTTCGATATCTTGAAATACATTATCTGGATTATCACCAATCTCCAAAGCCGTACTATCGCAGGGTGCTCCGACAACGTCAAAGTTGATTGAGAACAAAGTAGAGCCATCAGATAAAGACCCATAAGGGGCTGAAACATCTGGATCATTCCATGTAACAGTAACAATACCATCACCAAAACTTGAATTGGTTGGTGTACTAACCGACGTAACATCAAATCCTGGCAAATCCATGGTAACATTTGTAACTGAGTTAAAACTCAATACAGTTGAATCCCATAAAATCCAATATTCCATACTTAGAATATTGTCTAAACCATTTACATTGACATCAACGTTAAAAGTGGATCCCGGCGTTGGTGTACCCGTGGCTCCAAATTCAATTTCCATCTGAGCTACCATACATAGCGTAGAGGCTAACATGAAAAATAAAATTTTGATTCCTTTAATCATAGTTGAGACTTGAAAACCTGTTTTAAAATATACAAAAATAACACATATAACATTTATCAATATGTTTATAGCGCTTTTTCTGCAAATTACGAGGCTATATTTAAAAGTAGAACGTCTAAAAACTCAATACGTCCAAAAAAACACCAAAAAATCGTCTTCAGCAAACTTCTGCTAAAGACGACTTTTCAATTTATTATATATATTACTTAATGCTAATCATTTTTCTAATTGCAGAGTTCGTTGCTGTTTCTATTTGATAGTATAATACTCCTTGAGCATTATCTTCAAGAGAAACCTCTATTACATTGTATCCATAATTATACCAATCTTTTTGGATTGTAATTAATTTTCCATTTACATCCATAATTCTTAATGTTACATCACCTGCTTCTGGCAAATTAAATGCAATATTGGTTGTATTTGAAAATGGATTCGGCGTGTTTTGATAAACTCCAAACTGATTCGATGAAATTTCCAATTTAGACTGTACTTCATAAGTATTGAAATCAGCATCATATGCTTCTGCTCTAGTAATATCCGATGATAACAACACATTTGATACATTCCCTTCAATCACGACAAGCGCATCACCTTTACTAATCGTTGTTGATGTACTGCTATCCCAACTAAAAGTAATATGGTTGTTTTTCAAATCATGCAAACTGTAATTAGCACTCGTGATATTCAACACATCGGAGGTAATAGTTTCAACTTCTTCCGCATTATCCATTAAGATGGTAAATTGAATTCCACTAATTGTATAGTTTTCTGATGCTACAATTTTTACATTGTTATTTTCAGTCACTATTTCAAACATCATTGTATTATTTGATCGATTATCTGTTTCAGCATTTGCTGACAAATAAGCTGAATTATTAACATCACCAACTTTTACAGCTACAAAATCATTATGCATCAAACTTGTTTCTATGTTATATAGCATTATTTCTTCGTTTCCGTCCCAAGGTTGTGCAGGATTTACGAATTCATATTCTGCATCTACAAATCTCCACGCATTATTACCGTCAAAAGATTCTGTTACACCTAGTATCAATCTTCTGATCTCTGACAAATCAGATGCACTTACAGAGCTACTATTATTTACATCTGCAGCAATCAATTTGTAAGGTGAATCTAAGTTTTCTAATCCTAGTATATGACGTTGAATCATTACTATATCTAATGTACTTACTCCATTTAAGTAACTATCTTCTTTAGTTGGCTGAATCATATAGTCACTTAATGTCATGTTGTTGAAAGAAAATTGACCATTTTCTCCTGTCATCAAATAAGAAGGCTCATCAGCGTCCATATTTTCAAGCATAACTTCAACTGATTCTACAGCTTCATTATTATCTGTCTTTATAGATCCTGCTAGACTAAGCTTTTCACCATCACATACATCTCCATTTGCTTGAACAATAAGTAGTGCATCACAGTAATCTTGATTCCCATTACCATCTGTAACGTAGATTCTTACTGGATTTTCTCCAACATTAATACATCCAAAGTTTGCAGATTTGTCTTCAACATCTGTGCTGAAAGAAAATTCTATTGAAGCACATTCATCGTCACTTTTCAAATTAAAGTCTTCAGCCCAAATTTGAACCGTTTCTGTTGTCTCCATTATTGTTGTGGTCAACTTACCAATACAATATGGTGACGGATTCTTACAATCTTTTACAGAAAATGGAAATGAACAATCCTTTGTATTTCCACAAATATCTGTTACTGTCCATGTAATTATATATTCCCCAACAGTGAAATCTTCATCAACGATATTGTTATATCCCTCGTAACTTGAAGCTCCAGGTGTTGTACTAGTAACCACATAGTGGTAACTTAATTTATTTGTAATGACTTCTTTTGAGCAGAAATCTGCTGCCGATGCCTCAAGTACAATATTTACATCACAAATAGGGTTTTCAAAAGTCCCTTGATCTATACAATATTCTGATTCATTAGCTCCACAAGTAAGAATAGTTGGAACATTATTATTTGACAACTTAATAACTTGTGTTTCTGTATATATTCCTTGAGGAATAACGTCTGTTGTTTTATATACACACCAATCTAATACTGTCCAAGTTCTTACAATTTTATAACAGTACCCTTCTACATTTTCAAAAACTTGATCTTCGTGAGTATACGTTATATTAGCACATATTCCTGCTTCGTTGATTGCTACATCTTCAGGGATATAAATCGGATAATCTCCTAAATCTTCAGGATCAGTACCTTCGCCTAAGCAAGTATCCAATACTCTATCATCCGGCCATCCAATGTGGTCTCCGCCAAATGTAATTTCTGGTCTTACTGTAATGATTTGAGTACATAAGAAATGATCTGTTCCAGCTAAATCTTTAACATACCAATGTCTATCAATCGTACCTCTTCCGCAATCGTCTAGCATAAGCGAATCAATTGGATACGGAGTATTAATTGGACAATTATCTGTAAATGTAGGGTAACCGTTTGTTTTTGAAGGATCAATATCTCCCGGGTTATTTGAGCAGTTTACAATTGCATCATTTGGGCAAGTTTCAACGACAGGATCTTGCTTATCTTGAACAGAAATGAATGTCATACATACAGCTGAATTCCCAGCTACATCTGATACTTCTAATTCTACCATTATATTTCCAGATCCCAAATCATTACAACAAAATTGTGTAAAATCATTAAATACTAAATCATTATGACCTGTTGCTGCTAATTCTGGATCAAAACATACTGGACCTCCTGCACGTCTAATCTGAAATGTTAAATCTTCATGCTCATCACAATTATCAAATGAACCATCATCAATAGAAATCGCATATACTCTTCCCCATCCATTTGGACCTAATGTTACAGATATAAACTGATCACATACTGGGTGTGGTGGTTTTGTATCAATAATGTCAACCTCTAATGCGCAAAATTGAGATCCTTGACTATCCCATGTCCCGCCGCAACCATCATATATTACGTATTGAATCCACACTCTTGGACCTTCTACATTTGTAATTGTAAATGTACCATCTGCATTTGCAGTTACCTTATCTGACGTAAATACTGTATTTGGATCTGGCAATCCAAATTCATTTGATTCCTTAATAAATACCTCTGCAGATAGATTATTTGAGCAATCAGAAACTCTTTGCAAGGCTAACATACCATGCGAAAGGTTTAATGGATCAACTTCAAAAGTAGCAAGACATGTATTCGGATTCGAATTTACTTCAATCGTTTGAGTTGTTGGACATACAACCACAGGATCAAGGTCATCAATCAATTTTATAGTTTGTAAATGCTCTCTTACAACAGCTTCACACCAATCAAAAATTAACCAAGTTCTGTGTATTTTATGCGTTGAACCACATAAATCATACGATTCGTCTGTAAACGTAATATTAAACTTACAGAAGTTATCGTCATCTTCTGGATACAATGCATTACCATCTAGTGTTGGCACTCCAGCTTCAGCCTCCGTTGCATCAAATACACCATTGCCATTAACATCAAGCACATCATAGTCAAATAGACCATCGTCATTACTGTCTTCAGAACATCTAACGATTACATCTTCTGGCATTAGGATATCATCAATGCTTCTCTTTTCATAAAATATAGATAAAGTACAATCTTTGTCATTACCAGATAAATCACTAACTGTGTAGTCGATATCTCGTTGCATCGTAAATTTTGCACCTACCTCTCTACAATCCAATTCAACATTCTTATCATCTGTGATTTCAACGATAACTTGATCACAATTTTCATCATATGAATATGAATAGAATGATGTAGAATAGATTATTAAATCTGCTTTAGTTACAGAAACACATCCCGGTAAAGCAGCATTAATTTCATCTATCACCCAGTTGTCATCAAGATCTTTTGCTTGGATACCATCAAAGTCATGTGACACAAACAATCCTGATTGAAAAGTAAATGTACCTACACCTATAGGTGATGATGAAAGAGCAAACTCTAAACCGCTTACATCACAGTTTAGTGGATTTGTGTATAATCGTAAAACTACGCTATCTATTAACTCCCATTCCATTGCACAACTCTCATAAGCAAAACTCATTGATGTAACTGTCGGTGCGTTAATAGAAGCTGCACATTGTGAATCAGCTGTCGTTAATGAAGTTAAATTAATATCAACATTACATCCGACAGATATTGAGTCAAGACAATTTACATTTGGAGCAATCTTATCTTCAACTTTAATAACTGACCAACAGTTATTAGCATTGGGATCAGGACTCTCAAATACACCAATAGAGAAATTTGCATCAACCATTGATTGGTTCACAATCGGATGTGCAATTAAAATGTCATCAGTGTAATCAGCTGGAGTTCCATTTTCATCAAAACTTGATTGTGCTATAATTGCATTATTACCATCATAAACGACGATACTATAATTACAATCTGCATCTGCTCCTTGACCTTCTAATAATAAGTCTGGATAGAGATCTGCTTCGCAAGCATAATTGATGGAAACTTGTACTGTATCATTACAGACAAGTGGACAATCTTGAGCAATTAAAGTAAAATTGCATAGGACTAGTGCATAGATAGATAATAATTGTATTATTCTACTTTGCAATTTCTGAGTGTAAGTAACCATTTTCATAAGAAAAATAGGTTTTAATAAATGTTCTAAAAAGAATTATAAAATTGTTTATTCGTGTCAGCTAGAGGCTCTTAGGGAGAGCTTATTTTTTGTTATACAAGTTGATTTTCAAAGGTGAATTTTATCAAATTCACTGTGTTTCGAACACCAAGTTTTCGCATAATATTTTTCCTGTGTACCCCGACTGTTTGATCGCTTATATAAAGCTCTTGTGCAATCTCTTTATTGTTTTTAGCTTGCGTAATCAAGGCCAGTATTTCTTGTTCTCTTTTTGTTAGTCTTCTTCGGATCATAAATCGATCCTCGAATCTTGATTTCTCCTCTGATGTTGTAGAGTAGTTATTTGGAGGGGTGATGTGTAAACCAGCACCTAAGTAAGTCCTGTTATCTAATACATCTAAAATAGCGTCTTTTAAATCTTCAATTGAATGAGATTTAAGTAGATAACCATCTGCGCCACTCTTCATTGCGCCCTTAACAAATTTGTGATTGGAGTAAGAAGTCAATACTATAACTTTAGTATATGGACTTAATTTTAATAGTTTGGGAAGTACCTCAATGCCATCATCCTTAGAAAGATTTAAATCTAGGATAACTAGGTTTGGCTTGTGAGCTGCTACATATTGGAGAAGTTGTTCAGAACTCTCAGTTTCACGAATAAAATTAAGTCTCAACTCGGTGGTGTTCCTCAGTTGAAGCTTAAGACCTTCACGAAACAAAACTTGCTTATCAGCAATAATTGTATCTATTGTACTCATGCAATCAGTTATTAAGAAATGTAAAATTCGTGTGTGTGTGTTAATCGTTATTAGTTCATAAGAAGCAAATGTGATGCCAAACTTAGATAAACGAAAAAGTGAGAAAATACATGAACACAAATTATATACCTAACGAACTGATATATAAGAATTAGAGCTTAAAATAAGCGATCTAAATAACTAATTAGAAAAGGAAAACTAATTTTTAAAAAAAATAAAATTTGAAATTTAATGCTTGATTAGCTTCAAGGTATTTGAGTATTCTTTTGATTCGATTAAAACAGAATACATTCCTCTTGGAGTACTGTAATCGAGTTCCATTTCAATAAAGTTGTCACCTTGAATTACATCAAATTCATAACCATTCATATAGCTTCCTAAGGAGTTTAGGATATGAATTGTTACTATCCCTTCATAATCTGAATGCAATTTGATAATAAAAGTATTACCGTCATCAGACGTTACAGGATTTGGGTAAATAGCCGCTTCCAGGTGAATTTTTTTCAATTCTGGACCAGTAACAATATCTTGATGGGGCATTGCTTCAAATACATCTTTTTGCATGATTGATATATTAGAGTTTCTCATAATAATATCATGTAATGATGTATTTCTAATGTCATCTAAATATATTGTTAAAGCAGGGTCGTTTTCAAAATAGAATCGATCTCTGTCTCTTAAATCTTCAAACTGGGTGCGGATAATATACATGATCATTTTACCCATCATAGCTCCATTTTCAGGTTTTTCACCTAATAAACCTACCCAAGCATCAACTTCAGAAACATCTCCATATATAGATGCTAAATCGTCAGCTTCTTCATCATTTTGAGTTATTTGATAAAAACTCTGAGCTACCGGAAAACCCGATCCACTTTGTAGCTGCGTAAAAGTAGGCAATCCTCTATCACGCCCACGGAGTATATTAACAGCAGCTAAATCAAGTCCACCTTGACCCGGTGCACCAAATAGAAAATTTCGAACATCATTAATGACTTTACAATCCATTTTTTGCTGAAATTGCGTAGCCATTCCTTTAAAATAAGAATCAATACCACCACCTAATTCAATCTCAATAGGGTTGAAAAAAGCACTATCTAAGGGTATGTTCCCTCTATCGATATATTCTCCATTATTTTTCAATCGTACAATTTCTGAACTTAATAAAGTATGTCCAAGTCTAAAAGCCGCAGCAGAAAAATCGTTAGAAACTTCAGGGTTTCTTAAATTATCATAACCACTATAAGTACTCACTTTAACTCCCATGGAAGTAAGCCAATCCTCATAAGTAATTTTTTGAATATACGCTCCTACTAGCTTTCTTGCTCGTTGATAAATTTCTTCACCACTCCAACTTGGGTTTGAAACTGCTATTTCATCACAAAGTCTATTATGCTCACGCACAAATAAGGTATGCATGGATAGTAATAATAAATTCTCATTGGCTCTTACATCTCCTGCCACATAAAACTTGACTAAATGTCCGTCGTTATCATCCATAAAAGGAGCATCCACATCAATAGCACTATTAAACTGCCCGTCTACTGTATTCCAAGGCAATAAATCTCCGTGACTTCCATTTGATGTTTTTAATTTCCCTGATTCATCATTTCTCCGTAACCAAGATGCTCTATCTTCGCCAGATCCATATACATTAGAAGCGTCTATAAATGCTGTTACTGTATTTTCATATTGTCTTGGTGCATCATTTACTCCTGTTCCTTCAATAAATTTATCTCTAGAAACATACATCGATGATCCCCCTGGAAAAAAATTATCATCTGCAGGAACGGTAATAGTACTTATCTCACTACCAGTCTCGACTAAACTTATGTCATGACTTAAGAATTGACCGAAAGACCAAACAAAATCACTTCTTGACTCATCTTCAATTGTAGAAAATTGGGAAAATACTTTATTACTAATTTCCCTAGGATTGGGAAAGTTTGTGTTTATTTCATCAATACCATTAGCATAGCTAACAACATTTGGTGTTAACCTTTTCAGTGGACTGTTAGTTGTGCCCCACTCTTTATTTTCGATATTGTTATTATATCCGTCTATGTTCCTGTTCTCTTGGGCAACTACTAAACTCGTAAAAGATATAATTAACGAGAAAGCAATGCACCCCTTCAAATTCCACTGCATACTGATTAAAATTAATGCTCAAGGGTTCTTTTGTTCAAAAAGATAGTTTTCTTGTGAGCAAATATACTTAAAATAAATGATAGAAAGTTATCCTAAACAATAGATATTTAGATTAACAGTTTTATTCAAAAAGAAACTGTAAGGTGGGACGAAATTTTAAAGCAAAATATGAACTAATAAACTGCTTTGTTCTGTAAATATATTAAATTTATTAATAAATTATAAAATACGCAGCATCAATATTTTACAAATAAAGTTAAAGCATTAATTATCTCCAAAAAATATTATATATTACTTATTTTAATATCATGGTGTTTCAACCTTAATTCACAGCCTATTTCTGAGGAAATAAGCCTCGATTTAGGGCAAAATAAATGCGATTTTATATCCCAAAAATTGATTATACCTTCTTCAATTCAATTTTCAATCAACGATACTACTTTACTATTTCCTTCAAAACACATTTTTGTGGAAAATAAAAAAATCTCACTTAACTATCTAAATGAGCTTTCAACAGATAGTTTACGCGTGATTAAACTCAATTTTAGAACCTTATCTGACGACTTTAGTGATCATTTTTTTTTGATATCAGAAGATGACCTTGTCGAAAAAAACGATCAAGTTTTTATCGAATATGATATGCCATATAACTACAAAAAAGATCCCATAATACAATCAAATAAAATGAATTATGCAGGTAGTTTTTCTAGAGGATTTTCTGTCGGAAATAGTCAAGACCTAGTATTAAATTCAAATTTAAACTTGCAACTTCAAGGAGACTTAGGAGATGGGCTACTAATAAAAGCAACGATAACAGACGATAACCTCCCTATTCAAGCACAAGGAAACACACAAGTTTTACAAGAATTTGAACAAGTCTATATTGAGATTTCTAAAAACAAGACAAAACTAGTTGCTGGTGATTTTCGTCAATCTTTAGTTAAAAATTATTTTCTGAAATATGCCAAGAAATCAAAAGGCGTAAAAATTGAAAATCAAACAGTCTTACCTAATAATCAAACACTTAAAAGCTATAGTTCTTTTGCAATTTCAAGAGGCAAATTTAATCGACTAATGCTCGAAACATCTGAAGGGAACCAAGGACCATATCGGTTAGAAGGAGGTCAATCTAATGGGTTTTATGTCGTATTATCTGGAACAGAAAAGGTCTTTAAAGATGGCGTACTTTTAAAAAGAGGGTTTGATCAAGACTACATTATTGACTACAATGGCGCCACAATTGAATTTACCTTACAATGTCTTATCGATCGTAATGCTAGAATTATTGTTGAATATGAATATGCTGATCAATCGTATTTAAGGACATTAACCACAGTAGGTATAAATCATAACAAAGGTGGATGGACTCAGCAAGTTGATTACTATTTAGAACAAGACAGCAAAACTTCAACTGGTGCTCAAACATTAGATTCAATCGATTTGTCTATTTTAGGTAGTGGAGGTGATAATCCTCGATTTCTTGTAAAAAATGCAATTAGAGAAATAGATGAAGAAAACAATTCAGAAGTAGAATATGGCCTTGACCAAAATGGAAATCTTTTCTTTCCAAAAACAGAAGGAAATCAAGGATATCGAGCTAACTTTTCCTTTGTTGGAGAAAATCAAGGAAACTATATCATTGATTTAGATGTAAACGCAAACGGTAGAGTTTATAAATACATTGGAGCCAATCAAGGAAGTTATGAACCTGTAATACAATTAGTTGCGCCTCAAAAACGCCAATACCTTAATTATAATGCTTCTTATCAATCGAAAAACAATTGGGGTATGACAAATGAAGTCATTTTAAATACTCTAGATAAAAATCGTTTTTCATCAATCGATGATGGTGATAATTATGGTTTATCTTGGTTTGGAGCATTTAATAAAAATTTCATCCTGTCAAAAAGAGATACAAGTCATCCACTATTACTAGTCACCAAAATATCTGGGGAACTTAAACATAAAAACTTTCAACCTTTAAACCCGTATAGATCTCCAGAATTTACTCGAGACTGGGCATTAGATAATACTGACTCTCTTTACTTTGAAGATTTGGGGCAAGTTTCTTTATCGTTATTTAAATCAACAGCTAACAACACAAATTATACTTTTAATTTATTTAACCGACGTGAAGCCTACCTAGGTACAAAACAGGTAATAAGTACACAACAAAAATTAAAATCAACAGATATAAAAGGAGACATTAGTTACCTAAAAGCAAAAGACATTCGTCATAATAACACCTTTTTAAGGCCAACTTTTAATTTAAAACAATACTTGGGCAAAAGAGATTCTAGTTGGCATATATCCATGAATTCACTGATCGAAAATAAAAAAACAATCAATATAGTTTCGGATTCGCTCAATCAAGAAAGTTTTGCATTTGAACAATATGCCGTTGGTTTGGGGAATGATAATGACAAAGATTATAATCTTCTATTTGGATATCAATATAGAAAAGATTTTGGTGTAAATGACAACACCTTTAAAAAAAGCCTAAATAGCCAAGATTATAACCTTACTGGTAGATGGAGTACCTTTAAATCACTAAAAATAGATGGTGTCTTTAATTATAGAAACTTAGAGGTAGTTGATAGTGAAATAACAAATCAAACACCAAAAAAAACATATTTAGGAAAGATCAACTACAAGATAGACCTATTTAATAGCGGTATTAAAATAAATAGTTTTGCTCAATATTTAAATGGCCAAACAGCAAAGTTTGAAGATCAATACGTGCAAGTACAAAAAGGTGAAGGTCAATATTCTTGGGTAGATGAAAATCAAGATTCTATTCAACAAGTAATCGAGTTTCGTTTAGCGGATTTCCAAGATCAGGCAGAATTTATTAAAGTACCAATATTCAATAATGAGTTTATTGATGTTGAAGAAGAGGTATTTAATCAAACCATTTATATCTCGCCAAAAAAAATGATGTCGGATTCTACTTCATTTTTTGGTAAGTCATTTTTAGAAAAACTATTTGTTACAAGTAGATACAAGATGAACCAAAAATTTCAAGATTCAAAAGATGGTTTTATTTGGTCGTTCAATCCAATCGCGTTAGATTCTACATTGATACTTTATCAATCTTCGAGTGACCACTCAATCATTTTTAATCAAGGAAACTCAACTTTTGATATAAAATTGGGGAAACGAACTATTTTTAACCGTAGAACTCAAATTTATGGTTTCGAACAGTTAGAGAAAAATGAATGGTATGCTACATCTCGATTAACCCTAAAAAAAATTGATTTTAATATACAATCATCCATTGGTAGCGATATACGAATATTTGAAGCAAACCCTATTCGTAATATGGACATTAATTTTTTGCAGTTAGTTCCACAAATTAGCTATTTACCAAATACAAAATTTAGGTATCAAGTTTCTTATTCCTTTAAAGGAAAAAATAATGTAAATGTCGAAAACGCATCTAAGGTTCAAATTCATAGCCTTGAAACTGAAGCTACTTGGCGAAGAACGTCAACAAGTCTTTTTCAGGGATCAATAGAGTATGCAAAAGTTCGTTATGATGTAATTGGACCAGAAGATGTAAATTTTGTCCGATTAGATTTACTTGAGGGCTTAAAATCAGGAAATAATTTCCTTTGGCGTATTCAAATGTCGAATAAACTTAACAAAGTCATGGAGTTAAACATCAACTATGAAGGTCGAAAAGTTGGAGAAAATCGGCTAGTACACCTAGGCAATGCGACAATTCGAGCCATTTTTTAGTCAAATACACATTCGTTATAGACCAAAATGAACATTTTAACGGTTTGCTTACTTATATTTGTTAACACATAACTGATTTACTTTTAACTAATTAAAAATCAACCCAACATGAAAAGATTTTTGACATTCATTTTGCTAATATCATTATCTCTTACTGCTTTTTCTCAAAGTATGTGGACACCCGTCAATGAAAATGATTTTAGTGAAGAACTAAGAACGAATAGAGAAATTGTTCCAGACAGATATCAGACATTTGAATTAAATGTAAAATTATTAAAGAAAACGCTACTTACAGCTCCTCTTGATGATCCAAAGAGCATTGAAGATGGTATTTTGTTAGATATTCCTTTAGCAGATGGTACTCTTGAAACATTTAAAGTTGTTTATGCACCAATTATGCATCCTACTTTAGCGGCTAAATTTCCTACAATTAGATGCTATAAAGTTTTATCTACTGATTCAAAACTTGTTGTTGGTAGAATAAATACTGGTGCTTTCGGATTTAGAGCATCTATACGATCTTTAAACGGAAGAGTATTTATCGATAACTATTCAGAATCGAATGAAAATTATTATATCAGCTACTATACTGTAGATCATATAGAAACATTGCCAGAAGGTCATGTTGTATGTGGTGTTGATCATACGGATGCAGAAATGATCACTCCCTCAAATTTTACCGACACTAGAAGTGCAGCCGATGTCAGCTTTCTAAGAAAATACAGAATGGCTGTAGCTTGTACTGGAGAATGGGGTGCTGCTCAGGGTTCTATGACAAATGCTATGAGTAAAATCGTAACAGGTACAAATCGTCTTACCCAATTATATGAAGAAGAAGCAGCAATTACTTTTGAATTAGTGGCTAATAATGATAACGTCGTTTTTATGGATGGTAATACTGATCCATATTTTAAGCCGAATGAAGGAAGAGAACTTATTGGTCAAAACACTGGTGTTTTGAATGAATTCGTAGGTTCTGCTAACTATGATATCGGTCATGTTTTTACAATTAACTGTACCGATGGAGTTGCAGGTATTGCTGCACTTGGATCTGTTTGTCAAAATAATAAAGGTAATGGGGTAAGTTGTGTTGGTAATAGCAATATTACAAACTTTATGATTTCTACAACAGCGCATGAAGTTGGTCATCAATTTACGGCAACGCACACTTGGTCAAATTGTGGTGAAGAGAATAATCAAAATAACCTTTCACCTGGAACTGCTTATGAGCCATGTAGTGGTTCGACAATATTATCATATGCAGGCGGTTGCCCAGGTGGTAATAATATAAGTAATGGTGATCCTTACTTTCATGTATCTTCCTTTGAGCAAATGTATTTGTTTTCTCAGGAAGCTGCAGGAAATCCTTGCTCTGAAAAAATTGATATAAACAACCATTTTCCTGAAGTAAGCCATGAGTATACAAGTGGTTTTACAATTCCTATAAGTACTCCATTTAGTTTAACTGGTAAAGGTATCGATGAAGATGGCGATGAATTAACTTATGTTTGGGAACAACACGATTTAGGACCAATAAGTATTTGTGGTTCTCCAATTGGAAATGCTCCTGCATTTAGATCGTTTACACCAACAACAAGTCCAACAAGAGTTTTCCCTTCATTAAATAAGATTCTTGCAAACAATTACGATAAAAGTGAAGTACTTCCAACATATACTAGAGATATGGAGTTTTACTTTACAGCTAGGGATAATCACCCAGGTGGAGGTATCGCATCATGGACTAAAGTGAAATTTTCTACAAATGTAAATGCGGGTCCTTTCTTTGTTACCTCTCCGAATGTTCCTAATGAAACAATGGAAGTAGGAAAAACCTATAATGTAACTTGGGATGTAGCCAATACCGATATTGCGCCTGTAAATTGTCCAAGAGTTGACATCTACTTATCTACAGATGCTGGGCAAACATTTCCTTATTTGTTATTTAAGGATACGCCAAATGATGGTAGCGAAAATTTGTTAGTTCCTAACTTTACTGGTACAAACTGTAGATTACAGATAAAGGCTTCAAACAATATCTTCTTTGATATAAATAATTACAACTTTTCGATTGTTGAACCATCCGAACCTAGTTTTTATTTTGGATTATCAGAAAACTATGTAGATGTATGTATTCCAGACATTATTGAAATTGATATTCAGAGTGAATCATTCTTAGGTTTTGATAATGACATTGCACTTTCAGCTACGCATAATCTTCCTGAAGGAACAACCGTAACCTTTGAAAATGATGTTCTTGTACCTTCGGAAACTACGAAAATGGTCATAGATATGACCAATGCCAATGGCACAGGCGAATTTGTAATTGATGTAGTAGGAACAGCAATGGGATCTGATGTATTAACACAGAGTTTGAATTTAACTGTTGTAGGTACCGATTTTTCTGATTTAGCATTAGTAAGCCCTGCCGCAGGTGTAACAGGTATCGAACAAGTACCTACATTTTCTTGGGATAAAGCTAAGAATTCACAAGGGTATACTTTTGAATTAGGTACCAACCCAAGTTTGGGATCAACATCGCTTATTTTTGAAGAAAATTTACAAGACACATTTCTAGTGTCAACTGAAATCTTGGATATCGGAACATTGTATTACTGGAAAGTAACTGCTAATAATACATGTGCTTCAGAAACTACTCCATTGAATACATTTGGTACAGAAGCATTAAGCTGTGCTTCCTATTCAGCAAATGACTTGCCAGCGAATATAAGCTCTTCGGGCTCACCGACTATAGAAAGTTTGATTTACCTTGAAGGTGCAGGGCAAGTAACGGATGTTAATGTAAGACTTCTACAAGGTTCCCATGGAAACACAGGAGACTTGGTCTTTACATTGATTAGTCCAATGGCTACTGCTGTTGAATTAGTTGTAAACAAATGTAACTTTTCTGTAGATTTCAATATGGGGTTTGATCAAGAATCGCCCAACAATATTTCTTGTCCATTAAATACTGGAACGACCTATATACCTGTTGGTGATCTTAGTCTTTTTAATGGTGAATCCATTGTTGGAGACTGGATATTGAGACTAGAAGACACAAATTCAGGTGACGGTGGTCAATTTACTACTTTTGAGTTGGATGTTTGTTCAAATGCTACATTAGATGGACCAGCTATTGCTAATAATAGTGGATTGTGTGTTCCTACTGGTGGTGCAAATGCACTTCAAATTTCAGACTTAGAAGTAACAGATGCAAATAACAGTGATAATGAAATTGTTTATACTATAGTACGATTACCTTCTTATGGTAGTCTATCAATTAAAACGGTTCCAGCTGTCGTTGGTGATCAATTTACACAAGCAGATATTAACAACCTTAAAGTGCGTTATATGCATGATGTTGTTACTGAATTATCTGATTCATTTGACTTTACCGTTATTGATGGTGAAGGAGGATGGGTTGATATTACGACATTTGACATCAATGTAGATGATAGTTGTATTGTGAATGTAAATGATGTCGATGCTAATTTTGCAATCAATATTTTCCCTAATCCGACAAATGATGTGATTAACATCGATGTTAAAGCGGTTGATCAAAAAGATTATTCAATCCAAATATTTGATCTTAAAGGGCAATTAATGACAAAAAAACAAATAGGGTCTAAATCTAGCTTTGTAGAAACGATGGATGTTTCTCAATTTAATTCAGGAATCTATATTGTTAAAGTTATAAGCGAAACAGGTTATAATGTTTCAAAATTTACCATTCAGCGATAAGCGCTAAATAAAAATGATCAAAGGGGTTATATGATATCATATAACCCCTTTTTTTGTCTTTAAAAATAAGTGTAATATAGTTCAGCTATAAAATATAAGTACTCATTTTAATGTTTTACTTACATAAATGAAAACCCATATCTATATACTTTTCATCTTTTTGTTGATTCAACAAAATCTATTTTCACAATCATTTGATGAAAAAGGAATAGGTATTCAATACTATGGTGAAAATTTAACTCGATTGGGAATAAAAATCAATTACGAAACCCCAATATTTAGAAAAAGTATAAACACAAGCGCGAATAGCGACAATCGATTCTTAAAAAAACAACGGATTTATATATTAAATTCAACGGTAACAACCTATCGACATAAAGGCTTGCATTATGGTCTTATCGTAATGCCTGAGCTAATAAAAAGAACAATCTTTCCTTCTGGGTTTAAAATTGAAAACATACTTGGCATTGGTTATCATCGATCATTCTTAACAGATCCAACTTTTATTTCGGATGGTAATGGAGGGTTTAAAAAAGTACCATTAGCTGGACAGAATTCGGCATTGATATTTACCGGTTTTAATTTAGGCTATGATATGAGAATGAAAGAAAAATCTCCGTATAGCTTTTTCATTGGTGGGGGATTATATTTTAGATACCCACATAATAGCCTCGTATTACCAGGAATCACTTTTAATATGGGTTTTTGCAGGCATTTTTCATTCAAAAAGCAATCCAATGAATAAAACATTCCTTTATATATTTTTACTATTGGTTTCAACATTGGTTCAATGCAAAAAGGAAAACTTATTTGAAACGAATGCTGAACATCATTTTTTCTTGGAAACAGATCGTGCCTTTTTACCGATTACCGTAGAAGGGAATACTACTTCAAAGACCTTCTTACTTGTCGTTCATGGTGGTCCCGGAGGTACTGGACAGATTTATAACACGTATGGTTCGTTTACAAAAATAGAAGAGGAATTTGCTGTCGTTTATTATGATCAACGATGTGCTGGAAATGCACAAGGAAATTGTGATTTAAAAATCTTAGGTGTTGAAACCCATATTCAAGATTTAGAAAAGATTATTGATCTTATAAAATTCAAATACGGTGACGATAGTGATCTGTTTATGTTAGGTCATAGTTGGGGAGGTACACTTGGATTATCCTACTTAATAGATCATGAAAGACAACAAAAAATAAAAGGTGCTTTTATTATAAGCGGACCGCAACGATTTGATGTATATGCTTCACGAGTAGTAGACATGATTGAATTTTATGGGGATCAACAAATAGCTATTGATAAAAATAAGGGACCGTGGAAAAGTCTTCTTAATGATGTAGATGAGAGGTCGTCTCCTAGCGTCGATAACATTACAACAACAAATTTGGCCGCTCAAACTGCTCAAAAATTAATGTCTGATTCCATTTCTACGGTATCATTGGATTTAAGTCTTAATGATATCATAGGAAGTATATTTGGTTCTGACGGTACAGGACGTTTTATTCAATTTATGAACAATTTAGCTTCAACTAAGATTTGGGATGAATTGCTTACCTATGATATTTCATCTCAACTCGAAAATATTACTATCCCAATGGCTATCTATTGGGGTAAATTTGATTTTATTGTACCCCCAGTCTTTGGAAATGAAATTCATGATTTAATTGGTTCCAATGAAAAAGAATGCTTCGAATTTCCTAACTCGGATCACTCTCCAATGCTAACGGAAAGATCCGATTTCAACCAAAAAGTGCTTCAATTTATTTACAAATACAAATAAAATTATTTCAGAATTTCAGCGTCTAATAATTCCTCTGGAATACCAAACGCATCTACTAAGCCACCCACATCAGGTCTCAATTCTTGCAATAATTTAGATTCAAGTTTTCTTAATGCTTTCGATTTTACACCGGAAATAAAATCATTTTCAAGGTACCATCCTTTGTTCTTATTGATTGTATGAACCGCATACAAATCACAAAGCTTTATTAATATTTGTTTTTCTTTTGAAGATGGTAATGATTCAATCTTTGCTTCAAAACGTTTGAGGACCAATCTTTCAACATAGGCCTTCGCTAACTCGATTAAGTGCATCTGACATTTCAAATAAGCTTCATAAGGATCCACTTTTTTCTTAATAAACGATTGCATTCGCTGACTTACGGAGTATAGTATTTTTTTCTCCCTGTACTCAAATGCATCCATATGGAAAACTCGATCTCTAAGGTGATCCATATCTACATTCCTTGTATATATTGGATTAAGCTCATTGAATTTTTGACTTATTTGACCTCCGATGTACCGCATAACCATACTAAATCCACCATCGTGAAACGATTTTTTAAATTTCGTTAATAAGCCTTTGGCAACTAGTTGAAGCAAGACTGTATTATCTCCTTCAAAAGTGGTAAAAATATCTGAGTCTCCTTTTAATGCTGTAAACTTATTCTCAACCAAATATCCTTTACCTCCGCAGGCTTCTCTCGTTTCTTGAATGCAGGAAGTTGCAAACCAACTTGCCATTGCCTTCAAACCAGCAGCATCTGTTTCAATTTTTCTACGATTCTTGTGTTCGGTATCCTCAACCAATTCTTTTGCTAGTGTATTGAGAGCAAAACTGTACGCATAACTTTCGGCAATCAGCGGAATTAATCGGTGCTGGTGCGTTGGATAATCCATTATCAATCGTTCTTGGTCTCCATCTTTTGCAGCAAACTGTCTTCTTCTTAAACTATATTTTACTGCAATTGCTAGTGCTGATTTGCTTGCACTAATCCCTGCTAAACCAACACTAACTCTACCTGTTACAAGTGCTCCTAGCATTGTAAAGAATCGTTTATCATCACTTTTGATCTCACTTACATACGTTCCTTTAGGACTTATATCTCCATATTTATTAAGTAAATGACCGACGGGAATGATTACATCTTTAAACCATATTTTACCGTTATCAACACCATTAAGACCCATTTTATATCCACAATCTTCTACCCTTATTCCATCGTACAAATTACCTGATTCATCTCTCATATCAACAATAAAAGCATGAACTCCTTTGGATTCTCCTTCAATAATAAGTTGTGCAAAAACCACCGCCTTGTGACAATGAAGGGCATTTCCAATATACTCCTTACCTGCCTTTACGTGTGGTGTATTAATAGTAAAGGTTCGTGTAGTATGATTGTAGATAGCCGTTGTTTCAAGTTGCCTTACATTGGAACCATGATTCGTTTCTGTCATAGCAAAACAACCAAGTTCATCCATCGTAATCGCAGGTGGTAAGTATCTTTTGTGGTGGAGTTCTGTACCCAATCCGTGGATAGCACCACCATACAAACCCATTTGTACACCTAGTTTAACAGAAAGACTAAGATCGTGAAAAGCAAGGGTTTCAAAAACAGCGATATGTTGGCCCGGTTTTGACAAACCTCCAAATGCTTTTGGAAAGGCATATCGAGTAAATCCTTGATCAGCTAAGGATTTTAATTGCGATAAAACATTTTCTCTCTGGATTTCTTTATTCGGCTCGAATCCCATTCTAAAAAATGGATCACGTAACAATTTTTTAAGCTTACTCTTAAGTGATCCATGTTCTCCATCTAAGATTCGCTGAAGTTTTATCACATTAAAACTATTCCTTTTTGGAGGTTCCATCGAATCCAAATTGATCTTCGAAAGTAACATGCGCTCACTATCTTCAAACTGTACACCTAATGCTTCTTGCACTTCCATCAAACTTTCTTTGGTAGCGATCGCGTCCCATAATTCTTCAGATTTGAAACCTATACTCGATTTTGCCATTTCCAAACCTAAACTTATCAATGATTTGACTTTGTTTTTTGGTAATTTATGGGAAGCTTCTTTCATTGCATTAATCCAATCCCTGAATACAGCCTCAGTAGGTGGATTCAATGGGTCAGTATACTTTTTTATATATACTCTATCACTTTCTGTAAGGAATGAAAGATTTTGTATCTGATTATTAACCAACCGGATTTCACTTGGACTTAAAATACTGTCCGACCAACCAACATACAAAATTGGAATTATACTTAGAATTCCGGGCGAAAACAAAGCACCTGATTTAACATCTTCCATAAGCAATTTATATATTAGTATAACTCAATAAAATTTAATTTGGTTTACTTAACAACACATTAATTCTACGTCAGCGAGACAAAACAAAAGCTAAAAAAGCCCTTCTTTCGTCAATAAAAGAAAAATAGGAGTAGATTAACTTTTGTTCACCCACTTATATGCTGTGGTTTTTGTAATTTCGTTCATATTATAAAAACGTATAATAATACCTATGGCAGGCGAATTACTGTTAGCTTTATTTTTTATCCTTTCCATTTTATTTTCATTTCTATGCTCAATTTGGGAAGCTGTACTTCTTAGTATAAGCCCATCCTATGTAGAGCAGGTTTCGGCTAACTCAGAATGGGTTGGTCAAAAATTGAAAGCATTCAAAAAAGATATTGATGTTCCTCTTTCAGGAATACTTACATTAAATACATTAGCCCACACAGTAGGAGCAATCGGTGTAGGAGCTCAAGCTGCAAAATTATGGGGAGCAACCTATTTCGAAGTTTTAGGATTCAAATTTACTGGAGAAGCATTAGTTGCTGCAGGAATGACATTATGTATTCTCATTCTTTCCGAAATAATTCCTAAAACGATAGGTGCTACCTACTGGAAAGGACTAACTAACTTTACAGTATATTCTGTTCAGTTTATCGTATGGCTTTTATTTCCTTTAGTTTGGCTTTCCAAAATGATTACTGGCCTCCTTAAAAAAGATGGAGAAAAAAGTGTCCTTAGTCGTACGGATTTTTCTGTTATGGCAGCAATCGGAGCACGAGAAGGAATCATCAAACAAGGAGAATATACGATTATCAACAACCTACTTAAGTTCAATGAAGTAAGAGCTAAAGATGTAATGACTCCGAGAACGGTAATGGTATCATCGGATGAAAATGAATTAATTGGTGATTATTACGAAAAGAACCCAAATTTACGTTTTTCTAGAGTACCCATCTTTAAAGAGAAAGTAGATGAAATGACAGGCTATTTTTTAAAAGATGCCTTATTGAAAGCTGTTATTGACAAAAAGAAAGACCAACCATTGTCCACTTTAAAGCGTTCATTTACAATCGTAAATGAAGTAGAAAGTATTGCCGCTATTTTTGATACATTAATTGCCAAAAAAGAACAAATTGCTTTAGTTGTTGATGAATTTGGAGGTGTATCTGGTATTCTTACAACCGAAGATATCATTGAAACATTATTTGGATTAGAAATAATGGACGAACTTGATCACACGGCTGATATGCAACATTATGCGAGAGAACAATGGAAAAAAAGAGCGAAAAAAATGGGTATTTTAGAAAATGAAGAATAACCTTATTTAATCGGTTATTCTTTTATCCATTCCGTTTTCGAATTGATCTCAGAGGGGGTTCGTTTCATTACTTTTTGCTCATAATATCCCATATAAAAAAGACCGAGGACTTTTTCTCCAGGCTTTAATGATAGGAACGTATTGTTTTCTGTAAATACTTTTGGACTGCTCCAATAAGCTCCAATATTTAAGGTATGGGCCGTTAACCACATATTTTGAACAGCACATCCAACTGCTGCAATTTCTTCCCATTCAGGAATAGATTCTGTTAAATCTCGCTGCATACAAATTGCAATAACAGCACCCGATTTCAATGCTTTTTGCTTCATCTTTTTTAACTTCATCTCGCTATACCCTTCTCCTGCTTTTTCAATATACTTGTCACCGAGATACGAAGATAGACGCTCAAGTCCTAATCCTGTTATAACTTTAAAGCGCCAAGGTTCTGTAACTTTATGGTTCGGTGCCCATCGAGCGGATTCGAGTATTTGTTGAATGGATACAAAAGAAATTTCTTTCTGATTGTATTGTCCTGGAAAAATAGATCGTCTATTTGAAATTATCTCCTTTAAAACATCATAGGATGGATTCGACATAAGTTTACTTTATATAAATTGTAATGACTACAAATCTATAAATATTTCCGTATTCCGACATTTAAAGACCAAATATGCATTTTAGTATTGAGTCCATAATTTTCCGAATCTAATGATTTGAGGTACGTCTGATACGTTGGCTTTATACTCCAGACAACCCCAGGCTTTAATTCTTTAGAAATAAAAAAGGAACCTAATAAACCTAAGCCTTGATGAGTTTTGAAAATATTTTCTTCGTTTTCAAAACGAGTAATTACTTGATAAGGCATAGCTCTTTTACCTTTAGCATCAAAATAAAAATTGTACTTAACTCCTCCTTCAACACCAAAAATATAATCCCCAACAATCTTCTTTTGATAACCCAACATTAGAGGTATTTCTGTCATGGTAAATCGTATTTCACCACGATGAATTAGGGTTCCTTTTTCTGGATACCCTAGATCTGTATTTAATTGTATCGTTTCACTTTCTTGATAAAAAAGACTTTTTGATTGGACCCATTGAATACCCGATGAAATATAAAAATGATTACTCAAAAATCTTCCATAATGCAATTGCACTCCATATGTATACCATGGGGTTTCAACATTCGTACGTCTATCTAGTAGCTGATCATCATAATCGGACGCAGCGTTATACCCTTCTTTTTCTTCCTGTTGAAATTGATGCTTACCTCCAATTACATTTAATTCAACAAATGTCTTAGCTTTTTTATCAACTTCAATATTTGGCTCCCTAGTAATAAAGAAAGCCAAAAACATTTTTAAGGTTGGACGTATAAAATTTAACCCATATTGATGACCACTCAATGAAGGAATTTTTATCTTTTTTATCACCCTTTCACTGATGAAATTAGCATCTGTAGATTTAGAATAAGGATCTGCTTTTCTTTTTTTAACGATTTTTTTCAACGCTTTTGCCTGGAGATTTAAAAAAGAATTCGTTCCAACTATCTTTTCATTGATCCCTTTCTCATTTTGATTGGATATATTATCCATTCTATTTTTTGACTTCAAATGGGAAGATTTTATGTTACTAACATTTGTCTCATTTAAATTCAATATCGACCGTTTATTTGGTACATTTCCAATGATGGTCTCTTTAGCTAAATGTACTGTTGCTTGAGTGGTTTTTGATGCCTTCGAAATCCTTAAGGTATCTGAAGATTCATTTTCTACAACCTTGTCTAGTTCTAAGGTAGTAAGTTGATTTGGTAGGATTTGTGAACTGTTAGTATTCACCATAGAAAAATACAGGTATCCACCTGCCAAACCCAATATTCCAGTTAATAATACGATATATAAAAACGATCTATCTTTCTTTTTGGGTTGAAGCACTTTACTTACTTTATCCCAAACCATTGGTGGTGGTGTATCACTCTGGTTTGATGCCAACGCATTCATTCTTTTTTCTATGTCTTCAAACGACTTCATACTAACCAATTTTTTTTATTAGGTTATACTCCTTCACAATCTCTGGTTTTTCTGTTAAAATCATTTTTTGTAATAATTTCCTAGCTTTAAACAATTGCGTTCGACAAGTAGATTCGCTAATCTCAAGTAGATCGCTAATTTCTTTATAACTCATATCATCTAAGACGTACATTGAAAAAACATTTTTATAACCATTGGGTAACCTAGAAATCAATCCCATCATTTCGTTATAATTATGTAAATCAAAATCAATAGTCTGATGGTAAGAAGTATCACTTGTTTCCACCTCATCCAAATCATCAACTCTACGTTTATTATCGGTCTTGTATTGATCAATTGCCGATCGTATAATGATTTTTCGAATCCAAAAAAACAAGTCTGCATCTCCTTTAAATTTTCCTAGATATCTGAATACCTTGATAAAACCATTTTGTAAAGCATCTGCTGCAGACATTTCATCTTTACAATACCGTAAACAAATACTATACATTTGACTACTATACGTATCATATAACAGCTTTTGTGATCGGCTATTACCGTCAATACAGGCTTTTATGTTTTTTGAACTAATCAATGACTAATCGGGCTATTTGACATTTGCAATTGAAAAACTACCTGTATACTCATAAAATAGATCTTCAGGAAGGTCATACGTATCGTCAATATAAAGCAAAGGGGCATTTATATCAAAAGTACCCTGAACATCTATATTTCCTATATCTCCAACTTGAGTAATGGTTATTGTTCCTATCTGGCTACCATCATTTAAGGATCCTGTCATAAAGTAAGGTTCCATATCACCTACATTAACATAATCATACATTCGAAAATACATTTGTTTAAGATCAAAAACACCTTCTGCAATTTCACCATTGATTACTCCTTCGTATTCAAAATATAGGCGCAAAAAAAGATTTCCATCGATATAAAAATTGCCGCCAAATGTAACTAGGTTCGAGGAGTCTATTCCAAACATCTTTATGGAGTCCACAACAATCTCTAGCACATCTAACTGGGCACATTCAATAACTATATAGTCGTCTTCTAAGGGTGCTTCAGCTATAAATTCTGTGCCTTGTTTTTCACAGGAAGTAAAAATCAAACCCATCATTAAGGAAAAAAGTATAACATTTTTCATTGTATTTTTTTTATTGATTAAAAAATGATGAATTCGAATTCACTTTTAAGACCTCAACTTCTTTTCATTTGTTGCCTTGAGTCCTATTATATTTTAAAAATCAAGAATAGATTATGACAAATAATTAATAAAAATGGGCCAATTCAATTCAATATAACACAAAAAAAAGGGAAGAAATTGACTTCTTCCCTTTACATAAAAAAGTAAAACTAACTACTTAATGTGAATAATTCTATCTGTAACGATGCCCTGTTTTGTTGTTAATCGAATAATATAAGTGCCTGTATGATTAAAAAGATTACCTTTTAATAAATGGTATTGTACACCCTTTTCTACGTATTTCGTTTTGGAAGTAATAAACTGACCATCTATGTCAAAAATGTCTATATGTATTTGTTGATCTTCGATCAATTTAAATCGAATCATCATATCTTCTGAAAATGGATTCGGACTTAGTTGCATTTCGATGTTTTCTTTTACATTAGACATAGATTCAAGCTCAATATTCAATGTTTCAAGCTCAATCCCTTGATAAACTTCGTGATTGAAACCAGAAATTAATTCAAAAACAGATTGAGTCTCATCAGATTGTTTAAGATTGATAGTAAATAACGCTGCATCATCGGTTACTGAAATAGATTCAATGGTATTCCAACTTAAAAGCAATTTACCATCAACGATTCTATAATGATGCGGTTCGATTGATAACCTATCGCTTTGAATATTAAGTACCGTAGCTCCATTTAATTCAATGCCCATTTGTAAACCGAAAACATCTACAAAATCTTTGGCGTATAAAGTTACCTTTTTTTGTAAGGTCTCTTGATCTTCAGCTATTTTGTAGGTAAACCTAATATTATCATTCGATCGATTAGAAATAACGGATCCATCAAGATCTCCGATTTTTATTCCTTTGAAATTTATATCATCATCGGAATTTTCTTCTTTAGGAATTAGCTTAAATTCATCAAAGTACCATGGGTTATTGATATTCAAAATAACCTCTTCATTATAAAATCGCCAGCTTGTATTATTTGGAAAGTCGTCATAAATACTTAGAATCAACTTTCTCAATTCGCTAATATCGGATGCTGCAATTTTTTGATTATTATTTACATCAGCAGCGATAAATTGGGATGCTTCAAAAAAGTCATCTAACCCTAAAATATGCCTTTGTATTAATAAAATATCTTTTGTGGAAACACCATTTAGAGGGTCATCATTTTTGTATGGAGTAAGTACGTATTCAAATCCATTTGGTTGATTTACAAATCCAAATTTACCAAACTCGTTAGACGCTTTTATACTAGGACCTTCAGGTCCTTCCAATGTCATTTTTACTTGATTTATAAATTCTTCATAAGGCGTGGAAATAACCCCTTTAATACCTTTTGTTTCATCTTCTTGAACACATGATGCAAATACATTTACATTTTCAAGATCCCAAGCTGAAACCGGTGAATCAATACCTATAAGACAATAACCCATCATTTCTACTCGTACAATTGAAGTCTGTGAAACTAAAATACCATCAAGCAATATCGTTTCTTTTGTCCACTCGTTTGATGCTGATAAATCGTCCATAAAAAAGACTTCTTGATCATCAAGTAGCACTCGAACACCATATTTAGTCGGATAATTATTTGGACCATCAGCTCCTAAAATCCATTCAAAATTTTCAGGAGATTTTTGATAAAATTCCAAACTGTGTAAGGATACTCTATCTCCTTCATTTGGTGTAATGACCATTTCAAAAACCACGGGTTTATCCGAATTTTTGTCATACTCACAAGCATCCAAAGATCCGACACACATCGCATTCGTACCTTCTAGTCCTGGAGTACAAGAATGAACATTGGTCATTGGGTTTTCTCTATAAATGTGAGAACTTTCAACAATTGCACATGGTAATACACTTGGATATTCGGGAGTGAATTCGGTATAAACAAAGTTGTCTGAAGATATCTTAGCCCAACATTCATCTAGATCGAAATAAACAATGGATTGAACCTCTTCAATAAACACATTTATCAAACTATCACATCCATTATTTGATGTCAAATTTTGGGTATATACCCCACCTAAAGTGTAATCTACACCATTGACTACAACTGTATCTCCACTGAATATGGTATAATTTTGGTCTTCGCTAAATCCTTGATTTACATTGATTGTAATCAATAAAACACTATCGCAACCATCTGCTGTTTCTATTAATTGCTCATAGCTTCCAGAAGCGTTATAATTTTCGTTATTTATCGTAATAATGGCTCCTTCACAGATATCATATTCCAATTCTGTACTTATTATTGTCGGTTCTTCAACGATCACTTCACAGATTAAAAAACAATCATCTGTTACATCATCTGTGACGGTAACTTCATAAATTCCACTAGCGACATTTTCAACCATAGGTGTATTATCACCTGTGCTCCATTGATAAGTGATCATACCTTGGTTTCCCTCGGTGCTTACAGAAATAATTGCATCAGTATCCCCAGCACATTGCAACTGTTTATCTATTTTGCAGGAAATGGAAAATCCTTCACAATCCGTAGGGCAATTATCCCCTAATTCAAAGGATAAAGGATTCGAAACACAATCATTTGCAGTAGTCAAGGTTAACTCAGTATATACTCCAGCACCAAGCATATTTAAAGAATAGATACCCGAATTATCAGTCGTTATTTCTGTTGGACCCATATTTATTCCATCTTTAATGAAATTGAGTACATACGTTCTTTCTATCCCAACATTACTCAGTAATATTTCTCCATCATTTGCATCGCAAGACGAAGGATCAAAAGCAAATCCATTTACTTGATTAAAATAATCGGCTATGATTTGAATGGTATCAGCCCCAAGGCATCCATCCTCACTTAGCCAAGCATACTCCACAAATACAGTATCACCCTGAATCAATTCTATTATAGAAATCACATTTGAATTTAAATCTCCTTCCAAACTGCCTATTCCGGAAAGGATACTCCAAGCAGAACTATATCCGCTTTCTATTTCTGAACCCACAATGCTAATAGATTCTTCACAGGCAATAATATCTGGACCTGCGTCTGGACTTGGCGATAAAAAGTGAACATAGGTAGTATCTGTGCCGACCCCACAAAACTCGGATTCTATCGAATATTCAAAGATATAGATTCCTTCCACTGAAAATCCATCGTATAGTGCTGTCTGACCAGAATTGCTACTTAAAATCAAAGTAGGAATAGAAGGACCATCTACAAAACGCCAACTTGCTTGTCCTTGACTTGTAGGCTTACTTCCTTGTAGCTTGACTTCTGATAACGTGCAAAAAGATTGGTCTTCATCCGCAATCGTAGCCCCTATAATGGTAATATTCATTGAATCAATCTCGAAGCATGAAGCATTTATAGTTGTATCCGCATAGACCGTCCAAACGGCTAAATAATCACCTGCTCTTGGAAAATGTACCGTTGTTTTTGGATCTGATAAATCTTCAATATCAGGGTAGAAATTATCGTTTGTCGGAATAGAGGTTTGTCCTTCCACGGGAACGATCGTCCAAAATCCACCATTTTCTGTTGTATTACCATCCATAGTGTAACTGTACTCATCACATAACACAACATCATCACCAGCATTAGCAGGAGATGAAGGAGCCGTAACATAAAACGTAACCGTTAATGGGTCTCTACATCCAACAGCTAACCCATCATACATATAAAATTGATATACACCAGCACTAGGTATATCTACGGTTAATGCGGAGTCACCTCTTTCCGATAAAAATTGGACTCCTGCTGGACCATTATAATTTTCAATATCCCACAAATATGACTCTTGATATCTAAATCCTTGATCTAAATCTGGATCAAAAGTAAACACCCCCCCATTCGCACAAAAATCAACATTCATAGACGTTGACCAACCTATTTTTGAACGGTAATTTATACACATTGTATCACGCTGGTCTAAACATTCTTCAGATTCTACCAGCCATTCCAAACAAACCGTTTTACTTAAACCTGTTTCCAGATTATTAAGTCTAATATTTGTTTTCGGATCATTTATATCATAAATAAAAACATCTAAGTGTGAAGGGCTAAAATCAACTATATTCCACGTTCCTGTTGTATTTGGAAGTAATGCTGATGCATCAAGTGCCATAATATTTGGATCACTTTGGTTACTTAATTCATCACAAAAATCAGGCCCAGCATTGGAATTTGAACCTTGGATATCATTGGTTGTAATAATCGTTTCAACCGAATCTTTTCCACAACCATTGGTTACCAAATATTTAATAGTATAAGCTGTTGTTTCTTCCATCCCACTGATTACAATGCATTCTCCATTTGCATTTGATAACGTTATATTCTCATCCGGTGAAATCTCCCACGATGAAAGTCCAAAATCAGGTGAATTGAAAGCACAAATTGTAATATCTTGACCATAGCAAGTTATTTGAGCAGGACCTAAGTCAAGGCCCGAAGGTGGTTCAACAGCCACAACAACAGACACTTCATCTCTTATGAATCCGCATGCTGCATTCCCTATTTCCCAAGCAAATATATAATTACCAATGCCTAAATCAGATACCATTACTTCTGTTGAGTTAATATTTGACATCGTAGGATTTGAAGGTCCTGAAACAAATACCCATTGCCCTACCAAACCATTTTCGTTAGGAACATTTGGGTTGTTTCCCGAAAGTGTTGCAAAATTTTGACTACAAGGAAGTATTATATCAGTTCCAGCGTTGGAAGCAGTAGGTGCACCTTGAACATTTACAATGTAGGGCAAAGTAAAAATACAATCCGCAAAAACATCATACCTATTTACAATAAATTGATGAATATTGAACTGGTGAATTCCAATTGGAAAATGTACATCTGTAACCAAATTAATGATTGTTCCAGTTGGTAATGCTGTAGAATTGACAACTTCAAGAACTGCACCAGTGCTGGTAAAACAGCCATCTCTACAAAGCTCAGGAGCAAAATTTGAAACCAAATAAGGATCCCCATTTGTTGTACAGTAATAATCTGTTTTGGGTTCACAATTAATTTGAGCTACCGCAAATTGAAATTGTAAGACTACTACACATCCTGGCGATAAATGGCATGAATAAATAGCCTGTAACGCACATCCATCACAAATACCCTCAGTCGGTATGACTGCTATAGACTCCCTATCATTTGGAACCGTATAGGCTGGACACTCCCCTTGTTGGTCTACCCACAACCATTCTATATTATCAAGTGGATGCAAATTGGGATTAAATCCATAATCTTTTAAATCTATAATCCATTGATCCAATGTACCAGTACAATCAGCTATATAATGAATATTTGTTGATAAATCTTGACACCCTTCATCGAGTCCAGATGAAACGTAAAGAGTAAATGTGTCAATGTCTGTTGGCTTATTGCACGGTTCACCATATTCAAATTGCAATTCGAAGGTATAGGTGCCATTTTCTAAATCCGTAAAACAAACATCTTTACCATTGCTAATCGTAGCATCTGAAGGCCCTGTTAATTGTGTCCATGTTTGAATAACACCAACTGGAGCAATTTGAAATTCTCCTGGACCTTTCATGGATGACGCAACGCCTAATTTACAAAAACTCTCTCCACAGATATATGCATCATCTCCAGCTAAAGCTGCTACATAATTCATAACCATAACCTCAACGGTATCTCTTCGTTCACATGCACCTCTTTTAGAAATTAGCACAACTTTCGCATCATCACCTGGATTTAAACCTGTTACCCTCATATTGATACATTCATCATTAAAATTAAAACGAGTACCACCTGAAAAATTTAGAGGTACCCAGCCATATTGAATGCTTGGGTCAGGGTTATCAATACAAATATCCCCTTCTTCACAAAATTGTAAACGCTCGGGTAAACCAGGGTTTGGTATAACTTCATTTAAAGTATATGTTATAAAATCAGTTGGGCTACCTGAACCATCAGGGCAAATTCCTTTTATCTGGAAAATGTAATCACCAGGTATGCTTACATTGCTAACAGAGGTCGTCAGTGCATTTGGTTCATTTATTACAACCTCACTACCATCCGGCTCTTGAACAACACTCCAAGAAATGGAAACATTTTGGCTAAGCGGGTCACTCGCACTTCCAAACAATTGCCATTCTGTGCCTTCATCTTCACACATTTGAAATTGAATACCTGCATTAATGGAACAAGTTTGTGCATTACTAATGGATGTTATTAATAGTATAATAACGGCTAGGATTAAACTTTTAAAGAAGTTGGGGTCTTTCATCTTTAATTGGTTTTTGGTTCTAGGTATAAAATTAATCATTAGTGAAAACAAATG
This sequence comes from uncultured Saprospiraceae bacterium, assembly GCA_937924805.1. Lineage (GTDB taxonomy): Bacteria > Bacteroidota > Bacteroidia > Chitinophagales > Saprospiraceae > JAHDDO01. The sequence continues at coordinate 57,250 of CALDTZ010000053.1, forward strand.
ACTTATCTGCCAATGTACTTCTTTGGAGCGCAGCTATTGGTTGAGTGAGTGATTTTTAAATTTAAAAATTGACAAAAAAATGAAGATATAATCTTTGTTATAGATCCAAAAAACAGGATGTTAAAAGAAAAATAATTAAAGGAATTAGCCATCTTTATTTTATCCTTAAATCTGCACTATACTAATCAAAATAGCCGTATTGAGAATACAGGCAATAATTTCTTGAAATAATTTTAACCCACATGGATCAAATTAATCTATATTTAATAAAAAAAATCAAATGAATAAACTTTTTAGCTTACTTATGTTTCTAACTTTTTTTGTTTCTGAAGGGATATCCCAAGTACAAAAAAGTGCATTAATTTCTGTGTATTCGAATAGAGAAATCTCGAAAGGAGATTTTGGTAATGGAATATCTGCTGCCGTCGAAGCGCTTGCAGACGATAGTGTTTTTGATTTAACTCAAATTACAGAAACCTTTTACAATAAACTTAAAAATGAGTTTATCCCAAAATTTGATTTTAGCGTTATTTATGGTGAAGAAGTGTGGGGTGTAGAAGGATATTCTAATTTATTAGAAGATAGTGGTACCATTTTTAAAATGGGCGATAATTCGATTAATAAGGTAGAAGAGTATCTGCCTATAATGGGTGCAGGATTGATAAAGAATAAAAAAGCCATAGAATTATCTTTTGACCTATATGAAGATGTAGATGCTGTGATGACAGCATTCCTAACTTTCGAACTAGATAAAAAAGCAGAGCTTCTTGGTTTTGGAACAGCCAAAGTCAAAGCTAGATGTTATGTACGAATATTCAATTCTGAAGGAAAAAAGATATTCAAACTTAGTGAATCTGGAGATTCTGATGATAAATTCAAATTCGCTATGGGCGGATCATTGTTTGAAACTAGTGAAATACAAAACTTAGTCGAACAAGCAACTAAAAATTTATTTAAAGAAATGGATAGTAGCTTTGGTAAGAAAATTGCTAAAATGAATAAAAAATTGAAAAAATAAATCAAGATCTGACAAACTCGAATTAGCATTAAGCTAATGCCAAAAAATGATCTAGAAGAAATCATTGGTGGCGCAAATTCTGCAATCTCCATAATATTTCTCACTATTTTTAGAAAAAAAACTGTATCGAATGACGATACAGTTTTTTTATTAAAATATTTGTGAAAGCGTAACTTAACCGTTGGTTACTCACAACTTAATTTTATCATTGGCTCACTTTCTTTACTTTCGAAATAATACGTATTGCCAAAACGAAAGGACCTTTCTATATTAAAATGTTCAAATGCTATATGTCTTTTAGTGGATAATGAATGAGAATATTTATCAATGATAATATCTCGTTTACTTCCCACAATAACATATTGATCTCCTCGGTCAATTAGTGCTTGCCCTTTAAATACATTATCTTTTTTGTAAACCAAATTCGGCTCATCTGTCAAGCTTATAGCATAGCTAAAACTAACAACAAATTCACTAGGAACTCCATTATTATCACAACAATCAGTTGGGTAGATCATAGGGTTATAATAATTCCCAACAACCATAATTTCATTTTCTGTCATAAGAAAACGATCGTTTGTTGGTTTGTCTTTTTTGAATTCATTTAAAGAAAATTCACTTATTAAAGTTGACTTAGTAAACTTTATAATTGCCGCTTGAAACCTTTCATATTTTAATATTAAGCAGACATTTCCTTTTTTTGTTTCTACCAATCCGGATAGACTTGCATTTTCATGCTCCGTTTCTAGATTAAAATATTCAGAAATAGTATTAGAATCGACATCGTATTCATAAACGGTTGTTTCCACCGATTCTGAATCATCCTTCGTAAATAGGAAAGTACCATCTTCCATTACTAACCAATCTTTTATAGAAATATCTATTACGTGTTCAATAGAATGGTCTTCTATTCCACGAAGAACACTCTTCGTAGAAGAATCTTTAATTCTATAAAGACCAACCTTATTACGAATGTAAACATCCTTGTTATAAGGTATAAATTTTGGTGAATCACAACCTTCTAAAGTACCAAGGTTTATTTGTTGACCTGTATTTATATCTTTTATATAAATACCATCTTGGCGCATGGAATATTCTTTATTTTCAAAAATAAGGAATTCACTATTGCACAATCGTTTTGTTATTTCAAATTGCGATTCTTCACAATCCAAAATGGATTCTACTTGTAATTGATTTGGTAAATCCCTAGCGTTTTCTGGTTCTTCAACTTCTGATAATGAGCAAGAAAATAGGAAAAGTAATGGTGTTACTAATGTTATGTATTTCATAATTCAATTTTTATCAAAGAAAAACGTTTCTGCTATTTGATTTATTAATCAATGGTAACCTTAGGACTCTATCGTTTACAAATGATAAAGTGGGGAAATGAGTTAAGAATTGCATTATTGAATGGATAGCAGATAAATACCAATTGATTTTTGTTTTCTATCAAATGGTTAGCTAGCTGTACTTTATGAAAAAAATACGCTTTATTATAACAATGGCGAGTTCGCAATATTGAATAAAAAACATCTTTAATAAATCATCATTTGGTAAAATGAAAAAGCCACAACTTTCGATGTGGCTTTTTTCTTATCTCTATTTCATTACTTTATAAAGTATAACTGGTATCCAAAAATTCGTATTGATTTCATATTAAGAGGCTACTACTTTCGAGAAAGCGTCTCTATTTTATCTAACCAACGTTACGTCTCCAGCACGTTTGAAAATGCCTATACCTGGAGCGTCAAATCTTAAGTAATAAACATACACTCCAGAAATGGCATTTTGTCCGTTGAATCGACCATCCCAACCATAGGTTGGATCATTAACTGGAAAGTTTTCGTTGTAATAAACCATTTCACCCCACCTATCAAAAATATACATTTCTAAAACCTCTACACCCTCTATACCTGTTTGGGGGAAGAAAATTCCATTATCTCCATCTGCATCCGTTGAAATAACGTTAGGAATAAATATATCTACTTCTCCTTCAAGTAATATTCGAATCTCTGTAGTATCAATACATCCATTTTCATCAATAAGGGTTACTAAGTAATCTTGATTTTCAAAAAGTTCATCAATCGTAATTTCTAAGCAATTTCCACAACCATTTTCTAGCATTGGCTCCCAAATAATCGTATCAATATCACCCAGCAAAACATTTGTTTCCAAAACAATGGTAGTTCCCGAACCATAGTTTATTTGAACGACAGGGTCTTCTGCTTGGACAAATATTTCTGAAGGATTTTCTAGTGTCAATGTTGTATCAAAACTACAACCTACAGCATCAAGTACTTGGATACTGTAACTACCCGCAGATAGATTTTCAAAATTTCCGGTATTGTTTTCTTGACCATTTACGAAATAGGTGAAAGGAGACACCCCACCGTTGTCAACCGTAAGTGATATTAATCCTGTATTCGCGTTGTAACAATCTGGATCTAAATTTATGGCCATCAAACTGTTGGGTGGATTATTTGCTTCTACAAATAAAGAATCCATTGAACTACACCCATTTATTGTATTGGTAACCTCGACAAAGTACCAACCCGGTTCACCTACTTCAGGCGTAATCGTCATTTCTCCTGATTCAATTAAGCCTTCGCTGGTTGTCCATAAAATATCAAAATCAGTTAACATTCCATTTATAATTCCATTTAAAAACAAATCCGTTCCATCACAAGGGATGGCACTATTTTGTCCGGCATCAATATCAGGAAAAGAAACGATAGAAATAACTTCAATAGAATCTCTATTGTTACAACTATTTTCTGTGTCTGTCGATTCAAAGAAATAAATACCTGGTTCATTGACAGTAAACGAATTTCCTATAGCTCCTTCAATGGCATTACCATCTTCATCAAACCACTGGTAAATGATGGTTGATCCCCCTTGACTGTTTGTAGCATCAATAGTTACCGAGGTTACTAAACAACTTAAAGGTTCTGGATTTAAAATTTCAATAAGTGGGTATTCTTCCTGATTCTCTATAGAAATGGAAGCATCACCAACACATCCTGTTAAAGTATCAACAGCTGATAATACAATATCTCCAGCTTCAGTAATAATTATTGTAGGACCATTTTGCATAACACCATCTATAAACCATGTATAAACGATGTTAAGATCTTCCTCATAGCTTAAGACAATAGTATCAATTATACAATCAATGATATTATCTGGCTCTGCCAAAATAGTAGTGGAAATTTCATTAGTAAGATCTTCCACCAATACCATTGATGTTTCAGTACAATTCAGAACTGCATCAAAGATGGATAAAGTATAGGTACCTGGAACAGTGGTAATGAACGGGTAATCCGTTGAGACTAGCACTCCATTTTCATCATACCATTCAACGGTATAATCAGAACCTATTGTTGAGTTTGATCCACCTAGTGTTGCAGAAAGATCTATACAATTAATATATCCATCAATACCGGCATCTGCAACAGCAGTACAAGAACAATTCGGAGGGGATATCATAATTGTCGTATCACATAAAGAAGGTGTGAAGTATAGTTCCAATACAATGCCTTCTGAAGTATCAATATTAGTGATTTGGTATTCCATGTTTCCTACATCATCAAGGGTTTGATTTTGTGCAACGATACTATCGGCATCCGTTGAAAACCATAGTAAATAATTACCCATGTCTTCTGTACATTCAACATCTACAATAGTAAACATCGGAGCTGATTGGAGTGTTACCTCTGTGGTAGCTATTGCACTACAATTTTGATTATTTGTTACTGTAACAGAATAAACTCCTGGTGTAGATATAGAAATACTTTGAGTGACCTCAGATGTATTCCATAAATAGGTATTGAATTCCTCGTTAGTAGATAACGTAATCGTTTCACCATTACACAAAGATGATGGTCCTTCGATAGTTACAACAGGATTAGGAATTTCTTCAATCGTAATTTCACCTACTCCAGAACAACCGCCAGCGTCTTCTACCGTCACATAATACGTATCTCCTTCTGTGACTGTTATAGATTCTGTCATCTCACCCGTACTCCATTCCCATGAGATAAAACTTAGTGACGCTGCACTCAACTCAGAAGAAGATCCTTCACAAAAATCAGATCCACTAATTTGTGGCTGTAATGATTCTTCCTCAGAAACCATCACGGATGCAGTCCCCATACAACCATTAATATCGGTTACAGTGACTGAGATTATACCTTCGACATCCGTTTCTATTGTCTGAGTCATATCACCTGTACTCCATTCCCATTCGACAAAAGCTTGGTCAGTCGTTCCGTCTGTAGCATCAAGAATACTTACTCCCCCTTCACAAAAAGCGGGAGAACCTAAAATCATGACTTCTACTTCTGGATATTCTGTGATCTGTATCGTATCTCTACCTTCACATCCATTAGCGTCTATAACCAAAACACTATATTGTCCAACAGTGGAAACATCTAAGGTTTCTGAAAAATCTCCCGTTGACCACTCATAAGTATCATAGGACTCATCTAGCGATAACGTTGTGACCAATCCAGAACAAAAAGAAGGTCCTCCTAAAATAGTTGGATCAGGATTGTTTTCAGTTGTTATTTCAATAGAAGCTATACTTTCACAACCATTAATATCGGTTGCCGTTACAGAATAAATCCCTGTTGTATTTACAATAATGGATTGGTTTGAGAGATTACCCGTCCATTCAAATGAAACGAAATCTCCTTCGGCTGTAATTTCTGTAGTTGCCCCCAGGCAAATAAATGGATCACCAGAAATCATTACCTGTTCGGGTGTACTTTCAACAACTTCTACACTGGTTTCTCCATCACAACCTGTATTATCAAAAACAGTAACAGAATAGGTTCCAGGCAAACTTACATCGATGCTATTAGTGATATCTCCTGTACTCCATTCATACGTTTCAAAATTACCTACTGTCAAAGTGATTGTTCCTCCAGGACAAAGTAAGTCTGGTTCATTTATTATAGGTGATAAGGATTCTTCTTCTGTAATTTCAATTGAATCCATAGCAATACATCCATTAATATCGGTGACTTGAACATATATTGTACCTTCCATACCAATATCAACATTCGCACTCGTTTGACCTCCTGGCGTCCAAAGGATCGAAGTTATATCTGTTAAGTCTCCAAACAAACTTAAATTTGTGGAACCATTAATACAATAGGTATTAGATCCTGCTATTGATACTGCTGGGGTTGGAAACTCGTTAATGATCACAGCATCATCCGCTTGACATCCATTTTCATCCGTAACCGTAACTTCAAAAGCGCCACCAGCAGATACCGTAATGGTTTGCGTCATTTCACCAGTGCTCCATTCATACTCATTAAATATTCCAGCATCTAAAACAACTTCCTCTCCATTACAAATATTTGTTGTACCAGAAATAGATAATTCAGGTTGAGGAATCGCAAAGACTTCAATGCTCGCTATTGCTTCACAATCAAATGAATTCGTTGCAGTAACGGTATAAACACCTCCGACATTTACAGTAATTGACTGGGTATTGATGCTATTAGACCATTCATAGGTGTCAAAGCCATCCGAAGCTGAAATAGTCGTTGTCGTTCCTTCACAGAAAAAGTCATCTCCTTCGATAGTTACAGGATCCGTTTCTATAATTCCAATTTCTACCGTTGCTTCACCCATACATCCACTAGCATCTGTTACTGTAATACTATATGTACCACCAACAGCTACTTCTATCGTACTTTCATCCTCCCCAGTACTCCATTCATATTCTGTAAAATTGCCATTTACAAATATTTCAGCAAGACCACCTTCACAACCAGCCAAGTCACCATAAATAAATGGCATAAGTTCCGTTTCTTCAGTGACTTCAATAGATGCTGTATTGGTGCATCCATTTTCATCTGTTACTTGCACTGTATAAGTACCTTCTATATCAACTTCTATCGTTTGTGTTGTCTCTCCATTAGGTAACCAAACATAACTATTCCAACCGTTTCCTGCATCTATTTCGGTAAACCCATCGGTACAAAAAGAACTACTTCCACTTATGAATACTTCATTAACGAATATCTCACCAACATTCACAGAAGTCGTACCTATACAACCATTATCATCGGTTACTTCAACGGTATAGGTACCTGCATCGGTTACATTGATGCTTTCTGTTGTTTCTCCATTTGGCATCCATAGATAACCAGAAAAGCCTGTGGTAGCGGTTAGAATTGTAACCTCTTCTGGACAAAGCATAAGGTCACCTGTAATTTCTGGAATTGGCTCGTCCAATTCTGTCACATAGGCTGAGGTGCTATTCATGCACCCATTCACATCTGTAACAGTGATAAAATACTCACCCTCTTCATCGACTTCAATAATACTATTGAAAGAGCCATTTTCCCAATCATAATCAATATAGTCAGAATTGAATGCTGAAATAAAAGTAGACTCTCCTGGGCAAAAGAAAAGATCACCAGTTATCATTGGTTCAGGTAGAGGGTTTTCAAAAATTTCTATTTGAGTGTTTCCTTCGCATCCAGCTAAGGTTACAGAAACTGAATATACACCTGGTGTACTAACTTCTATAGATTTTGTGGTTTCTCCATTTGGGGCCCATAAATAACTATTAAAACTATCTCCTGGTGTTAGGGTAATGGTTTCTCCTGTACAAAAATCTGGCCCTCCGGTAATGATTGGTTCAAGTTCTTCGGCTTCGATAACGATAACTTCTGCAGCATTCATACATCCATTCTCATCGGTAACGGTTACAGAATATGTACCAGGCATATCAACAATAATTGATATTGTGGTCTCACCATTTGGTCCCCATTCATAGGCATCATAAATATCCTGTACACTAAGTGTTGTTTCACCATCCACACAAAAAGTTAGAGAACCACTGATTTCTGGCTCCGGCAATGGAAGTACTTCGACATTAAAGCTAGCAGTGCTTTCGCAACCATTTACATCCGTAACTGTAACTGTATAAGTTCCGCTTTCGTCAACTTCAATTACTTGGCCAAAACCACTTGGATCCCATTGATAATTAATAAACCCATCTCCTGCATCAAGGAATGTTGAAGTGCCTTCACAAATTTCTGCATCTCCCGTTATGGTGGTTGTTATTGGACTGTTGATACCAATGGTGATTGAAACAATATTTGAAACACATCCATCTATTACACATTCTACCCAATAAGTTGTTTCTTCTGATAATTCAGGGGTGACAAATGGATTTCCTACAAAAATTAAGGTACCACCAGTTTCCATATCATACCAATTTAATGTCCCTCCAACACATCCATCCGCGAAAATGGTCTGTGTTTCACCTTCGCATGTTGGACCCGGATCATCAATTGTTGGATCTGGTGTGGGGTTTGGTGTTCCAGCACATTCAACACAAATATTCTCTTGACAATCAATAATCTCTATATCATTAATCGTACAAGGGTCCATGTCTGAGCACACCCTTTCAAATGTAATTCCATCATCACAATCTGTGATTTCTCCTTGGCATGGTGCACATTCTGTACCATCACAAGCTACTTCTCTCATATCATTAATCGTACAATCATCATCATCATCACATGGTAGAAGTTCGGTAACACCAGAACATCCTGTGATTTCTCCCATACATTCTTCACAAATATTTCCTTCACAATCAAGAATGACCATATCATTAATCGTACAATCATCATCATCATCACACGCTGTTTGAACCGGAGCAGTCAATGAAATAACTTGCGTAAAAGTCACGGGTCCATTTCCACATAGATCAGTATACTCCCAAGTTCTTGTTATACTTCCTCCTGTACAAGGATCTAAAGTCCCATCTTCAACAGGTGGAACAGTCCCTGTGCCATCACAATTATCCATCCATTCTAGATCTACCAAAGGAGGTAAATCAAGGATACAATCAAGAGAAATTAAAAGATCAGGCTCATCTACAAAGACCGGAGCTTCCACATCTTGCAATGTAATAGTCTGAGTATGAGTTAAAGTAGGACCACAAGCAGGTATCACTTCCCAGGTTCTCACAATTTGATCACCACAAACAAGAAGTTCACCTTCTTCTGTCGGTAAAATCATGTCCCCTTCTAAACAATCGGTACTAGGAGAATTATTTGAATATTCCAATTCTTCTGGTGCTGGAATTTCGTCACTACATGAAAGTGTAATAGGTCCAGGTGTAGCAGAAATCCACATAATATCAGGAACTGGGTTTACGGTAATCGTTTGAATATGTGTTTCTGTATTATCACAAGCATCCGTATATTCCCATGTTCTTGTTATCATTCCTCCTGTACATTCATCAATCATCCCTTCTTCGACTGGAGGCACCATACCGGTACCATCACAATTATCCTCCCAAACTAAATCCATTACCAAGGGTACATTTATATAACAATCATATTCTTCATCACTTGGAGCATCCAAAAATATTGGCAATTCCATATCTTCAAGTGTGATTGTTTGAGTATGTGTAAGGGTTGGTCCACAAGCAGGGATCACCTCCCAGGTTCTTATTATTTGATCACCACAAACAAGAAGTTCGCCTTCTTCAAGTGTCATTGGTTGTATTCCATCTTCTAAACAATTTGGACTTAACGAATTATTGGAATAATTTATATCAATTGGATCATTGATTACTTCATCACATTGGACCGTTATATCTTCGGGCAAAGTACTTGTCCATTCCAAATCAGGCACAGGGTTTACCGTAATCGTTTGAATATGTGTTTCTGTATTATCACAAGCATCTGTATATTCCCATGTTCTTGTTATCATTCCTCCTGTACATTCATCAATCGTACCTTCTTCGACTGGAGGTACCATACCTGTACCATCACAATTATCTTCCCAAACCAAATCCATCAGCATAGGTACATCTAGATAACAATTGTAATCTGCATCAACGGGAGGATCTATAAATACTGGAAGCTCCATATCCTCTAGCGTTATCGTTTGGGTATGGGTTAAAATCGGGCCGCATTCAGGTGTATATTCCCAGTTTCTAATAATTTGATCACCACAAATTATTAGTTCTCCCATTTCTTCGGGTGATACCGTATCTTCTTCTAAACAACCCGAGTCTGGTAATCCGTTTGAAAAATCTAAGTTAATGGCTGGATCTATATCATCTCCACATTGGACGGTTATATCCTCAGGTAATGTAGTCATCCAATCAATATTAGGTACAGGGTCTACCGTAATTGTTTGAATATGGGTTTCTGTATTATCGCAAGCATCCGTATATTCCCACGTTCTTGTAATGGTTCCTCCTGTACATTCATCAATCGTACCTTCTTCCACAAAAGGAACGGATCCTGAACCATCACAATTATCCTCCCAAACTAAATCGGTACCAACAGGCACTTCTGCATAACAAAAAAATGTTTCATCTTCTGGAGGGTTTATGAATTCCGGATCATCGACATCTATCAAAGTAAATGTTTGTGTGTGTGAAATAGCGGGACCACAGGTAGGGGAATATTCCCATGTTCTAATAATTTGATCACCACAAATCACAAATGTGCCCATTTCTGTTGGTGAAATAGAATCTTCATCCAAACAATTATCACTTGGTGATCCATTCGAAAAATCTAAATCGACGGGGTCCGGCAAATCTTCTCCACACACTATATCCATATCTTCAGGCAATGTGCTTGTCCAATCAACATCAGGTACAGGATTAACGGTAATCGTCTGCGTATGGGTTACAGAATTAATTCCACAGATGTCTGTATATTCCCAGGTTCGTGTAATCGACCCACCAGTACATTCGTCTATTGTTCCATCCTCTATAGGAGATACTGTATTGGTGCCATCACAATTATCTGTCCATGTCAAATCTTCGGCAATAGGAACATCTAAATAACAATCATACGTTTCATCTGCAGGGGTCGTAGTAAATTCTGGTGCTTCTGTATCCTCTAAAGTTACCAT
>CALDTZ010000054.1 GCA_937924805.1 uncultured Saprospiraceae bacterium
GTACCTTGGTCAGCGCTAAACCCTAACCCTCTTCTAGCAAACGCTTCCCATATTATGCATTTGTTATCTCCATTATATAATAATTCATCCGCTTGTAAAATAGCATCTCTACCATCAATAAAACCCGGTGCACATGGCTGTAATTTCATTCCTTCCATAACTAGGTTTAAAGCGATATTATTACCAGCTGTACCATTATACAAATCAGGATCATACCCATACTCGTTGATCAAAGCCCAAGAAACATCCCAAATCATGGTGCACCATACTGATCCAACTCCATGAGGTACTGCCGCTGACTTAATTCCGTCATACGTAAATGGATTGATCGCCATATCTACTGTATATGGATACGCTCTAATACCATTATCACCATCCGCTTCTTCTACTAAATAATTACCCATACCTCTCGGTGTAGCGTCGGTATCTACCGATTCCATTGTAAGCATAAGAGCCAAATAATCAGACCAACCTTCGCCCATTTGTTCTTCTCCTGATAGACAAGATGAAGCTGAAGGTCCTCCCGTTAATCGATTTGAAACTCCATGTCCATATTCGTGAATAATAACTCCATTATCAAGATCACTATCCAATGAACTTGGACCAAAAAATTCCATCGATACATTCACGGGTAAGTTTAGTTTTATTTCATCACAATCTGCTTGACTCATCATCACCGAAGGTATATGAATCGTAGTATCAACACCACCCATAGTAAAAACATCGGTTGCTTGATTATTACATATAACAACGGCTATTGCGCCCGCATTTTGAGCTTCTTTCACTTTTACTACGAATGCACAAGTACCTCGATCAATAATCGCTATTTTACCATCAATATCTGCAGTATTTGTAATCGCTGTGCATGCTTCATTGGGTTCTGCCAGTTCAAGATCGCCGGTAATATCTTCTAGTGCAGGACCAAAAGAAGCCCCAGCTACATCATAAGCTCCAGCAATCGCTGCGGGTGTATTCACATCAAAACTTGGCGGCGTGGATGAAATCCCCCATTGATACATTTGCATCCTCGGATTTGATCCATCTGGTGGTGTCGAGAAATTAGCATTATTCGTTCCTGAACCATCGATCGATTCTGCATTTACATAATCACTATCTGACCCACCATTACCATAATTATTTTCTTGAAAATTACCAGAAGCTTCATCAAATCCATATTGATAAAGGACATCATGAATCACATTATTCCAATAAAATAAATTAGTTAGTGCTGCATCCATGTAGCCAGGTGGATTGAAACTATCCAATTCCAAACTAAAATTAAATTCTAAATCTACGCCTCCATCAGGTGAATGCCCCGGAGCATTATCACTGTCTAAATCATCATAAGCAAAAACATTATTTCCTCTCGTGATTGTATATTCTTCACCCGCAACGCCATCTGTATCATGCCAACCAAATGGAGATGCATTTACTGCATCATCCCAGGGGGATGTTTCCATTGATCGCGTACCATAGAGTGGACTTTCAACAGGAAGACCAAATACATTATAGGTATTAGCAAGCATTGATGAAGAAAGCTTTTCGTTTGATTTTTTCTGTTTTAAACAATCACTATGATCATGTTTTGAATGATCCGAATGACCATATTGACAAGTAACGGTCCAACTTCCCTGATGGATAATACTAGCATCTTCTGCGCTAATAAAATAATCCCACCAAATATTACTTTTCGTTTCTAAATAACTCACTTCCCAGCATAGGGTGAGTTCGTTTTTATTTGTAGGATAGTACACAAGTTTTGCAACCACTTCTTCTGCAGAAATATCCATCTCGTACGTGGCGCGTTGATCTTTTTGGTTTTCTTTCAATAAAGGAATAAACTGATATTGACTATTTGTGTATTCCAAATGTTCCATCATACTATGGATCGCCTTATCCGCAGGAATACCTACAGCGGACCGAACATTCATTTTCTGGACATTGTAGGCTTGCTCAATAGAATACAGTTTTTCATTTTCTGCATTAAACACAAAATTTGATATTGCATTATGTACATCAATACCCTCATGTTGTTGAATTAAATAGAGATATGTATGCGTTGTCTTTTTATTTACATAAGAATCTTGAACTCTTCCTTCAAATTGAGGTAAAGCTTCAGCTGTTTTAACATGTTCGATTGCCTTGTCCGTTAAGATCAAATGTTGGGCTTGTAGAATCGTAGAAATACTTAAAACAAGTAGAAATAAAAACCCTTTTACTGCATACATTTTATCCATAAAAATATTATTGGGGATTAAATTTTGAATATGTTAAAAATAAGTAAAACAATAAACATTACATGCATTACTCCATGTGATATGAAACATTATCTGAAAGTATTCCACTAAAAAAACATTACACTACCTATTCTTTGTTATTTAATACATATAATTTAATTAATACGTGGATTTTATATTATTTTGCTCTACCAACATTAATTAAAGTTAAGTATCAAATGGTTGAATTATCTAGTATCATTGTTTTAGGAATATTAGCACAATGGATCGCTTGGAGAACGAAAGTTCCCGCTATTTTACCGTTAATTCTTATTGGATTATTAGTGGGTCCCTTTTCAACATTATGGACGGTCGATGGTACAAAGTGGATACAACCCATGTATGAAGGAGGTAAAGGATTATTTCCAGATCGAAGTTTGTTTTATTTTGTTTCACTATCCATAGGAATCATCTTGTTTGAAGGTGGATTGACCTTAAATCGTAAAGAAGTGGTAGGTCTTGGTCCCTCCATTGTAAAGCTTATTACGCTCGGAAGTGTCATAACCTTCATCGGATCTGCTTTAGTTTCTTGGTTGGTATTAGGTCTATCATGGCCAACATCCTTTTTATTTGGTGCGCTCATTATCGTAACGGGACCAACCGTTATTGCGCCGATTCTTAGAAATGTCCCCGTAAAAAAAGATATTGCAACCGTACTTAAGTGGGAAGGAATCTTGATCGATCCTATCGGAGCCTTAGCAGCTGTCTTAGTTTTTGAATTTATCAGTTCAGGTGCTGCCGAATTTACTACACATGCCCTACTACAATTTGGGAAAATTATGCTTGTAGGGACGAGTATCGGTTTTGTTAGTGCGTATGGTTTGTATTTCTTATTGAAGAAAAAACTTATTCCTCATTATTTACTTAATGTATTTACGTTAGCCTTAGTCCTTATGGTTTTTGTTGGATCCGATGTAATCGCTCACGAATCAGGACTATTAACGGTCGTTATTATGGGGACGGTGTTAGGAAATTTAAATGTTCCTAATTTAAAAGAGATCTTATACTTTAAAGAGTCCTTGAGTATTCTACTTATATCCATTTTATTTATTCTCCTTTCGGCAAATATGAATCTTTCTGATTTGCAATTATTGCTTGATTGGAAGTATTTAATTCTATTCTTACTTGTCATATTAGTGATTCGCCCTTTAGCCGTATTTCTAAGTACAACAAGTTCAAGTTTATCTAGAAACGATAAAATGTTTATTAGTTGGGTAGGACCACGAGGAATCGTTGCAGCAGGTATTGCTTCATTGTTTGGAATGAAATTAATTGATGCCGTAAACACAGGCAAAGTTGATCTTCCGATCGAAGAAGCTTCCGTGATCGCACCCTTGGTTTTTCTTATCGTTTTGGGTACCGTATTATTGAATGCAACAACGGCTAATTTGGTAGCAAAAGGTTTAGGAGTTTTACAAAAAGCATCGGATGGTATTCTTATCCTAGGTGGTCATCAAGCAGCAAGATTACTCGGAAAATACCTTAGTGATAATGGACGAAATGTTGTTATCATAGATAATAATGGCACCAATATCAAAATGGCGCAAGCCCTAGGCATTAAAGCATACCAATATAATATCTATTCGGATGAATTGGCAAATAACTACGAATTAAATGACATTGGATACCTTATGGCATTGACGGGTAGTCTTGATGTGAATAAATATGCGTTAGACAAATTTTCGGAAAGTCTAGGTACTAAAGGTTCTTACCGGTTGGTGTCTTCTGATGAAATGATAGATCCAAACAATAATCCTTCAAGCGGCTTGTTTTCAAATACAGATGATTATATCAATTTTAGCGAAGTTGCCAGAGACTATCCGGTGATGAATGAATTAGCATTGGAATCGATTGAACATTATAAAACATCCATCGAAAAAATTCATAACGAAACAAGTAGTATTCCAGTATTTATTCATCGGTTGGATGGGGCTTTTGATATTATTCCTTCGAATGCCGAGGATGTAGAATACACAGAAGGCAGCAAATTAGTGTATTTAGGAAAAAGTTTATAGCTACTGCAGTCTCAAATAATAAAAAATACACAAAACACCCCTAGATGAAATATGTGTATCTCACTTAAATCCAGGTTAATATATATTCATATTTATTAATTTGAAAATAAAATAGGGTCTAAACCCTATAAATATCGCAAATTACTAGATTATTAACTTTAAACCTTATATATTTAGATTGTAGTTAACGTACTACACCACTTTAAAGCTAAATGCATGAAACCATTTTCATCTCGGTTTCTTGTTTAAGAATAAAGTAATGTTAGATATTAGTATTAAGGGTGCATTTATTCAGGTGTGCACCCTTTTTTTTATGCCCCTACGAAAAATCTTCTTTCATTAGCACCATTCAAAGAAGATTTATTAATGTCAAAAGTCTTCTAGTACATTTCCTTTTCAAATGACTCATGACTGATAGGTAAAAATAATAGTATATTTAGCCAGTTATTTTGACCACCTCCATTCAGTGAAAATAATTTAAAGTCAAGTTACCTTATGTTCGATTTAGCATTATTAGAAAATAATCCGAATACCCCATCATTCTATGCGGTTTTATTAACCGCATTATTTGCATTCTTTCTATCCTCATTGATTACGCTTACTTATGAATTCACGACAAAGAGTATTTTTAGAAAGACACATTTTCTACAATCGTTAGCCCTCATTTCGATCGTAGCGGCAACCGTTATTCAAGCGATTGGAGATAGTGTAGGAAGAGGTTTGGGAATGTTGGGTGCTCTTGCAATCATACGATTCAGAACCGTACTCGATGATCCACGAAATATCGCTTTTATGTTTGCCTCTTTAGCTGCGGGTATAGCTTGTGGAGTCCTTGGGTTTTCTATTGCGTTAACTGGAACCCTAGTGTTTTGTGGAGCCGCTATTATTCTAAAATTTTCTCCATTAAATAATTCTACTGAACTTATTGGCATCTTAAAACTTCAAGTCCCTAAGGATGATAATCAACAGCAATATATTGAAACCAAATTAAAAGTACATTGCCAAAACTTTGAACTCTCTGAACTTCGGTATTTAAACCCAAAGAAAATTGATGTTGTTACCGATATGGGTGTCAAAATAAAGGAAGAAATTTCTCGTGACAACTTGCAAGAATTTTCCTACCTAATTCGTTTAAAATCAAAGACGACAGTTACCAGCTTGACTGGTGATCTTCAACAATTAGAGGGTATTGAAGATTTGAAACTAAAATTTGAAAAACAATCCACTAGGTTATAGAATGAAGTATTTTAATCTTTTTTATATCAGCATTATTGCGATAGGCATCGGACTCTTTATGGTTGTAAACCCTAAGGATTCAAGTGAAGTTTCATTCTATGGATTTGCAGAGACCAATGAAACGGAGATCAATTTTAATTATCCCGTCGTCGTAAATCAAATAAAAGTAGCTCCAGGTCAATTTGTAAAAAAAGGATCACCCCTACTTTTTGTTTCCAGAATGTCTTCCAATGAAAAATTAGTAGATGAAGATTTTAAAATCAAAGAACTTGCTTCCGAAGAGCAAATTTGGAGAAAAAAGTTAGAAGGAGAAATTCGGATTGAAAAAGCAAACAATGCACTTATCCTAGGAGAAATCACAACAAGTATTAATGAAGCGATTGCAGAATTGGCATACCGTAAAGAACTTACCAAAGATCTAAACACACTCGAAGTTGACGATGCTGTCTATGCACCTCTAAATGAAAAAATTGCAACGTTAAAAAAGGAAAAAGAACTCCTTCTTACGAAGTTGAATGCAAACATAACAAGACTAGAAGAAGAAAAAAAAGGAGGTTCAAATCCTTATAGACATCAAATTAATTTACTGAATGCAGAAAAAACATTCAACGAAGAATCAAAAATTCAACCTGTAGATATTTTAGCTCCTACAGATGGTTTAGTAGGTAATGTGCATTGTAAAGAAGCAGAGCATATACCTTCGTACACAACATTGATTTCTTTTTATGAGCCCAATCCATCGATTATTAAAGGGTATATACATGAGGATTTAACAATGCGAGTAAATGTTCAAGATTCATTTATCGTACGATCAATTAAAAATCAAAATATTCTATATCGTGGGGTTGTTATAGGTTTAGGGTCAAGAATTGTAGAAATTCCAACTCGACTTCGAAAGATTCCAGAAATCCAATCTTATGGTCGTGAAGTATCCATTCAAATACCTATAAAAAATCAATTTCTTCAAAAGGAGAAAGTAGCATTGGAACTTATCAATGGAAGCAATCAATCTTTAGACAAAACCATTAACAAACAATAATCAATGCATTCAATCGGTGTGTATCTATCTTTATTGTTTCTGTTTACAGCGTCTATTTTAAGTAGTCAAGAACAAACCAATACGCAATCTTATTTTTCAGATATCCAACAAGAATCTGTTTCCTCCATCTTCGAATCGATCAATTTTAAACCAAATTTGGTTGAAAATTATGAGTTTAGAACGGAAAGCAAAGATTCGAGTCTGTCCATTCGAGATTACACCTTTCGAATGAGTTTTACCAATCGCTCTTCGATTCGTGCTCAGAATCAATATCTAAATCTGCTAAAAAGTACATATATTCCAAAAAATCTGCAAGAAGAAACCATTCAACTCAGGTATGAATCTTGGATAAAATTAGCCAATCTAGTAAAGTTGAAAGATGCTAAACTTGATCAAATGGCCATTTTAAAAGATATGGAAACCGTCGTTCGAAAGCAATCTCAATCAGCGAACTTTGATTATCGCGACTTGATGGAAATCGAAAACAAACACCATAGAACGCAATACAATATTGATCAAATAGAGAATAAGATTTCGGAATGGTCAGATGACCCTTTAGATTTATCTAGCTTTAAAGATTTGGTGACAATTGAAGATATCAACTATTTTACCAGTACGTTGATCCTCGATCAAACATTAAAAATCGATCCTGAATATCAATCTAAATCAGACCTCATTGATTCAGAAATAGCGATTGAAAAAGCGGAATCTAGGCAGGTATTGGATTTTGCCCAGCTAAAAGTTCGAAGTGATGATGATCTATTTGATAGCAAAGTATACTTTGGGTTGGGCCTTCAAATTCCAAGTTCAAATGGACGTCGATTAAAAATGGCAGAACTAGAAATTAAAAAGGCGATCCTTGAACAAGAATTTCAAGCAGATGCAGACGAACAGCAGTTTAGAACGAATCAATTAAGTGAAAAAATCCTAGCCGAAATAAAGGAATTAGAAACGTTTGAAACGTACTATCAAAAAGAAACAGATCGATACAAAGTCTATGCTAAAAAATCAATGCTTGTAGAAGGATTCAATCCACTGACGGCATTAAAAGCTAAAGAGTTAGAAATACAGCTTACGATTGAAAAATTAGAAATTGAAAATAATATCTACGAAATCTATCTAGAGTTATTAGAAGAATCTGGGTATATGTATCTCATACCCTTCCAAAATTATTTGCTAAGAGATTAAAAAAGGAGTACCTCATCGGCACTCCTTCAATAAAAACTACGTTTTTTATATTTCTTTTTTATACCCAAGCATCTACGATGCCACCCATTAAGGCCATGGTAATAAACCAATATCCAAAGTGAACAAAGGTATTAGACCACGTTCTTCGTTCATACATCCCATTCATTGTCAAAATTGGAAGAACTGTGAAGACTGATAATATAGCACCATGAAGCATCCCATGAACAAATGTATTATTCGCAATCATTTCTCCTGATGGTTTTCCCTCATGCATTCCTAAAATCGTAACGGCTAGAAACATTGATAAAATAAGTGACATGATAAGACTTACAATCATGACGACAGGCATATTCATACCTTCTGTAAGTTGGTCCGATGTTTTTCCAGTCGATCGAATCCATACTCCACCTGCTAATTTTGGATTGTAATAGATCATTCCCGTTACAGTTGGCACCAATGCTGCAACCAAAATTGCAATGTAATTTAATTCCATGATATTATTGTTTTGATTATTTAATAGCTATAAATTAAGAAAAAAAGTCCGATTAGAAAAAAAACTACTCATTTTTACGTACTTCAAGAAGTACTAACAAAAGAAAAAGGTTTGTTTCATTTCAATACATCCGCTAAATGCTAACGTTTGTTTTATATAGGCTTGTTCGTCTGGAATAGCAACCGAAATGATAAACTGCATGGATTCCGAGTTGAAATCCATTTGTACTGTTTCTAATATCTTACCATAAATTTCTCTTCCGATTTTACGTTCATTGTTACAAATCCAACGAAAAGGAATTTGAGCCGCAACCAAATATTTGGCTATAGCCTTACCCTTTTTGCCAGCACCCCATAAAATCAGTTCCTTAGTTTTGTCGTAATCAAGTTGCAAAAAATAGCTGCATTTGATTTCTAAAAATCGATTGTCCATATAATTTTCATCCGTCCTCGATGTGCGGTGAGCATAATCACGCCAATGATGAAGTATTTTATCTGTCGGAATTACGGTTAATCCCCCTTTATACATTCGAAAAACTAAATCATAGTCCTCTGGATAAATTGGGCTATCAAAACTGCCAATCGATTCAAAATCACTTCGATAAAGCATCCAACAAGGCGATGGAATAACACACTCTTTGTACAATTCATTAAAGTTTGATCCATCTTTTGTAAGCTTATTTAACCATGCTTCATAATGAATGTACCCATCGCCTAAGGTATTTGCTGAAAAATACTTAACGAACCCTGTTGCAATGTGCCCCTGCCCCTTCTTCTCCAGTTGTTCTTTCAGTACTTTCAGTTTACATATTGGCATAATATCATCTGCATCCATCCGAGTAATAAATGACCCATTGGAATCTTGAAATCCAGATTGCAGCGCATCAATAATACCTTGACCTTTTGAATCTAGTACCGTAATTCGTTGATCTATAAGACTATATTTTTCCATAATTGCCCGACTATTATCATCAGAGTTGTCATTGACCGCTAATAGCTCCCAATTTTTTTCTTCTTGATTTATGATCGATTGGATACATTCGTCCAAATAGAGTCCTGCGTTTTTGACAGGCATAATAATACTGATGAGTCCTTGGCTTGTAAACTTATTCATAGACACGAATATAGTAGGAATTGTAGAACTAGATTTTGTAATATTGTATTAATGAGCGTGAATATCCCAAGTACTTTTCTTGAAAAAATAGAAACTCAATTTCCACATCGAAAAGATGCTTTTTTACGGAGTTTTTCTGAATCAAAAAATACATCTATTCGATGGAATACGTCCAAAATTGGATCGATAGACAATGCACATTCATCTGTACCTTGGTACAAAGGAGCAAGCATTCTTAAAACTCGACCAATATTCACGTTAGACCCATTATTTCATGCTGGATGCTACTATGTCCAAGAAGCATCGTCCATGCTCCTCCAATCCTTTTTGGATAAGTACCTAAACATTTCATCTAACCCAATCGTCCTTGATTTATGTGCCGCTCCAGGAGGAAAATCAACCTTAATTGCAAATCATCTGGCTGGAAATGGAACGCTTATATCCAATGAAGTGATTCGTAATCGTGCGTATATCCTGAAGGAAAATATTGAGCGGTGGGGAGCAAAAAATGTTATCGTAACAAATGCAGATCCCAAGCATTTAGCGAAAGCGAAAGTTGCTGTCGACTGTATCGTTGTCGATGCACCGTGCTCAGGAGAAGGCCTATTTCGAAAAGATGAAAATGCCATCAATGAGTGGTCTGAAGATCATGTTCGCCACTGTAGTGCACGTCAAAAAAGAATCCTTCATGATGCTTGGGCATTATTAAAGCCTGGCGGAATACTTATTTACTCAACATGCACTTATAATAACCATGAAAATATATCCAATTTAGATTATGTAATGTCTGAATATGAAGGGATTCGTTTATCTATCCCAATCGAAAAAGAATGGGAAATTGAAACCATCGAACACAACAAATCGATAGGATATCAAGTATTTCCAAACGAATATGGTGGTGAAGGATTTTTTATTGGAGGTATCCAGAAACCTGGAATTTCTGAAACAAATGTGGTGAAAGAAGTCAACAAAAACATTGACTTTGAATTTGTAAAACCCACTCAAGATGATTGCTTTATTTCCTTTATGGAAGATCTATATCTTGTCAACCCATCAACATATCAATTTTATACCCAGTATGCAAAACGATTAAGACTTGTTCATTTGGGCGTTAATGTAGGAAAACAGAAAAAAACGATCCATCTCCCAAGTCATGGATTAGCGATGAGTTTATGGATACAAAAAGAAATTCCAGAAATAGAACTGAACTATCATGATAGTATTATGTACCTTCAAAAAAAAGTATTTACTATCCCTTCAAATCAAAAAGGATGGCATATGATCACCTACAAATCAAAGGGCTTAGGACTGATCAAGCACCTTGGAAATCGATGGAATAATTACCTCCCTGACAAGTACAAAATCAAAATGGAAGTGCCAAAAGATTATAAGTATTCGTCGCTTATTAGCTAAGTTGATCCTATTAATCTTTTTTAACTCCAAAATAAATTCTACCTTAATAGCTTAATAATCAAACATTCATGAAAAAACATATATATAATATTAGTGCACTGATTACATTCTTGTGCATGCCTCTATTTGCAAGTGCGGAGGGAATTGACGAGCGAATTAATGATGCTTTTGCTCCAATTGCAGATTTTTGTATCAATACTGTATTATGGCAAGTACCAGGAACAGGAATCCCTTTAATCATTTTTCTTCTTGTCTTAGGGGCGTTGTTTTTTACCATTTATTTCAAACTACCAAATGTGCTTCGATTCCCGTTAGCCATTAATGTTGTACGAGGAAAATATGATGAAATTGAACAAGCGGCGCCTTCTGCAGAAACAACGATGGTCAACAAGTTAGATGGTGATATTGTAGATACAATACGAGATGAAAGTGTCGATGGTGAAGTCAGTCACTTCCAAGCTTTGGCTACCGCGGTATCTGGAACTGTGGGTTTAGGGAACATCGCAGGTGTAGCGATTGCCATTTCCATTGGGGGACCTGGAGCCACCTTTTGGATGATTGTTTGTGGTTTATTGGGTATGTCTACAAAATTTGTAGAATGTACATTGGGTGTAAGATATAGAGAAATTGATGAAAATGGTGTTGTACATGGTGGACCTATGTACTACCTTTCTCAAGGTCTTAAAGAAAGAGGATATACCGGATTAGGTAAAGCTTTAGCCGTTATTTTTGCCGTGCTTTGCATTGGTGGTTCTTTTGGTGGTGGTAATGCTGCACAATCGAATCAAGCAGCTGAGCAATTATCTGGATTATTGGGATTAAATGGAGGTAATGCTGGCTTTTTTATTGGTGTCGTACTAGCAATTATTGTTGGTGTAGTCATCATTGGAGGAATTAAAAGAATTGCATCTGTAACGGAAAAACTAGTACCGTTGATGGCAGTGATTTATATCCTTGCATGTTTGATCATAATTTTCATGAATATTACCTATATCGATGATGCGATCGGTTTGATTATCTCTGAAGCTTTTGCGCCTTCGGCAGCTGTTGGAGGATTCTTTGGAGTATTGATTCAAGGGTTTAGACGAGCGGCCTTTTCTAATGAAGCGGGTGCAGGGTCTGCATCGATTGCCCATGCAGCAGTACGAACCAATTATGCCGCATCAGAAGGACTAGTAGCATTACTAGAGCCTTTTATTGACACGGTTGTGATTTGTACAATGACAGCACTTGTCATTATATTTTACAATAGTGGTGGATACTTTGAATATGGTGATGTAACGAATAATTTAGTTACCATTGGAGGTCAAGAATTAGGTGGTGTTGGGCTTACTTCAGCTGCATTTGGTAGTGTGCTTCCTTGGTTTCCATATGTATTAACCGTAGCGATCGTTTTATTCGCAATTTCGACGATGATTTCATGGTCATACTATGGTTTACAATCGTGGAAATTTTTATTTGGAAAAAGTAAAGCTGCTGATTTGACATATAAAGTACTCTTCTTATTATTTGTTATCATAGGAGCTGCAGCAAGTATGGAATCCGTTTGGGGTTTCTCAGATGCAATGATATTAGCTATGATTTTCCCGAATATGATTGGACTATTCTTCTTGTATCCAGTGGTACGTGATGAATTATCAAAATACCTTAAAGCAATAGGTAAAGAATAAAAAATAAAGTCGAAAAATAGAAGCCCCGAAACTAATTTTAGTTTCGGGGCTTTTTTATATGACCAAAATATCTAATTTGATTTTTGGTTTATTAGCTTTGTACTCGAAGCGTAAATCTTAAAATTGAGTGACCTTATGTCAACTTGTTTCCTGGGACTCGGTTCAAATATGGGTAATACAAATAGCCATTTTGATCAGGCTGAATCTTTTATTGAAAAAAATATAGGTTCCATCATAAGAAAGTCTACTAGGATTATAACAAAAGCATGGGGTAATACCGATCAAGCTGATTTTCTGAATGGAGTTTTAGAAATAAAAACGACGAAATCTGCTTTTGAAATTATGAGCTTAATTCATCAATTTGAAGAGACGCATCGCAATAAAAAACAAGGCAAATGGATGCCTCGAACCATTGATGTTGATATTCTTTATTTTGACGTTGATATTATATTTTCTGATGTTGTAAACGTACCACACCCGTATATTCAAGAAAGAACATTTGTTTTGGATTCTCTAGTCGAATTAGCACCCGATTATATCCACCCTATTTATAAATTATCAAATAAGACCTTGCTAAGCCATTTAAAATCAACCCTATAACCGCATTGAGTAATATTCAACTACCATATCATTTTATATCCATTGAAGGTAATATTGGCGCAGGCAAAACGTCTTTTTGTCATATGCTATCCGAAGAATATCAATGCAAATTAATTTTAGAAGAATTTAATAACAATCCATTTTTACCGCTCTTTTACAAAGAACCAGAACGGTACGCGTTTACACTTGAGTTGTTCTTTATGACAGAGCGATTTAAGCAGCTTCAAGCGAATGCGAATGCTCAAGATCTTTTCAATCCATTGACTGTTTCTGATTACTTTTTTACCAAGACTTTATTGTTTGCGAAAAAGAATTTAATCGAAGAGGAATACAAACTATTTCAACAGTTATACAGCGTGTTGTCGAAATCGATTCCGAAGCCCGAAATTTTGATCTATTTTCATCGAAGTACAGATATATTGATGAAAAACATCAAAAAAAGAGGTCGAGCTTACGAAGCGGATATTACTGAAAAATACCTTCAAAAGGTACAAGATTCGTACTTCGAATATTTCCGTGGAATTTTGTCTTTTCCTATCTTAATCATAGATCTAAATACGATTGATTTTGTAGAAAACAGGAATCATTATCAAGAAGTAAAATTGCTTATCTCCAAAAAATACAGACCAGGTGTCCATCGAATTACCCTTCATGTGTAACTTCTTGTTCACTTTGTCGTTACATTTCTTTCCTTTATCGATAATATGAGCAACCCTCTTTTTAGGTAGGTATATTTGTACTTATCTGAAAGCTTCTTCCAACATTAAAAATTTTAATTTTTATTAATCCACTTTAATGAAGCAATTTTTTAAATTTTTTACTGCCTCTTGTTTAGGTACATTGACCGCATTATTCTTACTATTAATCATTGGAGTCATCATTGGCTCGAGTTCAATGTATAATCAGAAAAAAATAGCAAATAGCAATATTTTGACGATCGATCTTAATCGGATCATTCCTGAAAAATCTAACAATTTACAACGGGATGCCTTTGATCTTGACAACACCCCTTCGTTAGGTGTGCAGGATATCAAACGATTATTAAAAAAGGCTGAAACTGATGAAAAAATTAGTACCCTTGTCGTGCATTCATCGGGGATGAGTGTAGGAATAGCTAAAGCAAATATTATCTATGAGGCACTCAAAGAATTTAAATCAAGCGGAAAATCAATCTATGCATATGGTGATTACTATAGTCAGTCCGACTATCTAATTGCTTGTATGGCAGATTCTATTTACCTAAATCCAACAGGAAATATTGACCTTCGTGGTTTTAGAGCTTCTTACATGTTTTTTAAAGATATGTTAGATCGTATTGGTGTAGAAATGAATGTATTTTATGCTGGGGAATTTAAAAGTGGATCAGAACCTTATCGAAGAAATGATATGAGTGAGGAAAACCGATTTCAGACATCCGTTTTCTTGAAAGATCTTTATGATCAATTCTTAACATCCATTATGGATATGCGTCCTCAGACTACTCCTACTCTCGTAAATGATATTAATACATTCAAATTTCAACATCCTGAAGATGCATTGGATGGGAAAATTATTGATGTAATCGGTTACGTCGATCAGTTTGAAACGATGCTGAAGCAAAAGTTAAATGTTAAGGATAAGAAAAAACTTCCGTACTTGACAATTGATGCGTATCGAGACAAAACAGGTATGCCTAGTAAAGGTCGAGCAAAAGATAAAATTGCGGTCGTCTATGCAGAAGGTGCTATCGAATATAAAAACAAAAACAATGGTGTCACAAGTGAAATCAAATTTGTGCCTATGCTCGAAAAACTACGACATCAAAAAAACTTAAAAGCGGTTGTTTTACGTGTTGATTCTCCAGGTGGGAGTGCACACTCATCCGAGCAAATTTGGAGAGCTATCGAACGATTAAAAGAGGATAGTATCCCTGTGGTTGCTTCTTATGGAAGCTATGCCGCATCAGGAGGTTATTATATTAGTTGTGGTGCCGATAGTATCATTTCCGATCCAAATAGTTTAACTGGATCTATCGGAGTATACTCAATCTTTCCAAATATGCGTCGCCTATTTAATAATAAGTTAGGCATCCATTTTGATACCGTGAAAAGTGCAAAATATGCGATTACGATGTCTCCCTATTTTGATCTAAGAGAAGATGAAAAAGCAATTTTCAAAAAAAACACAGAAGAAATTTATGAGCTATTTCTAAAGCGAGTAAGTGATGGTCGTAATATGACTCGTGACGAAGTACATGAAGTAGCTCGCGGTCGTGTATGGACAGGAAGACAAGCGCTAGAAATCGGACTTGTCGATAAATTAGGCGGCTTAGAAGAGGCTATAGAAACAGCCGCAAGAATGGCCAATATCGACGACTACAAAATCATTGAATATCCAAAAATTGTCGAAAGTGAGTTTACCAAACTTATACGAGAATTAACAAAGGATCAAAATGTATCCATAGGTACTACAGAAATGACCAAATTGGAAAAAGAAATTTTGACAAATTATTATAATGTCAAAAATATCATGGCAGATCCGAAACCCCAAATGCGATTACCTATACGATTAGATTACTAATGAAAAGTAGACTTCTGATATTGGTTATGGTAAGTATTTGGGCCTGCAAAAACCCACCCGTTCCTTTAAATGAAGAGGTGGAAGAGCCAATAATCAAAGTAACAAAAGATCAAGAAGAAATTGACCGCCACAAAGGCAATCTCGTCCATACCGTTTATTTCAAAGTGAAAGAAAACAAAACGGACAGCTTAATTATAGCTTGTAAAAAAATGAGCAATATTAAAGGTGTAAAGTATTTGGAAGTAGGAAGATTTAAAGATCTGGGAGACCCTAGAGCGATGTCGGATTTAAGCATTGTCATGCAAATGGAATTTAAAAATCAAACAGATTATAAGCACTACCAAAATCACCCACTCCATTTAAACCTCAAAAAAACAGCTGCAAATTATTTATTGGGGCCACCGATTACCCATGATTTTATCGTTGAATAGAAGTTGGTTTTCATTCTTTCTGTATTTTAGTTATCGGATTTATTCACGTTGCTAACTTAGTCGTATGAAATTAATATTTACCTTCCTTTTATGTTTTAGTAGTAGCTTCCTTATTGGACAACAATCAAGTATAGATAACCTTGAAAAAATCATTATTGATTATGAAGAATACACTCAATCCAATCATAAATCATTGTGGCCTGAAATAGCACCTAATACGCTAACCAAAGATTTAGATCTATTTAAAAAAATACAAGGAAGGCTCCTTCAGGTAAATTCATCTTCATGGAATGAAACTCAACATGTTAATCGTGATATTCTACAACTAATCTTAACCAATAAAATTTATAATCTTGAGTATAAAACGCACTTATTCCCTCTAAATGCGGAAGGAGGGTTCTTAACCGAAATCATTTATGACATTAGTGACCAATCGATTGAAAATAAAGAAGACCTAGCACGATATATCGATAAAATCAATGCCCTTCCAGCCTATTTCAATCAGCGCATCCGTCATTTACAAGCAGGCATCAAGCAAAATAAAACAGCACCAAAGGTTGTTGTTGAAAGCTGTATCAATATGGTTGATCACTTTTTATCAAGCAAACCAGCAGATTGCTTTTTTATGGACCCTGCAGGAGTTAACGAGGCAAATGTAGCGTCTATATTACCCCTCGTTACATCTGTTGTTTATCCAGCTTATATGAAATTTAAGCAATTTCTTCAATTTGAATATTTGGCTAAAGCCAGATCTGCACCTGGCGTATCAAATAATGATGGTGGGACAGCGTATTATGAGCATTTAACAAGATACTTTACTACAATGGATATCACCCCAAAAGAAGTATTTGAGATAGGTCAAAAAGAAGTAGCGCGCATTAAAAAAGAAATGCAGCAAATCATTGATAAGCTTGCTTTTGATGGTGATTTCAATGCATTTCTTACTTTTCTAAGGGAAGATCCACAGTTTTATCCAAAAACGCCTGAAGAGCTTTTACATAAAGCAGCCTTTATAACTACAGACATGCAAGGGAAGCTGCTCCAATATTTTAATACACTTACAACAATCCCGCTAACGGTGACACCAGTACCTTCGGCATTGGGACCTAATTATACGGCTGGACGATATTCTGGCGGCTCAAGAGAATTAAGAAAACCAGGTCACTATTGGGTCAATACATACAAACTTGAAAGTAGACCACTATATGCACTACCAGCACTTACCTTACACGAAGGAGTACCTGGTCATCATTTACAGATCATGTTAGCAGCCGAAATTCCTGATGTGCCAAATTTTCGAAGACAAACCTATATCTCTGCTTATGGAGAAGGATGGGGATTGTATGCTGAATTTCTTGGTAAAGAGGCAGGCATTTACAAGACAGATTATGAGGAATTTGGGCGATTAACCTACGAAATGTGGCGTGCTTGTCGATTGGTTGTAGATCCAGGAGTCCACTCTATGGGATGGACAAGAGATGAAGCCGTTGAATTTATGGCATCAAATACAGCGCTCTCTATACATGAGGTAAACACCGAGATTGATCGATATATTGGCTGGCCAGGTCAAGCCCTTTCTTATAAAATGGGCGAAATCAAAATTCGTGCATTACGAGAAAAAGCTGAAAAAGATTTAGGTAAAGCTTTTGATATTCGTTCGTTTCATGATAAAGTGTTAGAAAATGGGTCTGTACCACTTTTTACACTCGAACGGATGATCGATCAATGGGTCATCGATAGTTTATAACCTTTTTTATTCAATATCTTATCGTTTAATTTATCATCGAAAGGTCAATAAATCTTATCCTAGTCTAATTCGTAAATGATAAAACTTGATAAAATCTTTTTGCCCGTATCCTGGTACTTTTCAAAAGCATCAGATTTACAGGTTAGTGTGAGGATAAATGTCTGATCATTTATCATCCAATAAAACTGCTCATAAATTAAATCAAAAACACCTTGTTTACCAGCATAAATGACATTATGGAATTCAAGATTTCGATTGTTCCTTCGTTCACTTAACAAAATTTTCCCTTCCGTAATTAAGGTTACAATTTGCTTTTCTGACAGTGTTACATATTCATCTAATGTCATGGGGTTCATACTAAAATCCTGGATAATTAGATTTATATTCTCACGAATACTATCTAAACTTCCTTCCAATTCACTAAACAAAAAGAACTGCGTTCCCATCTGCCCACTTGTGTCAATGACCCATGTTGTTGGATAGCTTATTTCATATTCTTCCGTTGAAAATGTTTCCCATTCTATTGAATCATTCGAAGTTAGTGTCGAGTCATTCATTACTTGACCAAAAGAAATTAAACTTGAAATTAAGATGAGTAAAATGGATAATGTAAACTGTCTATAATTTTTCATTCTTTCTTTTCAATATTTATTGCTTTAGAAATAATCCATTTAAAAAAACCTCCACTTCCAGCGGCAATATCCCATTTATATGTTTTCGTTCTTCGATTGGCAAAACTAATTCAGCAATTGCTTCATCAATAATTAATGCATCGTTTGTGGACACAATGTATAATGTATCTTGCCAAGTATCATAGCTGTCCGGTAAAGCAATGGTAAAATACCTCATTGCTTGAGAGCTACCTGCTACAATAAAGGTGATAAGGAATACACCCGTTATTAAATATGTTTTCATTGTATAGGAATTGAAGTAAATCAAACAATAAATATAATGACATCAGTGATTTACTTACTTAAAAGTACACGTTATGGTTAAAGTTTACAATCATTATTCTACTTACTCAATTACGATTTTTTCCCAAGCATTTTCTACATTAAGAATGTACGCTCCTTTAGGTAACATTGATACATTTAATTGAAGTTGATTCATTGAAACTTGTTCAACATTAAAAGGTATTCGCTGCATTTGCATATTAAATAAACGCATTGAATTTATATTCAATTTATTTTCTGATTGAAGGGTTATATTATCTTTTGCTGGATTAGGATATAAGTGAAGTTTAATACCTTTTGGTGTCGCTAATGTTGATGTAGGCACAAAATCACAATCCAAACCAGATAATTTTGAAATCCCAGTACTGGTTGCAATCCAAATATTATCTTCTTCATCAATATCTAGCTGTTGGATTACAGGACCAATAAGTCCATCTTCCATTTCAAATTGTTGCCATTGATCTCCATCAAAATGGCTCATCCCTCCTTCTCCAACAAGATAATCAATATAGACACCTGCCCATACGCATCCACCTTTATCTATAACGACATCTTCGATTGGGTTTAATGTATGTGGTGCTGGCA
This sequence comes from uncultured Saprospiraceae bacterium, assembly GCA_937924805.1. Taxonomy (GTDB): domain Bacteria; phylum Bacteroidota; class Bacteroidia; order Chitinophagales; family Saprospiraceae; genus JAHDDO01. The sequence goes on from CALDTZ010000054.1 coordinate 19,319, forward strand.
GGTCAAATAAAAATTCGTGATTTGTAGCAACAGTTCCATCCAAAAACAAAACGGAGACACCATCCGAGGTAGCAATCCAAGCTTTATTCTTGTTGTCAAAAGCAATAGACCTTATTTTATTACTCAATAAACCATCATCTTTCGTTATAAATTCAAAGCCTCCATCTACAAACATGGCTACACCTCCTAACCCTGTACCCATCCAGACGATACCATTCGCATCAATTTCGATGGCATTTACACCACCAAAAGGGAGCCCTTCATTTGCCCCATAATTTGTCCATGTATTCGATAATCGATCAAAAACGGAAGCTCCATCACTATGTCCAATCCAAAGTTTTCCATCGGATTGCTGAGTCAAACATTTTATCTTATTGTCACCTAAGCCATCAGCCTCTGTATATGCTGTAAGTACTTGACCGTCAAAATGATTAAGACCAAAATCCGTCCCTATCCACAGTTCTTCATCCTTCGTTCCTAATATCGCTTTAATCGTATTGGACAACAATTCAGGGTTTGAATCTTGATCAAAATTTGTCCATAAACCATTGCTATAAAGCGAAAATCCAGATTGTGTTCCAAACCAAATTTTTTCAACACTTTCGATCGAAAGACAATTTACAGCATTGTCAATCAATCCATCTGCTGTGGTAAAATTTTCAAACACTTGGGCATTTGCATTTACCAATAAAAAGGAAAAAAAAAGAGCTATTAACTGTTTCATAATTTTACTTTATTATCACTAATTTTTTAGTTTCTTTCACCTCATTAAAATATACATTTAGCAAGTATAAACCTTGAGGAAGATCTGAAATATCAACTTCTTCTTTTGCAGAAATAGCATTCAATTTTAAAAACTGAATATGCCCATCTAAAGACGCAATAGTCAACTTAGTTGGCAGTCTATCTTTAAATGTAACGTCCAATAAGTGATTCGCCGGATTTGGAGCCATCGACCAATCATTATTCGTAGCCTGCCCTTCATTTGTAGAACTTACAGCATTCATTTTTTCTGGTGTAGGATATAAAACCTCAAAAGGACCTTCACCATTTGGAAATCGGCCAAAACTTACATTTTCGATTTGCTGACCAAAAGTGATAGAATCAATGACTACGCTATCTTGATACAAACCGATAAATTCTCCTTCAGATGATAACTTAAAATTTGCATGATTCTGCCCTTGATTACTTTGATCATCTGCCCAAACCAGCACATATCCTTTAGGCTCAATATCGAGGCATGGCAATAACCACTTGTTAGGTATCGCTTTATCATCCGTTAATGACAACCCACATATATTAATCGCAATTTCCTTTGGGTTGTAAAGTTCCACCCAATCATCAAAATCGCCGTTATCGTCCGCATTAAACTGGTCATTAACTGCTAATAATTCGTTGATTACAATATCTCCCGATTCGAAATTACCTTGAATAGTATAAAATTCATGCGAAGCCCTAACAGGCGAAAAACGTCCAGCCATTCCATTGTCTGCCCATATGTAGTACTGAGTTTGATTTGAGACATGTGGAATCGTAGCTCCATAAACGCCATCATTGGCAGCTCCATCATCATGATTGCCATCGTCAAACATTTGTATAGATTGAAAACGATCAAAGGGACCACTTCTAAAGTATACATCTACAAGCGGTGATCCTGTAATTTCTGCACTGACATGCGCTGGATTTCCAACCATTGGGTTTTCTGGAAAATGCTTAACATTTGTAATAATTGGTGCATCTTTAATGCCTTCATACTCCATCAAATAAGCCGACCTCGACTTCATCAAATCTTGAATGCCAGGGTATTCAATTAGGTAGGTCACGGTCGTATCCAAATTGATTAAAAAATCTTCATAAGTATAAAACTTGTTACTATCTAACTGAACACTCCCATCAATAATTGATTGTAATGTGTTTCCTCGGTTTTGCAACCAATTTCCCTCCATTGTTTCCTCAATGATCGTTCGTATATGGGCTAAATACATTCGCCTTGTACGATCTTTTTCAAACATCATACGCATCAAAGGTCTACCGTAGATTGATGGATGAATATAATGTTGCAATGGATCCATATTTTTTGCCTCTTCAATACTAAACCCATCAAAAAATAAGCTCGCATCTGTAAATCGAAAGGAAGCAAAAGACATATTCAAATCCCATAAAATCGGACTGAATTGGCCATTTTTATCTCTATATAAATAATAATTCTGTGCATATCCGACATAACTATCAAAATTGATTAAAGCATAATTAAATGCATGCATCCATAGCGTTCGATCGATATGTAAGTAGTCCTCTATTTGGTCACTTTGATTGTTTAACTGATCAATAAGAAGATATAATTCAGCCCAACCTTCATCAGATTCTAATTTATAATAAGGTGTATAGTTTTCTGGATCTGTTCCATGGTTTTGTTCGAGGTTTGAGTTTCCTCCATCAAAATCTAGCGATTCTGGATTGCCTTTAAAAAAAGCATTTTTATTTGTCGAAAAATGATTGGAAATAAAATCTTTATTTACCGCTTCGACATTGGTATATACTCCCCAGTATTTATCATTTATATATAATTCAGCAAAGTTTGCTCTTGAAGCGGGCATGTATTTTCGTGCGATTTCATAAGATAAAACCTCTCGGACAAAGGATGGATCTTGTATGACATTACTTAATTTCAATTTGTCAAAGCCCTCATGGTTTTGACCATCAATGTGATAATCTAGTTTAATGTTAAATGGATTTTTAATTCGATCCGGACTTGCGGAGCTAAACCCCTTATACCTCACACCAACGCTATCATAAGCTATTCCATTGATTTCGACGTTTGCTGTCAACCGCGTCGAACTACCACCAAAGAAATTATCATCTAAAATTTCATCCCAATTATCCTCGATAAAATATAATCGTATTTCTTGTAATTCGTCGGTAGTGTAGAAGGTAGATTGACTATAAACCGACATTTGAAAACAACAAATAATAAGTAGAGGAATAAACGAATGTCTATTAATAAATATCATCTATTTACTTTAAAATGGATATTTTCTTTGTCATACGGTAATCGTCATCAAGTAAAAAAGTAAGAATATACATCCCTTCATTCAAACCTGTCAAATCAATATTCCCATTGAATGGAAAACGAGTTACCTCTTGACCAATCAGATCATGACAAATCACATTTCGTATCATTGATCGGTCATCGCCCGAAATATTGATTATTCCATAACTTGGGTTTGGACTTACTACAATATCGGCAATCACAATATCTTCGGTAGATACTCCTGAGCATGCACTTTCTCCAAGTAAAGCTTTGATACCTGGATGATCGCAGGTATATCTAAATGCTTTTGCTGGCCCTTCTCCATATTGCCAAATTACTTCATCGTTCATATCTACTTCATACATATATTCACCTGACATATTAACAAAAGTATTTCCATTAGGCATCGTATTAGATGCTGATTGACCCCAAGCATACTCTAATGTATTATGGATATAACTCGGTGCAATAGGTCCATAAGCTACCTTTTCTTCTTTGGTAAATAAGAATCCATCTCTAGGTGGCAAAATAGCTTCAACACTTGATTTTGTTCCACCATCATTACTAAAATATTGGATATGACCACTTCTAGGTCTTCCATCTTCTGGAATAAATCTAGCATCATGAACTGGACCAGGTATTGTTTGATTTCCGGGAGTATCATAATTTGATGGATTACCCCAACGATATAGCAGGTCACCACCCATTCCAGAATTACCTCCTTGGTGGCTAGCTGCCTCTTCGGTCGTCGTACTATGATCGATCACAAATATTTCACTAAGAAATCGAGAGCTAAATACTATTTGATCCATAACCGGATCATAATTTACTCCATTTACATGGAACCAATCTCCACCAAATCCGCCAAATCCGCCAGCTTCTACATTAATATTCATTAATTCTGGATGCTCACTTATGCTTCCATAATTATCCAGTGACGGATTCACATCTTGAACAAAATGATCTTTGATATGCCATTCCCAAACAATTTTACCAACTGTACCATCTTGTTGTATTTCAACAAAATGGGTAGGCCATTTTTGATTTGAATTACCCGTATATCCCATCGCTTCTAATTCAGCGCCAGTCATGACTTCCCAAGCCGTTAAAAGAACACCACCATTCGGCATCAACGTGATGTCATGATGTTGTACATATTCAGGTCCACTATATATATAATCCCAAACGAGATTACCTTCAGGATCAACCTCTTGAACCCTTCCTCCGACAGCTGCACCTTGCAAGACATTCCCATCATAAATGGCACCTCGAATAATATTTCCATTATCTTTTAGTAATACAGCATAATTACCACTATGTGTACATGCCCATGTGTGGGCGATATCACCATTTGCATCAATCAAATAGGCATTTTTACTACTCAACGAATTGTACAATGCATATCCTTCAAACTCTTGAGCAACCAATGTATTCATCATGAAAATGGTGAAAAACAATGACCATAATATTTTATTTGTTTGTTTCATTTGATCCATTTTATCTTAAAAAAATATGAAGTTGTATTCATATCGTTAAGCAATTCAAAATATTTAAACTAAAATAATCGAATTCCTTAAGCAACTATGGAATAACTCCTATTTTAATACCTATCCTATCAGCGACACCCTACTTTTTCTTGTATTTGTCGTTTAAACCTATTCCTTCAAAAATCATGGGCCTGATTTTTACTAGTCTTCTTTTTTTAGTTTCAATCTTTTTAGCCGATATAATATATTCAATATAGGCTCGCCGATTTGCTAAACTTAACTTTTCAAAGTGAATGCCAAAAGCCACATTTACATTAAAATCGTCTTGCATTAATTTTGGAATGACAATCGGACCATTGTTTCGTTGTGGCTTTATTTCTAACCCCTGAATTGAATTTTCAATCGCCTCATCAATGTAGCTCGAAATATGGGATAGCTTTAATTGATCAGGATGTTCAAATCTCCATTGTCTCAAGCTTATAGTTTTACCTTCTTGTGCATTTACAAGCACATTATGTGGGTCACCTAAAAATGAACCTTGATGAAACCACAAAGCAACCCATTTTTTAAAACATCCAAAACCAATGATATTTTTACCATGATGCAAGTATGCTGGAAGATACCACTTGATTGTTTCTTCTACATCTTTAGAAATTAAAATATCCCTGATTGGACTCAAAATAGACTTCCATTGGTGATGGGCGTCAAAATAAGCTTGAGGATTATCAAATTTTTTCATAACGTATTCAATTCATTACGATTTCAAATGTAAATTAGTATCTATGAGTAAATTTATAAATTATGCTTCACATTCCGGGACTTTATCTGGCATCTGATGATCAAATGGGGAGAGGGGTTTATACCGCTCAGGAAGTTTCAAAAGATGATATCATTGAAGTATGTCCAATCATTGAAATATCAAAAACCGATTTACCTATGGTACATCAAACCTTTTTACATGATTATTATTTTCAGTGGGACATAAAACATGGAACTGGTGCTATTGCACTTGGTTATGGGTCTTTATACAACCATAGAGATAAGCCTAATGCCAGTTTTATATTAGATTTTGACAGTAAAGAAATTATATTTAAAGCAACGGAAAACATTGAAGCTGGAAAACAAATTTTTATCGATTACCATGAAGGTCAAAAAACAGGTTCTTCTTTATGGTTTGAAATTCATTGACCAATAAGAGGTAATAAAAATAGCTCCCAAATTTAATCTGGAAGCTATTTAGAAAGCTTGGGTCACCATAAGAAGTGTTTTTTCACTGTTTTTTGCTAGTCCGGTAACATGTTTGTTTTATCCAAAGTGAAAACAATCATTCCGACGACAACAAAAAAGGCGATGAGAGAAATTAATAAATTCATAATAGTACGTTTTGATTAGATATAAGTTACAAATAATAATTTGATAATGCAACTAAATGACATATTATTAGTTGTTTTTTAGTTAAAAAACCTAATTTATATTGTTATTTTAACATAAAATCAAACTTATATTTTTAATCCATTTCTCTCGAATTTATGATATCTTAGAAATTGAAACCCATCTATAATGAAATATAATCTTCTCTTATTATTAAGTTTGACCTATATTTTTATCCAAGCTCAAACGGATACTGATCGATTAATTGAAGCTTTATTAAGCGATACTCCAATTGAAAATGACCTAATGCAGTTATGTGATGAGATTGGTGGTCGAATTACAGGAAGCAAACCAAACCAAGCATCAATCGAATGGGGTTATAAGAAATTTAAAGATGCAGGTGTTTCTGTGAAAAAACAATCTTTTACAATGCCCGTACTTTGGCTGCCGGGATCTACCTCAATAAACATCAATATAGAAGGTACCACCTTTGCTGTAGAAAGTGTAGCAAAATACCGAACTGACCCAACTAATCTATCCACCAACCTCATTCCATTAGGGATAGGATCGGAGGCTCTTTTTGTAAAAAATGCAGCTGCAATAAAAGATCAATTTATTCTAATTGAGACCGATATTTGTTTTGATATCGATGGGCTTTTTGCAGAATATACTCAAGCAGCGAATGTGGAAATACTAGCCGAAAAATATGGTGCTAAAGGTATCTTATATATGGCTTCAAGACCTAATAAATTATTATATAGATTTATTACAAGCAAAACCTCAGATATTCATATACCCCAATATGTAGTTGCTAGAGAAGATGCTAAACGAATCTTTCGTCTGGGTGAATCTAAAGATATTAAAGTTCATATCGAAAGTAAAGCAAAAATAGGTGATGCTTTTGAAAGCCAAAATGTTATTGCTGAAATTAAAGGTTCAACGAAACCAGATGAAATCATCCTGATAGGTGCTCATCTTGACTCTTGGGCACTCGGAACAGGAGCCAATGATAACGGATGTAATGTCTCGATGATGATTGACATTGCAAGACAGATGATAGCATTAGGAATCAAACCTAAACGAACAATCCGATTTGCCCTATGGAACGGCGAAGAGCAAGGATACTTTGGATCATGGGCTTATACAAAAAGGCACGAAGATCAATTAAAAAACCATAAAATGGCTTTATCCGTTGATATTGGAAGCGGTTCAATTACCGGTTTTTTCCTTAATGGTCGTGAGGTTTTAGATACAATCGTAAAACAAACATTAAACGCTGTAGATTCACTAGGTCCTTTTCATCATTTAAATGTGCCGATTGTCGGTACCGATAATTTTGATTTTATGCTACAAGGCGTCCCCAATCTTGTAGCCAATCATAAACCTGACCTCTATGGATATAACTATCATGCGGCTTCGGATACCTATGATAAAGTAAACATTCCTGCACTAAAGAAAAACAGTGCTATCATCGCTGCACTAACCTTAGGCTTTGCAAATGGATCAGATGAAATGATAAGTCCTTTGACTCAGCAAACAAGGCCCGAAATTCAACAAATTTTTGACGATTCAAACTTAGAATTTACGATGCGGATGTTTAATGTTTGGGAACCTTGGATCAATAAAAAAAGAGGGGCTAAATAATTCGGTCCAATTTTTGAATTAAAAACCTAAAGCTTTTTATGACAACGAAAGATGAAATAGTAAGGAATTGGCTACCAAGATACACCGGTGTAGCTCTGGAAGATTTTGGAGAATATATTTTGCTCGTAAACTTTAGCTCCTATGTTGAGCAGTTTGCTAAAATTCATAACGTTGAAATATCTGGCAAAAAAAGAGCTATGCAAGTAGCTACTTACGACAACATTTCTATCATCAATTTTGGAATGGGAAGCCCAAATGCAGCTACCATTATGGATTTGTTATCTGCTATTAACCCAAAAGCCGTTCTTTTATTAGGAAAATGTGGTGGTCTTAAATCTAGTAATAAAATTGGTGATTTATTGCTACCAATTGCATCTATTAAGGGAGAAGGAACATCGAATGACTACTTTCCACCGGAAGTACCTGCTTTACCTTCTTTTGCTTTACAAAAAGCAGTATCTACTACGATTCGAGAGTATAATCAAGATTATTGGACAGGTACGATTTATACAACCAATCGAAGAGTTTGGGAATATGATGAAAAATTTAAAACCTATTTACGAAAGATCCGAGCTATTGGTATCGAAATGGAATCAGCAACCATTTTCACCGTTGGATTCAAAAATAAAATACCGACAGGCGCCTTGTTACTAATTTCGGATATGCCTATGGTTCCTGATGGTGTTAAAACTGAAAAGAGCGATATTAAGGTTACCGAACAATTTGCTAAACAACATTTAAACATCGGCATTGACTCTCTTAAGCAGCTTATAAATAATTCACATACGGTTAAACATTTGAAATTTTAGATCGGCAATTCAAGAAGTGCTAAGTTTCCTCTGTAATGAACTGGTACGTCTTTTAGCTTATCCAATTCAATGGTATCAACCCATCTGAAGCCGCATTTTATATAATAATCAAGCAATCGTTTATTGTCACCCCAAGTGTCGATTCGAATATATTTTTTACCTTGATTCTTACCAAAATCTTTTGCCCAGGTAATTATTTTTTCAGTCATCTTTTTTCCATAATGATCGGGGTGGGTTACAATTCGATGAATGTAAATAGAAGGATCTTTGGCTCGTTCCTTCCAAAATTGTTCATCATTAAAAGAAAGTGCAAAAATAGCAAGGACTTCACCCTTTTCAACCATTTTATACTGAAGGTCGTTTTTAATTTCAGATTCAATCATTGATTTTTCAAAGTACTCCCATTGCTTATCATAAACTGTTTTTTGAAATTCAATAGCTAAATCATAGAAATGAAAAATCATATCTATATCATCCATCGTGCTTTTTAAAAACTCAATCATACCTTTATCGTTGAAAACTAAATTCTGTTGATACCTTTCAAAACAAATTACACTAAATTTAAGTTTTATAAAAAATGGATGGAATCCTACATACGGAAAATCTATTTTACATTAGAGATATCATGATTTTTGTTAACCATTCCGCAATTGATAAACAATGAAACATTTAGTCCTTTTAATTTTTACCTTTGGTTTATGTATTCAATCGACTTGTAGCCAAAAAACAACTACAGATGTTGATTCTTCGCAACCAAAAGATGATGTCATTAAAGTAGATGAATATACAGCATCAAAATCATTGGAAAATTATAAAACTGCAGTATTTGCGGGCGGTTGTTTTTGGTGTACCGAAGCCGTTTTTCATCGAATTGATGGTGTTGTAGATGTCATTTCTGGATATGCAGGAGGTGGCACAATAAATAAACCGAATTACAAAGGAGTATCTGCCGGAAACACACCATTTGCAGAAGCCATTTATATCTATTACGATCCAGCAATCATAGATTATAAAACATTACTTGAAGTATTTTGGGTAGGTCACCACCCTACCCAACTGAACCGGCAAGGGCCCGATTATGGCACACAGTATCGATCGGCCGTTTTTTATCAAAATGAAGCCCAAAAAGAAGAGGTGGAACGACAGATTAACGAGCTAAATAAAGGAAATGAGTACAAAGAAAAAATTGCAACAACATTAGAGCCTTATGATTTATTTTGGGTAGCCGAAGCCTATCATCAAGATTTTTATGAGCTAAATCCTAATTATGGCTACGTTCAATCTGTAAGTAAACCAAAAGTTATTAAGGTTATAAACACTTTTCCAAAACTTCTAAAGAAACAATATAAATCAATGTAATATTGAATAAAAAAGCACCTCAACGTAGTTGAGATGCTTAAATCATACTAAAATTAATTCGTTTCCTCTTTTAATGATCTATCCTAAAGCAGCTATGAGAATACTCGCAATTTGAGCAACTGCAATGAGCATGGCTATGATTAATTCATTGATTGAATTTGAAGTCAAGTTTATCATTGTTATCGTTTTGATTATAAAAGCTTAAGGTTTCGAAACTCTTTACCTAAATCTGTCAGCGTATTTTTTAAACCTTTCAATTCTCGTTCTACAGTATCTGCTATGCTTTTAACATTGATAGGTTCCCCTTTCATACTTAGATGATCCGCGGAAGTAACCGCTACGGGTAGCACCAACCATAATATGAGATAAACAAACGGTCCCGTTCCAAATCCAAAGAATAATAAAACGAAAAGCAATCGTATCCATAGAGGATCTGAAACACCGAAGTACTCTGCTAAACCAGAACAAACACCTGCAATAATCTTATTTTCTGGATTTCTGAATAATTTCTTTTTCCCATCTCTATGTTCAGATTTAGTATAAGCTGACTCATCTGCTCCCATTTCATCACTGTCACTTGAAAAAGAAGAAGGTGAACCCATAATAGCAATCACTTTATCTAAGTGCTTTTGCGTTACAATTTGATTATCCTTTAAATCTTCACGAAAAAGTTCGGCAATTCGATGCTCTATATCAAACAAGATATCATCATGTCCTTGATATGCATTGAAATGACGATCAATGCTTCCGAGGTAAGATTTTAGACTATCATAAGCAGTATCATCGATGATAAATGGATAACCACCTAAGTTTATGTTTACTATTTTGTTCATACTGATTTTTTTGTTTTGATTATTTTATTGACTGCATTGTTTAGGTCTTTCCAATTTTGTTTGAGCTCCTTCAAAAATTGATCTCCGGGCTCTGTTAATGTAAAATACTTCCTAGGAGGACCAGATTGTGATTCTTTCCATGTATAGTTTAACAATTCCGCGTTTTTCAACCTTGTCAATAGTGGGTACAAAGTACCTTCCACTACAATAAGCTGCACGTCTTTTAATTCTTTCATTATATCTGAAGGATATACTTCACCCTTCGATACGATGTTGAGAACGCATAATTCTAGTATGCCTTTTCTCATTTGCGCTTTTGTGTTTGTAACATTCATACTTCAAATATAATACAAAACCAATTACTATGCAATACAAAGTAGTATGCAGTAGGATTAAAATTGTGAAAAACTCGACAAACACCCATATTGTATACATAAATTGAATAAAAAAATATTCCAATCTAGAATTTGGAATAAAAAAATCTAGTTCAAAAAATCAAAATAGAATGAAATTGAATGAGAATATTTTGTCTAATAAGTAGTAAATGAATCAAAAAGAAGGGGATCGCGAAGATAAGATTTGGTCGAATTGACGTTTTTTTCTAAAAAAACTTTCGTTTAAGATGATAACATATAATAATAGTCATCGATTAAATTTAAAAAATCCTAATTTATATACATTTTACTAGACAAACGCTATGGACATTTCATTTGTTATGACGTAGGATGTTTCAAACTAAAAAGGTTTGATTGACTTTTACGATACAAATAAATGGTGGTAATGGGCCATACAGCTGACTCGTTTATTTTTTTTCTTTTCGTAAAATTTTCTCCATTTTACGACCTTTTGCTAATTCGTCAATCAGTTTTTCCATCTGTCTACATTGCTTATATAACTCAAACTCGTCCCCTATTTCCTCAATTCGATACCCACACACGACACCTTTAATCATATGTGCATTAGAATGTATTTTAGCTTTTTGAAAAAAGGTCCTAAAAGTTGCTTTCTCTTCAATCAAAGATTGTAAGTCATCTTCATCAAACCCAGTAAACCATTTAATTACTTGATTAAGTTCTTCTTTGGTTTTTCCATTCTTCACCAACCTATTCAAATACAATGGGTAGATGGAGCCAAATATCATGTTAGCAACTTTTTCATTTTTTTCTGCCGTTACAGTCATTTTTTTATTTGTTTTGCTCAGTTTACGTTTTGAAATATTTAGCAATTCTTCTTCGTTCACTTTATTTGCTGAGAAATAATGGCTAAATCTTGACTATTTTTTTTGACCTAAATTACGATCCAATCATTGCACCTTACAATCCATCACGTAGTAATGAAAAGACTTTCCTATTGACTTTTAAAAAGACCAATTTTATTTTAGATTGACCAATCGTTGAGAATATATAATCGTACCCTCTTCATCTGTAATTACAGCCATTAAAATACCCAAAGGAAGCAGCGTTGAGCTGATCGATTGATGTATATCCGCAACTTTATTACTCAAACATCGAACACCATTTACTGTAAATAGCTCAATGGTTTGTCCAACTTTTAACCCAGCAATGTATAGGTCATCTTCTATTGGGTTTGGAAAGATTTCTATATTAATCTTATCATCTTGGGTTATACTACTACTAGAAACAGGAGAAGAACAAAACACCCTACTCGTTCCATTTTCATAATTAAATGCATTCAATTCACTCCATATAAATTCGACAATTGATAGGTAATTATCCGCTATGATTGGATCTATGATAGGGTCTACCATAAAAACTAAAGGCACCTTTTCTTCGTACATAGCCATATAGGTTACCATAGAAGCCAAAAAATAGATGGAAGCACGTCCATGCGGCGCATCATCTTCATATAAGTTTTCTATTTCTATTTGGTTAAACGGTTCTAACAATAATAATTTGCTGATGATCGGACCTACGGGGATCATTTGAATACATACATCTGAAAAATGATTTTTTAATCCATCGTGGTATTCAATAAACCAATCATGGAAATCCGCTTGTAAATATTGGTTGTATGCATCCCATTCCAGCTCCGTGGGAGGAAATCCATTTGCTAAATAACCGCCCATATCAGGCCAATTTTCATAAATATAGAATCGCAAAGGTTCTTCTTGTTCTATACACCATTCAAAAATATCCCTTGTTGCCGAATGAGGAGATATATCCTTTGAAGGATAATTTTCGGTGGGACCTTGCCACTGAATAAAGTTTCCTGGCGTTATGAGTATACTATTGAAATCTGCATCTGAAAACGGTTCATTATCAGAATCCCAAGCACCTTCAACAAAATCAAAACCCCATTGTGCAAAAGGAGGCAAATTTGCATGACCAGGTAAAAATCCATATTGACCACTTACCGAAAATGTATGTTGCGCCTCTTGTGCTAAGAAATGCATCCAATGCGGTACCGAAGTCTCTTGACTTGGCGTCGGATTTACTTGAAATTCATGATTTAAAAGGCTATGGCCAAATATATAGGTCCGTTCAGCTTTTTGTGCATTCACTATATTGAGAAAACCAAAAACGAAAATGAGAACAAAGAGCTCCTTTTTCATACTAAATGTCTTTCATTTTTTCATCTTCGTCTTCACTGTCATTGTCCTTATCCATCCAATCAAACCCCTTCTTTTTCGCAGACCTACTTAATGGCATGGCAAAATCAAAAGAGACATAATTTTTAAAGATAGAAGGACCCAAATTTTCCTGAAACATTGGCATTAGCTCTCTACCGAAGTTAAGTTTTAAATAACTTACTTGTAAAGTTACAACGCCTAACATCTGAAAGCGATTAAGGTTAAAATAGTCATTGTCCTTATATCGAATAGTTGTTTTCTGGCGTTCGTCTCCTTCCGTATACCTTAATTTTACATTACCGCCAATCATATAAGTCGGTTTTATACCCACACCTATGCTTATACTATTGAAGTAAACTTCTCCCTTGAGCATTGCTCCTATATTTACAAATCGATGTTTACTTTGATAACTTAAGAATTTTTTCTCGTAGGTTCGGTCTGGGTTGTCATCTGTCTGGTAGCTCGCGACACCTGTTGAATCCATCTGAATCGTCAATTGATCATTCATATAGATATTTTCATAAGATAGACTAGGAGTTATAAAACTCGAAAACAACAATTTGTTCTTTTCGTATCTATGTTTCAACTTCGTTCGATCCAACCGAAAATCATATTCTATAGGTAAATTCCAGCCCCAAATAGGATTTAATTGCTCTGAATCATCTCCATCAAAAAAATAATATCGGTAATCTTGACTCGAAACGACACCTATATTAGCGAATAAAAACGCCAAAAGAAATAAACATTGTATTTTTTTCATAGTACATATTTTATTCAAATATAATTTGAACTGTACAACTATAATATTTTCTAGCACGTTACTTATAAAATGCATTCATATATTTATAGTAACGAACGAAAAATCAGCTATGAAAAAAAGCTTCTTATTTATCATTCTAATCGCTTGTTTTGGTTGCAATAAAGTAAGCGACGATATACAAGCTACTTGGATTGTAACTGAACAATCATTTATAGATTGTGACAATTCTAGTGAAAATGGAAACGTCCAAAACATTTCTACAACGCCTTGTTCTGAAAACAGCTCTGTGGGATGTACTTATGAATCTTTCTATTTTTTTAGTGGTACTTATACTGGTGAAAAAATCACCAAAACAGGTGTTGGTATATTGTCATTCAGTCAATTTGATGGTACCTACTTAAGTTCAGAGTCATCTTTAAAAATTTGTGAAGCTAATAATTGCATTGATTATGACTTAGTTTTATCCGCCAATGAACTTGAACTTACCAGTCAAACACAAAACTCAAACGGCTGTATTGTAAAATTCTTAATGACTAAGTCTTAGTTTTATCCTTACCGTATAATGAAGCCAATCGTTGATCATTATCTTTCAACAATTGTCCAATATTACCGTGAGCATTGATCGCCATTTCTACTTCTTTTGTCCGTAATATATGGATCATTGGTAAGGGTGATCGATTAGAATAATTCGAAGGATCATTTTCACTTTTCCCACTAAATTGATAATCTGGGTGAAAAGAAACCAACTGAAATTCATGATCTAATTCCGCTGCAGCAAGAACATCTTCGCAGTCATAAAACTGTTCTAAGTAGCATTCGAAATTCAACGTATTATCTGGAAATAATATAAAGGCATTGGAAATGTTTTCTTCTTGAATTTTCATTTCGCGAGCCAAGATAATCAGCTCGACAAACAAGGATTCCTTATCATGCTTATCTAATACGATATATTTTATTTTTTCATTTTCAAATGCGCTTTTCGCAAATGGACAAATATTTTGTTGAATAACAAAAGTCGAAATCCATTTTTTTGTTTGATCAATAACTGATAGTTGCATGTTAAATTAAGCGAAGTGTGTAAGAAATAACATAAACATACGTTGTAAACTCAAAGCTATCTCTTGGAAAGAAAAGATTTTTTAAAAAAGTTAAGTTTTGGATTAATTAGTGGCTCATTGTTATCAGGACCAACTAAGGTAGAGCAAAATCCAATTATTGAAGATTGTACTACTACGCCAAAAGATATTCTAGGTCCATATTTTGTAGAAGGAAGCCCTGAAATTGTCAATCTAAACACTCAAAATCTTCCAGGTATAGTTATGATGCTGGCTGGCACTATTTATAGTGGAGAAGGAGATGCAAACATTATCAAAAATGCAAAAATCGAAATCTGGCATGCCGATGACAAAGGGGTTTATCATCCTGCCGGCAATGGAGATATATCAAATTATAAACCATCCCAAGTAACGTTAAGAGGCCATACCTATTCTTCAGAATCGGGTCAATACGGTTTTCAAAGTATTCGACCTGGTCTTTACGGAAATCGGTCTAGACATATTCATTTTATGATCACTGCTTCTGGACATAAACCGTTGGTTACTCAAAGCTATTTTAGAGAAGACCCTAGACTTCGAGATGATTATTTTTCTAAAACAGCGGGAGACTGCCGCATTGTATCCTTTGAGAAACAAGATAATGGTGAAATTGTAGGCATTCTTAATTTTAATTTAGAAGTAGCTTAACAAGTTTTTATTTTGCCCATCGATTCATAGCTTTAAATTAAATATCTTGAGTTATGAATTCGTCTCGAATATTTTGGTTGTTGACAATTGCTGTTGCCAGTATATTATTACTTCCATCCCTTTTACAAAAAGGAATGTTTCTTGATGGCATAACGTATGGAGCCATTTCAAAAAATCTTGCAAATGGCATTGGATATTTTACATCACCAAAGTATACCGATACTCTTTATCCACAGTTTCATGAACATCCACCTTTTGTATTTTGGCTACAGTCCCTATTCTTTAAAATATTGGGCAATGGATTTTATGTTGAGCGGATATATTCCTTATTTATATTCTTACTGACCACTTTAGGTATTAAGCAATTATGGAAACTGATAGTATCTGAAGAATACAAAAAACATAGTTGGCTTCCAGTGTTATTATGGATGATTGTCCCAATTATTTCTTGGAGCTTTAATCAAAACATGTTGGAAAACACGCTAAGTCTGTTTACTTTATTTTCAGTCATATCTATAGTAAAAGGTATAAAAACCAACTTATTTGCTTGGACGATTATAGGTAGTTCCTTGATCGTTTTGGGATTTTTATCCAAAGGTTTTGTTGCACTATTTCCGTTGATCATTCCAATGATATTTAGCGTTACCCATCTTGTAAAGAGAGCATACATACATCAAATCATTTTAATTTTTTCATTATCGATTCAAAGCTTAGTGATTTATTTGAAGTTTCCATTTCTTGTTGATAATCTAACTTCATATTTACAACAACAATTATTACCAGCCTTACAAGGACAGCGGGAAATCACTACACATAATCGATTCTCCATCCTTGGAGAATTGGCATTGGAGCTATTAATACCGATTGCGATCATTGGGATATTTATAATGATTACAAAAAGCAAAAAGACATTAGCATTATCGAAAAACAAACCTGCGTTGATCTTTAATCTTGTGGTAGGATTATCAGCATCTATCCCACTAATTGTGACGTTAAAGCAAAGAAAATTTTATTTGGTCCCTTCAATTATCTACTTTTCCACTTCAATTGCTATTTTTATAGTTCCTATCATTGACCGCGTGGTTAAAAAGATGCCGCTTAGGCTTGGCAAAATACTGTCCTATTTGTTTTCGATATGGATTGTTATTGTTTCTATTTTCTCTATTTATAGTTTTGAAAACTATAGTAGAGATGAAGCAAAAATCAAAGATCTTGAGATGCTAGTCCGTATTTTACCTCCAAGTACTATTCTTCGGGGATCATCTACTATATATAACGATTGGAGTTTACACGCCTATTTGGCAAGAATGGGTACTATAAGCCTAACATTAGATAAAACCCCTAAGTTCTATCTAATTGAAAAATCTAAATATAAGAAAGATGAATTCCGAGAATTTAGTATAAACGGATTGGATTTAACCAATTACATATTACTTCAAAAATAAACAAGTACCCCATGTTTAAAGGAATAGTAATTACCACACTATGTTTAGTGGGTTTATATTTATATTTTAAGAAAAAAGAAACACCAACAGACCAACAAATTCATGGTTACATCGATGAAGGTGCATCTATCATTGATGTTCGTACACCTACTGAATTTAATCAAGGACATCTAAAAGGAGCTATTAATATTCCACTTTCGGAAATTAAAAGAAATATAGCAAATTTAAGTCCTGGTGAAACATATATTACTTATTGTGCTGCAGGTTTTCGAAGTTCGAAAGCGACAAAAATTTTAAAAGCAAGTGGGTTTCAGTATGTCTATAATGGAAAAACACAAAAACATATTGAAACGATTTTAAACCTTTAATTTAAAAGCTCTATTTCTTTTAAGTTTTCTATTCGGTTTCGAATTAAAAAATCGTCTACGGTTTCAAAATGTTCAATCACTCGTTTGTCTTTAAATTCAAATACCTTTTTGGCTAGACCTTTTAAAAAATCTCGATCGTGAGACACTAAAACTAAGGTGCCATCAAATGCAGCTAACGCTTCTTTTAATACCTCTTTTGACTTTAGATCTAAATGGTTTGTAGGTTCATCTAAAATCAATAGATTGACAGGCTCAAGCAATAATTTTACCATTGCCAATCTCGTTCTTTCACCACCGGACAAGACACTTACTTTTTTCTCAATGTCATCGCCACTAAACATGAATCCTCCTAATATATTTTTTATTTGGGTTCTTACTTCTCCAACAGCTACTTCATCAATCGTCTGAAATACAGTGAGGGTTGGATCTAGCAAGGATGCTTGATTTTGTGCAAAATAACCCACTTGTGCATTGTGGCCCAATTCGCAAATACCTTCGACTTCTACCTCCCCCATAATCGCTTTAATCATCGTTGATTTACCTTCACCGTTACGACCAACAAAACAAACTTTTTCGCCTCTTTCAATGGTCATATTAGCATTTTTAAATACAACATGTTCATCGTATTTTTTTGATAAATCTTGAATGGTTACAGGGTAATCACCCGATCTAAGTGCTGGTGGAAACCTTAACTTTAATGCAGCATTATCGATTTCATCAATTTCAATAATTTCTAGTTTGTCCAATAATCGTTCTCTAGAATTTACTTGATTGGCTTTCGAATAGGTGCCTCTGAAACGTTCAATAAAACGTTGGCTTTCTGCAATGAATTTTTGTTGTTCCTTATAGGCCTTAATTTGATGAGAACGACGATCGGCTCTTAACTCTAGATAATGCGAATAATTTGCTTTATAGTCATAAATTTTACCCATTGTCACTTCTACTGTACGTGTAGTTATATTATCAATAAAGGTTTTATCATGCGAAATAACCATCACGGCTTTTGCTTTATTAATCAGAAAGTTTTCCAACCAAATCACGGATTGAATGTCGATATGGTTTGTTGGCTCATCAAGGAGAATTAAATCTGGTTTTTTAAGTAAAATTTTTGCTAATTCAATGCGCATTCGCCATCCACCACTAAATTCACTCGTGGCACGATTAAAATCTTCTCGTTTAAATCCAAGGCCTAGAAGCGCTTTTTCAACTTCTTTATCATAATTGACATCTTCAATGCTATAATATTTTTCTCCTATGTCGGTTACCTTTTCTATAATCGACATATATTCGTCCGATTCATAGTCAGTCCTCGTCTCAAGTTGTTTATTTAAGCTTTCTAGCTCATCTCGCATTGAATAAATAATTTCAAAGGCTTTAGACGCTTCTTCAAAAACCGAGCAATTATCTTCCGCAAGTAAATGTTGAGGTAAGTAAGCGATGATCGCTTCTTTAGGGCTACGTACATGACCTCTTGTTGGCTTCTGAACGCCTGCAATAATTTTCATCATCGTAGATTTTCCAGCACCATTTTTACCCATAAGGGCAATCTTATCATTATTATTAATAACAAATGAAACATCACTAAATAAGGTGTGTCCACTAAATTCTACCGCCAATCCATCTACAGAAATCATACATTGCATTTTAATAATGCAAAATTACGAAGTATCAATACTTATACCGAAAAATATTGAATTGTTTTTATAAAGAAAAGAGGAATCTATTCAATAATGATCGAATGCGTTAATGATTGACCGTTATCCATATCTGTAATCTTTAAAAAATAACGTCCCGTATTATATTGAGAAATGTCAATACGATGTGCATTAGACCAATTTCCAACTTTTTGACCTAGACTAGAATAAAGATTCAAAACAATTTGATCCGATGCATAGTCAATAAATAATTGACCACTTGCAGGATTTGGATAAATATGAATATTTTCTAAATGATGATCCTCTGCATTAACCATAATGCTTGGGCATATGATTTCAAATAGAAAATCTGTTGTATGTTTCACATTCAAAGCCGTATTTGCATCTGAATTAAAATAACTCACATGACCACTGCTTCCTTCTATTGTTTTTAAGGAGTTCAAGACAGAAACACTATCTGCCGTAAAATGACATCGTTCACTGCCTTCTAGATAAATTATATCAAAACCAAAAATAGATGCAAAACCTGTTGAATATGGTACTGTACCATCAAACTCGTCATGAATACTTACAAAGGGAGGATCTTCTGCATCGATCCATGATGCGTCATTTAATCCTCCAGAAAAATTGATAACACCAGCAACATCCGATGAATATTCATAATTACTACTAGAATTACCTTCAAAGCCTCCATTTTCTTCAACAATCAACCTTAGATTTTCAGGAATTACGTCTGTAGAATCTAATACAGCAGTATGCATAGCCGTAATACCACCAGCTGATACTCCACCAACAAAAATAAGGTCAGGATCGATTCGATATTCGTTATCGGTTGCAGCATCTTCCTTTAAAAATCGGATTGCCGCTTTCATATCACCAATTGATTTCACAACGACATCTTGCATATTTTCAGGAGTAGGCAGTGGAAATAAGTCTCCATCGTATAATCGATAATCAATGGTTACCGCCACAAAACCCTTTTTTGCATATGCATTACAAAGAAAATGAAGGGCTTCTCTTTCACCTCCGACAAAACTGCCACCAAATGCTAAAAGAACAACGGGTCTAGCCTCCGCTTCATCACCTACGGGTTGAAAAATATCAAGGTATAATTCTTGAAAGTTGTCAAAAATAGTTGTGTTTTCACCATACTTTATACCTGTTGTCATTTCCGTTTCTGTAAATACTTCATTTCGGTATCTTTGGCCATCGCAGGTTGGATGATCTTGAGAAAATAATTGAGTGACACAAATCAGAAACGCAAAGGTTAACACATTTTTCATAGGTCTATTTTTAATTGAAATAAAGATATACCTATAATTTAATGCGACAAAATAATCTCAAAAAATAATACGACAAGTGTAATTCAAACAACTATTGATTCATAATTAATCTCGTCGCCGCACAACGAAGAGTCATCGAAAGTTTTATATTCGTTTTGATGATAGCTCATGACCGCTATCTAAGTATCATTTAATACCTATTCTAATTTACTTATGAAACATATAATCATTTTCAACATGTATCTTTTTTTTTCGATTTGTGTGTTTCACAATACTGCAGATGCACAAATAGATCATTGGGAAACAGCCGTTTATGCCGATAGCGATTGGAAGTATGAATTGGGGAATGCTTCGATACCTGTAGATTGGAATCAAATAAACTATGATGATTCCAACTGGAATAGTGGCCAAGGTGGAATTGGATATGGAGATAATGATGATAACACCATCATTGATCAAACAGTTTCTGTATTTATGCGCCAACATTTTATAGTTACGGATATATCAGCCATTGAAAGGGCTGTCTTTCATGCAGATTTTGATGATGGCTTCATCATGTACTTAAATGGAGTTGAAATTACTCGAACACATTTGGATGGCAATCCACCTACGTGGGATAGTGAAGCTACTCAATTGCGAGAAGCAGAAATGTACCAGGGTAATCTACCTATATCTCATTATATAAACAAAACAGACCTAACAAACATATTAGTTGAAGGTCAAAATATTGTTGCCGTGCAAACTCATAATTTTGGTGGAACGAACAGTTCTGATTTGTCTTCACTCTATTGGTTGACGTTCGGATTAAACAATGGTGAAAGTCAATTTGGAGATGTACCTTCTTGGTTTCCACAAAATGATTTTAATTCTCCAATTCCAATCGTAAAAATCAATACGAATGGAAATTCTATTCCGGATGAACCATCTATTGCAGGTACAATGGGTATCATTTGGAATGGTGAAGGAAATCTAAATCAAAGTAATGATCCGATGAATGAATTTTTTGGTAATATTCGAATCGAAATTCGAGGTCAGAGTTCGACTCTTTTCCCAAAAAAAGGATATGGCATTGAGACGGTTGATGAAAATGGTGAGGACCTGGACGTTTCCTTTTTAAATTTTCCAGCTGAAGAAGATTGGATACTTCATGGTCCCTATTCGGATAAAAGCCTAATTCGAAATGTAGTAGCCATGCATTTAGCAAATAGTATTGGGCAATATGGCAGTCGTACAAGACTTGTCGAACTAACGATTAATGAGCAATATGAGGGCGTTTATGTTTTAATGGAAAAAATTAAAAGAGATGAAAATCGAGTAGATATTGCTACCTTAAAAACAGAAGATATTGATGGCGATGAACTTACTGGTGGTTATATTTTTAAAGTTGATAAAGGGGAACCAGATTGGTTTTCAAATTACGGATCAAATCCAAATTCGAATCAAAAGCTTTCCTTTCAATATGTATCACCAAAAAAGAGTAAAATCCAACCAGCACAAGCTGTTTATATCCAATCATACATAGATAGTTTTGAAAGAGCCTTATTGAATCCAAGTGAAAAATACGACGGTAAATACTATTATGAATATATAGATATGATGTCTTTTATTGATCACTTTATCTTGAATGAAGTCACAAAAGATGTAGATGCCTATCGGATAAGTACGTACCTCCATAAAGATAAAAATAGCAATGGTGGATTGGTTACTGCCGGGCCAATCTGGGATTTTAATCTTGGATTAGGGAATGCTGACTATTGTGAAGGTGCTACCGCAAATCGATGGATGTACGATATAAATTGTGATGCACACCATCCATTTTGGTGGGGTAAAATGATGGAAGATCAACTCTATAAAAATACCGCTAATTGTCGATATTTCGAACTAAGAGAAGGTCCTCTACATATTGATTCTATCTTTGCATTTATAGACGAAAAAGTTGATTTATTAACACCTGTGGTTGATCGCAACTTTGAACGATGGAATATTTTAAATGATTACGTCTGGCCCAATGCAATTGTTACGGGAAGTTATACAGGTGAAATTAATTATTTAAAACAATTTATAATCAATAGGCTCAATTGGATGGATAATAATATGTTTGGATTTTGTGGTCCCGTTATTACAAATTCAATGATTAATCAACAAATAAAATTATTTCCAAACCCCAGCACAGGTATTTTTGAACTATCAGGACTACCGAAAGAAGGGGCAAATATGATAATATATGATAGTACTGGCAAAAAATGCTATCAAAAAAAGGCATCCAATAGTGTTGATATTAGCTCATTGATGCCTGGCTTTTACTTTTTAGAATTGTATTCTACAACATTCGAGATCATCTTTACTTCAAAAATAAATTTAGTTCGGTAGACAGACTTTACCAACAGTTAAAAATTATACTTGAACTAAAGAAAATTCTATCTACTTTGTATTTTGTTTTAAGTTGAAATCAGTTTCTTTACTTATGATTAATTTCATGTAACCAAAAATGTAATATCTTTGTATGATAGCTATGAAGTCTCAATCAACGATAACGTCTTTCACTACTTTTCTTGAAAATTTTAAGAATACGCTTGTTCGCGTGTTTCATGATGAAAATGATATTTCTAGCTTCAGTCAATCAAGAGGTTTTCCGACGGATGTACTGAAACAGATTATGGATCAAAAACCTTTATCTGTATCTATACCAACAGAATATGGTGGACGAGGGGCTAAAGTAAAAGAATGCTTAGGATTATTAGAAGCTTCGTCTTACGAATCACTACCTCTATCCTTAACTTTCGGCATTAATATCGCGCTATTTTTAGAACCTGTAGCCAAGTATGCGCAAGATGCGGTTAAAGGAACCATTTTTTCTAGGTTTTTGCACGAGCAAAATATGGGCGGTCTCATGATTACGGAGCCAGATTACGGTAGTGATGCTCTAAACATGCAAACATCCAATATTCTTCAAGGAGATAAATATAAAATAAACGGGACTAAACATTGGCAGGGTCTAACGGGAATGGCTGATTATTGGCTCATGGCGACTCGTAATAAAACAGAAAGTGGTCGATTGAGTAGAGATTTAGATTTCTTCATTACGGATGAACAACAAAGACAACAAAAAATTGAAGTACAAGAATACTATAATAACATTGGGTTATACCCCATTCCTTATGGTAAAAACAAGGTGAATATTGAAGTGCCCGCTCAAAATAAACTCCAGCCGGAATCAACTGGCCTTAAATTAATGATGGATTTGCTTCATAGAAGTCGCCTTCAATTTCCTGGTATGGGAATGGGTTTTTTACGTCGAATGATGGATGATGCCATCAAACAATGTACGGAACGTTTTGTCGGAGGCAAACCGTTAATGGCTTTGGACCAAGTACAATTTCAGGTATCAAAAATTCAAAGTGCTTTTACGATTTGCTCGGCTATGTGCTCGAGGAGTACTGAAATTAGTAGCATCGAAAATAATGTAGCTGGAAATGCCTTAGAAGCCAATTGTATGAAATCCTATGTTACTGACCTAATGCAAATGGCAGCACAAACATTAACTCAGCTTTGTGGAGCTAATGGATATAAGGAAGAAAGTATTGCCGCTAGAGGAATTGTGGATTCACGTCCATTCCAAATATTTGAAGGATCAAATGAAATGCTTTATACTCAGATTTTTGAAATGATATCAAAGTTAATGCATCGCAAAAAGGAAATGAATTTATTCTCCTTTTTATCTACCTTCAATCTAACTAAAAATGTTGCTAACCACTTTAAATCATTTATCAATTTTGAACTTGACACTCAATTACCCCAGCGTAAAATGATCGATATTGGTAAAATTATTAGCCGAATGGTTTCTGCTAATTATGTACTAAGTCTAAACAACAAGGGATTTAGGTCTGATCTTGTCAATCAATGCATTGATAATATATCTCATGAAATTGGAGTATTGGCAAGTTCTTACAAGCTTCAAACATCCATTTCTCCGATTATTGACTACCGAGATGGTGGAAATTGGCTAACGGTTAGTTAGTACCATAAACCACGGAAACTAGCATCACTATTTACATGATAACGAATAATTGTTCGTTTATTGAATTACGTATTATTAAGTACCCCACTTCCAAAGTTTTAATATCTTCGCCGATCTAAAAATTTAAAATGAAATACTTACTATTTATACTATCCATTTTGGGTTCATTTTTTTTAAATGCACAAACATCTAATCTTTTTGACACGATCCAAGTTACGGCTTTAAATATTCCGTTGAAAAGTCATGAAACAGGTCGAAGTATTAGTATAATCAAGAGTGATGAACTAATGAAGACAGCTGCTAATTCTATTGATGAAATACTTCAAACAGTAATGGGTGTAGAAGTTCAATCGAGAGGTGCATTTGGGGCTCAGGGAGATATCATTATGCGTGGATCCACTTTTACCCAAGTTTTAATTTTGATTGATGGAATGAAATTGAATGACCCATTAACAGGTCATTTTAATAGTAATATACCGGTTACCTTACCTGAAATTGAACGAATTGAAATATTGCGTGGTACTGGTTCCGCTATCTTTGGTCCCGATGCGGTAGGTGGTGTTATAAATATTGTTACAAAAACATTTGCTAATAAGGTCGAAAAATTGAATGTAAATGGCGAATTTGGTTACGGAGAATATGCCTTGTTGGATGGGTTTACTGGATTTTACCGGGGATCAGATAAAGTAAAAATAGGTGGTGGTGTTTCAATAAAAAAATCAGATGGCCCCAATTATGATGAAAAAGTGATCGACAGTACTACGACGTTGGAAGCTTACAATAGTTATTTTGATATTAAAACGTTTGGCGTATCTGCAGGGTTTAACATTTCGCCAAAATGGTCAGTAACAGGCAGAACAAGTTTTGATAGCAGAGATTTCGATGCTCGATACTATTATACGACAAGCACGTTTGATAAATCAACAGAGATTGTCAACAACTGGTTTAATCATGTTCAATTAAAAAGGACATCCGATAAAAGTACTTCTGACTTTAATATGGCTTACAAAAGAAATACGGATGAATTCATATTTAGTCCAGATTTTCCATCAACGAATACTCATACCAGTCGATACTTAAATATGACAGCTAATCACTTTTATCCTGTAAATGAAAAACTGAATTTAAAAACGGGAATTCAAATTGATCGAAGAAGTATAGAAAGTAATGATAGAGGTACCCATCAAGATTGGCATTATGGACTTTATGGATTAGCCGCTTACCGAATGAATGCTTTTCATGCTGTTGCAAATGTGCGTGCTGATTATGATGAGAATTACAAACTTCAATTTTTACCTAGTCTTAATTTAAGTTATGCATTTCAAAGGATTGTAATGAGAGGATCCATAGGAAAAAGTATACGAGCAGCAGATTATACAGAACGTTATGTATCCAATAATTTACAAGATTTAACACCAGGACGAAGCCTCGGTAATCCTGATTTATCTACAGAAATTAGTTGGTCTGCCGATATAGGCACAGAAATACAAATATTGCCAAATTGGACTTTGAGCTCATCAATCTTTGGCAGAATTGCTGATAATTTAATCGATTACGTATCGACAAATGAATCAGAAATTGGCGCTGTTAGTGAGATTGGAAACCTCCAAGAAAATGCTGACTATTTCTTTGCTAAAAACATTTCCAATGTTACCACTACAGGCTTCGAAATTGCTTCTGATTATCACTTCGACTTGGGGCAGCGGATCAAAGGTCAATGGAATTTTGGTTACAGTAACCAATCTTCTAAAAATGAAGATGAAATTTTATCTATTTATCTATCAAACGCCGCAAAACATTTGATTACAAATCGAATTAATTTAAAGGTTGGCCCTTTAGAAATTGGTGTATCTCATTTGTACAAAGATAGAGAAGGAAGAGTTGCATCGGGTATTAATAGTACATTATCGGCAAGTTATCATTTATGGAATGCTGAAGCCAATTTCTATATTACAAAAGCTATCTATATAGGTGTAGAAGCACGAAATGTGTTTGATTCTGAATATCAAAATATACTTGGTGCAACCATGCCAGGAAGATGGCTTAAGGGACAGATTGGGTGGTCATTTTAAAAACTCACCTAAATTCGTTTACTTTAGTGAATAAACATAGATAATACTGCGATGAGTAAAATTGAGCTACGGACAACCGATGTGATTCAATATGTAAAACCATTACGAGAAGGTGGATCATTACCAGCGATTGTTGAAGCTAGTGATGGATTTACTTATGTATGTAAATTTAGAGGTGCTGGGCAAGGTAAAAAAGCGCTTGTATCTGAAATTATTGGTGGCGAACTTGCTAGAGCCATCGGATTGAACGTTCCCGAATTAGTCTTTATGCATCTCAATGATTCATTCGGAAAAGCAGAAGGGGATGAAGAAATTCAAGATCTATTAAAATTTAGTGTCGGATTAAATTTAGGCCTTCATTATTTAGCTGGTGCTATAACATTTGATCCTCTTGTTTCCGTGGCCGACCCATTATCTTCATCTAAAGTTGTCCTTTTGGATAGTATCATTTCTAATATTGACCGAACAGCAAAAAACACGAATTTACTTAATTGGAATCGTGAATTGTGGCTTATCGATCATGGAGCGAGTTTATATTTTCATCATAACTGGGACCATTGGGAATCACATCTTGATCGAACCTTCCCAATGATAAAGGATCACGTTTTACTTTCAAGAGCAAGTAAACTAACTGAAGCCTCCA
This sequence comes from uncultured Saprospiraceae bacterium, assembly GCA_937924805.1. Classification (GTDB taxonomy): domain Bacteria; phylum Bacteroidota; class Bacteroidia; order Chitinophagales; family Saprospiraceae; genus JAHDDO01. The sequence goes on from CALDTZ010000054.1 coordinate 46,429, forward strand.
CATTTATTACGGAAAAAATCACGGATGAGTTCATACAAAACATCATGGATTCGATTCCTGATGAGTGGTTGATGGATGAAGCGACCAACATGTCTCCTATTGAAATGAAAAAGGCATATAGTGCAATCCTATTAGCGAAAATATCGAATATTGATGCACTTGTCAAAGAAGCGAATGATGCAAGATAGATGCTTATATGAATATGCTATTATTCGACTAGTACCATTGGTCGAACGAGAAGAATTTATCAATATCGGCGCGATACTTTTATGCAGTAAAACAGGTTTTTTAAATTTGAAATATCAATTAGATGCGTCACTGATTCGTGCTTTAAATAAAGACATAGATATTTCTTTAATCAAATCCTACTTAGATGCTTGGAAGCTCGTATGCGAAGGAAAAGAAGAGGGAGGTAAAATAGGGTCACTCGACTTGAAAGTTCGTTTTCGATGGCTTACTGCTAATCGAAGTACGATTATACAAAGCTCTGCTGTCCACCCTGGTTTCACTAAAGATCCTGAATCCCAATTGGATACTTTATTTGAAAAATTTGTTTTAAAAGATAAATAGCATTGGATTGATCAAAAAATCGAATGAAGCAAAAACTCAAAATAAAATCAATCGTACAATTATATGATTTGTTACCAGATCATGAACAGATGATTGTAGATATTTTGAGATCTATTATAGTCGATCAGTCTCCTGCCCACATTAAAGAAAAAATATCGTACAATGTCCCTTTCTTTTATGGTCATCGCAGCCTTTGTTTAGTATGGCCTTCTACAATTCCTCGAGGTGGGATTAAAGAAGGCGTCTTATTAGGGTTTTGGTATGGTCATAAACTTATCGATGAAGATCACTACTTAGACCGTGGAACAAACAAACAAGTGTATTACAAAATATTTAAATCCGTGGAAGAAATCAATGTAGATGCGGTTTCAAAAATACTCCAATCCGCGATTGATTATGATTTACAATTTAAAAAAAAGAAGTAGTATCTTAAAATAAATTTACTGCATGGCTTATGCCTCCTTTTTCAAAGTCTTGACTTTACTTATTGGTTTATTAACAATCAGTGCTTGCCATCAAAATTCGGATACCGAAGATCAAACCGACCTTCCTCCTATTGATGCTATCCAATGCACTTATGAATTTGGAGATGATCTACATGATATTTATGGCACCTGGGAACCTCAAGAGATTATAAACATAGAAACTGGAGATACCGTAAAATATAACCTAGGATTAGGACATACTGGATTTATACTCAATGATCATTATGCTGATGCTCTTGAATTACGGCCAGATTCATCTATTTCTCTGTACTATACTGAATTTGGGAGGCACTGTGCAGAAAGTAAAAGTGGTATTTGGGATTTGAAAAATGATACACTTTTTATTCAGAGAGGATTTAGTACGTTGGTTCAACCAGATACTTTACTTGTTTTGATGCTAACAAAAAACCAATTTCAAACGTATGATTTTGTAAATTTTAATTATTCAAAATGTACCTATCGAAAAACGAATTAAAGTCAATTTATAGATTCTGCTTTGGACCTTATGAAATTCGAAATACTAATGTAATTTAGTGTAAAATAAAAAAAATGCAAAAACCACTGGTTTCCCCACTTGATAAAAATGCGAATAAAGAAGCAGCTGAAATGGCACGCTTTTATGAAGAGACATTAGGATTTACTCCAAATAGTCTTTTCACAATGATGCATAGACCAAGGATTGCAGCCGCTTTCTTAGAAATGAACCAATCCGTAATGGAAAATAAAGGTCGAGTGACCAGTGCACTCAAGCGTTTATTAGCCTATTTATCTAGTAAAACAGCGGGGTGTAGATATTGTGAAGCGCATGCCATTAGAGCTGCCGAACGGTATGGTTCTGAACAAGATAAACTAAATAACATTTGGGAATACAAAACATACCCTGCATTTTCGGATGCAGAACGAGTCGTCTTTGATTTTGCCATCGCAGCATCGACAATTCCAAATGCTGTAACTGATGACATCGCCAATAATCTAAGAAAACACTGGGATGATGGAGAAATTGTAGAAATATTAGGTGTTACTGCATTATTTGGTTATCTCAATCGATGGAATGACAGTATGGGAACTCAACTAGAAGAACCTGCGGCAGAAGATGGAGTAAAGTATCTTGAAAAACTTGGTTGGACTAGAGGAAAGCACGGTTATGGTGATCCACATGCGTAAATAAAATAGAAACCGATATTATATTTTATTGATCTTTTGTTGCCATTGCCAACTCGATTTTGTCATATCGTCAAGGGAGTAAGTGGCTTCCCAATCCAATTCTTTTTTTGCCAAATTTGGATCTGCATAAATGGCTTCGATATCCCCTTCCCTTCTTGGGGCAAAACTATATGGAACCTTAACGTTATTCATCTTTTCGAAGGAATGAATGACATCTAGCACTGAATACCCTATTCCAGTGCCAATATTATACGTTTCAAATGATTGTTTGTTTGCCCTAGCAATCAATCGATCGAGCGCTTTTCTATGAGCTTTCGCTAAATCTACGACATGAATATAGTCTCGAATCGCTGTGCCATCATGGGTTTCGTAGTCATGACCAAAAATCTTCAATTCTTTGCGGATTCCCGCTGCTGTTTGGGTTACATAAGGCATTAAATTAGGAGGAATGCCATTTGGCAATTCTCCAATATGAGTACTTTGATGACAACCAATAGGATTAAAATATCGAAGAGCGATCACTGATAACTTTTCGGATGTAGTAGCCTCTATATTTAATAAGTATTCTCCGAGTTGTTTTGTATTTCCATAAGGAGAAGCTGATTGTTGAAATGGCGTACTTTCATTTACGGGAAGTGTTTTAGCTTGACCATACACGGTACAAGAAGAAGAAAAGATAAAACTTTGAACCATTGTTTCTTTCGCCGCTTCTAGTATATTTTTTAATCCTACGATATTATTTTCATAATAAAGCATGGGTTTTTCTACACTCTCTCCTACCGCCTTTAATGCTGCAAAATGTATGATTCCTACTGCATCTTGGTGCACGGTAAAAAATCGAATCAAGCCCTCTTTATCACGAATATCTAATTCATAAAATGTAGGTTGTTGACCAGTTATAGCACCAATCCCTTTAAGCACCTCTTTATTCGAATTACTTAGGTTGTCGATTATAATTACTTGATAATCAGCTTCCATTAATTCTACAACGGTATGCGATCCGATAAAACCGGTACCACCTGTAACTATAATTTTGTTTCGCATAATTTGTTATCCGATTAACTACTTTCCAAAAATAATACGTTTATAATCCTAACCAATAATTTGCTTTCAAAACAAAAGATCTATTCCTAATATCACCAATAAATCGAGTATTTGCATCCGTAGGATCCGAAAAGTAGTTATCCGTAAATACAATAAATATATCAGAAACAGGCGCATATCGCCATTGTAATCGAAGGTTAAGGTTTGTATTTTTTAGTTGTGTATTATATTGAACGAAAGTGCTTAAAAAAAGCGATTTTGTAAAGCTTACATTAAGCTTAGGACCGATCAAAACGGTATGTATTAAACCATTGGTGTGCGGTAAATCGAAAAAATTATAATTATAATTGAGATCCAATGACCCAAAGGGTTGAAACCGGTAAGTAAAACTTCCTTTAGCACCATATCGAGAGCCAGTATAATAACTTCCTAACGTAGGATTAAATCGCATAGATAAAGGCAAACTTCTATCTGTGCTAATACTTGTTTCAATATAACTAAACGTATGTAAAGAGCCTTCAGACAAAGGAGATGCATCTGTACCTGTTGGATCAAAATCATCCGTTAAATAAACCAATTCCTGAACCCAGCCTGCACTAAATCTATGATTATAAATAGTCCGTGCATTATAGCCTATTCGCACTTTTAAGTCCGATAAATACTCTCCAGGACGGTAAAATGCGTCTACGTTTGCAGTAGGTCCTTGCCGATTTACATAATTTTCTGAACTATGGAAATAAAGTCGAAATTCTGGATGTACACTAATAATATTTTCTCGACGAATAAAACCGATATCGGCGTCATAATTTTCACTCACATATGTATGTTTCCATCGTAAACTGTACCCTTTTTTGATCCGATCTACTGATAATCCATGTGCAATTGGAAAACTATTTTCTTGACTCCCTAACGAAGTATGAATAAATACTTTACCAAACCACGAATTACTTGCATTAGCAAAATTTAAATCCGTTCCTATTACGGTATTCATTGGATTTGGATTTTGAATAGTTTCAGTTTCGAAATTTAGTTTATTTGTCAAGAGAAAACTTATATTCGATCTTGAACCAAGTCGTCTTTGTGCAGATAGAACACTATAATTTGCAGGCGCTATTCCTATATTTTCTATGGTTCCAGTCTGCATAGTCATTAGCCCGAGTCTCCAATTTTTATTTATTGAACCACTTAATCGCGCACCTCCGAATATCGTATTTTCTACATAAAATCCGGATGCATCATCAAATCCTAAACCAATTCGTCGACTAAAAAATGGATTGATTTCTTTAAAGCCAAAATTGGAGAAAAGATCAGCATTTTCGAGAAAAAAAAGTCTCCTTTCTGGAAAAAACAATTCAAATCGATCAAGATTTGTGATTTGTTGATCTACTTCGATCTGGCTAAAATCAGGATTAATGGTCGCGTCTAATTTCATATTTGAACCGATATTCATTTTGATATCGCCTCCGATATCAAATGCACCAAGGTAGCTACCGTCATTCGTTTCAAAATCAGCGTTAACACTTCCTCTTAGATAAGGAACCATTGTTAAATTTAATCCTGTAGGCTTCAATTTTTTAGGGAAAATAACATCTCCCATAAATCGCAAGTTGAATATGGTTTGCGTATTGGGTATTTGGACCCAAGAACTCGTTTCGTAAGATTGCATATCAAAACGATAAGCATTCATCCTCCATTGATCCTTATTCGTATTATATTGAAGGATTGAAAAAGGAATTTTCATCTCCATGGTCCAACCTGATTCATCAAAAGATGCATCTCCATACCATGCTTGATCCCATGTTGTTGAAAACCCTGAATTGGCCGTACCTCCTCCTGTGATGATACCTTCCCTCCTAACACCATAAGGATTTAGTCCAAAAAAATAGGCATTATTCCCATCTCCAACTAAATCTAAAAGTATCGTCAAATTATCATTTCCTCCTGCTCTATAATCACGTTTGAGTGATGATATTGTAAAATAGTCCCCAGGTGTAGAACAACGACCACCAATATATAGATAGTGCTTGTCCATTAAGAAAAACAATTCCGTTTGATTTGGAGTCTGAATCGTATCAACAGGGTTATATTGAAAAAAACTATCCGCTGTCATAGCAGTATCCCAAATGGATTCATCCAAGTTACCATCGATCGTTATGTCTTCTTTTATTGACACAACTTCAAAGCTCTTTTGCCCTAGCATCCAATATGAGGATAGTAACAAAGTTAAGATAAGGTAAGAAGATCGAAATGTATTTACTACCATGAAATAGTATAAGTATATGGGGGTTTTTTATTTTGTTTTGTATCTTTTTTTTGCGGTCTATTTAGTGCGGAAACCGTAGAGTAACTAAATTCCGATTTAGCCTTTACGGGTGTTTCTATTGTTTTTTTAGGTAAGTTAAAATGAATTCTAATCTTTTGATTGAATTGAATTTTCATCCTTCTTGGGTTATCTGGAACTAGAAAAGCTAGGAGCTTAACTACACGAATAGCTTCTTCATCGCATCCATGACCTAGATGAGAAATATTCTTTGCATCAATCACCTTTCCTTTGTGATTTACTATGTAATTAACATGGATAGTTCCTTCAATTTTATTCTTTAGTGCTTCTTTGGGGTATTTCAAGTGCTTACCAATAAAAGCTTTCATTGCAGTCATTCCTCCAGGATATGACGGTTTTTTTATAAAGGAATTATCTTTTGATCCTTTCTTCATACAGAAGTTTGTTTTAACGTAAGAAGGTGACGAGATATCTTAACAAGTAATAATACTAATAATAATAAAGTACCACTATGAAAGATTTGGAAACCCATAAAATGGACTCCACCAGCGATCATAATAAAGAGCATAAATGATACAATTGCGATTTTTTTTGCTTGCGAATTTGACTTTAAAAGCATCAAAATATACATTGGATGCATCCACAGCAAATTATAGTTTTGCTTGGTCGCAATGTGATCGGTCCCCCACCACATAAACGCTAAAATGATCCCTCCTATCGTTAATAATATCCACCAAAAGGTATCATACCAATTCACCCCTTTTGAAGCTTTATTGCGATAAACAAAAAAGACAACCATTTCAATGATTAAAAGAAAGAAACATACATAAAAAGGAATATGATTCATTTTTGTTTTACGCTGAACTGTTTCTGGAATGTAGTCTAATACCAAAGATTGTGATGCTACCGTTGGGTTACTACCTACAAATGATTCATTCAATGCATCTTGCAAGTAATCAGGTAAAAACATAGCCTCTTGATCCGTCGCTTTTCTATCAGCAACAGAACCAATGATCAGATCTATCCCAAAATCGGCCCACCCTTTGTTTCCATTGTATTCATTAATAAGATCTCTAAACGTTTTATTCACTTTTAAAGATGACCATTGCAAATCAGGTAGCGCATTTACAAAAATATCTCGAGGCCTAGTCGAGCAGTTATCGAAAAAGAAATCATAGAGATATTCTCTATTTTCTGGTTTATAATTTTCAATTAGGCTTTTATAAATTGCATTTTCCTCTTTGGAAGAAAGGTCTAGCAATTGCTCGTATACATGTCTTTGTTCATAATTATATTGACGTAATACGGGGCCATAATTTTGAATGGATAAGGTGTAAGGCAATTTGCCACGAATGAATTTCCAATAAAAATTTCCTTGGTTAAAATTGAAAGTCCCATAATTAAAGACTAAATCCTTTTTAGTGGTATGGTTTTGAATTCGTATTCCGGTATGCCCATAACAAGAGTATAAATCTTGCCCCGGACCAAATGTCAATAAAGATACGTCCAGGCTATCCTGACTATGAGCAGGTAATCCTACTAATAAAAATAGATAAAGTGCGATCGAAAATTTATATAACATATATCTCATAATACATGACAAAGATAAGGTTCAAATATGAGTCAAATGTAGCTTTTACTACGAACCCAATAAATTATTCTATTTGAAGCCCATAAAATTTTCCAATAAAGGATGCTAGTGTGTAAAATATTGTGATACCTAAACGATTGAAATATACTTAATCATATGATATTTAAGGATATAGATATATATTTGATGTCATGCCTATTTCTAAATCAATCCAATTGTTTAAATTAGTCAAATCGATGACTAAAGCTGAGAAGCGCAACTTCACTATCTATGCAAAACGAATACAAAATAAGGATTCACTGAAATTTATGACTTTGTTTGAAATCATCGACAAGCAAAACATCTTTAGTGAAAAAACATGGACCCAAGGTATTCAAAGTGCACATTTCTCGAATGTAAAACGACATTTATACAGTCAAATATTGAGTTCATTACGTTTGTTGCACAGTCAAAAAGACCCACAACTTAAGGTAAAAGAATGTATTGACTTTGCCCAATTATTATATCAAAAAGGGCTCTATCTGGAAAGCTTAAAATTGCTGAAAAAAGGATATTCCTGGGCAGAAAAATTGGGCTTAACTAAAGAATTATTAGACATTGTAGCTCTGAACAAAATGATTGAAGCTCGACGAATAACGAGAACAGGATTTAAAGAGAATGAAAAATTGATTGTCCTTTCTTCTCATTTGGCTGCAGCCTTACAAAACGAAACTTCATTATCAAACTTAAATCTAGCCATCCATGGATGGTATATAACCAAAGGATATGCTTTTACTGAAACTGATAGGCAGGCTATTTCAAGAGCTTATGCTGCTTCACTGTTTGACTATGATCAACAAAAGCTAAAAAAAGAACCTTACCAGCTTTTGCTCCAATGTAAGTATTGGTACGCATTTATAAGACAAGATTACGGCGCTGCACTGCACTATGCAGTTGAGTGGGTCACTCATTTGACAAGTAAAAAAGAGATAGGATCCCACGATCCAGATCTGATTATGCGCAGTTATCATTTCATTCTAAAAGCAGCGTATTTTACAAATGATCGGAAAAATTATATTTACTATTTCAACCTATTAGAACAATTTCGTAAAGATCAGTACGACAAATTTACGATGAATAGTAAGGTCCTATCATTTATATATGTGCACCATAATCGCTTGAATACACCTTTATTAACGAATGATTTTTCCAATGTAGAGGAATTAATCAGCAGAACAAGTCTTCGAATAAAAAGATATGCTCCAATGCTCGATAACCATCGGCTGACTGTATTCAATTATAAGATTGCTTGTTTGTATTTTATTGAAAATGATGTACAGAAATGTTTAGAAAAATTACACAAAATCATTGCTCTTCAAAAGAACACACTAAACAAACAAATCTTAGGTTATAGTCGATTACTAATGATGATGTGTCATTATTCATTAGGGAACTTAGAAATGATTCAATATCTCCTAACTCCAACGAAAAAAAGCATTCAAAATCTTGAGTACAGCAACCCTTTTTTAGTTTTTTGCCTAGACTATTTTATCCAATTACTGAAGCAACCATTAATTGAGCATAAATCTTTGACTGCCACTTTTTATCAAAAAGGAATTATGCATAAGCAAAACCAGCTTTTAGCTGGACAGTTTATGAATTTAGATTTTAATGCTTGGCTTTATTCTATTTTAAAACAAATGTCGGTAAAAGAAGCTATTGCGTTTCATTTTAATAAACGCTAACAAAAATTGTATTTTTGTGGCATGTCAACGAGATCAATGCTTATGCCAATGGGCATACTTTTATTACTAGGGCTTTTAAGCTTACCCTTTGTAGAAAAAGGATCGATCGTTTTGTTGATCAACGAATATCATACGCCTTTTTTAGATAATCTATTTTTCTATGGTACGAAGATGATCGAATTCCCATTTTTACTTTTTTTTGTGTTTTTAGCTGGCAGATTACACGTTAAGTATAGCTATGTCATGGTTTTAATTTATTTAATCCCTGGACTTATTACACAAATCTTAAAAAGGGTCATTTTTACGGAGGCTCATCGTCCGTATTATTATTTAAAAACAGAAGCAATTCACTTAGTTCCTGATGTTAAGATGATTGAACATTTTAGTTTCCCTTCTGGTCATACGACCATTGGGTTTGCACTAGCTATTTATTTGATGCTCATTTTCAAATCAAAAATGGCTTATGTATTGTGTTTATTGTTAGCTTTTACGGTCGGAGTTTCAAGAATTTATTTAGGTCTTCATTTTTATGAAGATGTCATTGTTGGTGCTTGTATTGGTAGTGTATTTTCTTTTATAATTTATAGGGTTGTTGAAAAATCAGGTTATTTCCCTTCATACATTGCCTAATGTCAACATTGATTCATCACAAATATTTTGCGCCATGCTTAAGCTTAATTGCGTTTCTCATTTTTATTTATGGAATAGGTCGTATTCATTTATTTGATTGGGACGAAATCAATTTTGCCGAATCAGCTCGCGAAATGCTAGTTTCGGGTAATTATTTTCAAATTCAAATCAATTTCGAGCCATTTTATGAAAAACCGCCATTATTCATTTGGATACAATGTTTGTCGATGTGGGTTTTTGGTGTTACTGAATTTGCTGCTCGATTTCCAAATACAATTATAGGCGTCTTAACCGTCCTTAGTTTGTGGTTTACAGGGATAAATTTAAAAGACAAAACTTTTGCATTGTATTGGGTTGTGTGCTTTGTATGTAGCTTTTTGCCGAGTTTCTATTTCAAGACAGGACTTATCGATCCTAGTTTTAATTTATGTATTTTTCTTGGGTTATTTTTTACTTTCAAAACCTACGAAAACCAACAACGTTCGGTTCGACATTTTTTACTTTCCGCCTTTTTTATTGCGCTAGCAGTATTAACAAAAGGTCCTGTCGGCTTGCTTCTTTTTGGTCTTCCAGCCGTTCTATTTTACTTGTTTCAGTATAAAAATATACACATTAAGCTCAGGGATATCTTTCTGTTTTTAGGTGTGTTCTTAGTCGGTATTTCGGTATGGTATGGAGGTAATTTATACATCTACGGAATGGACTTTTTTTATGCCTTTGTTGAACGGCATATAGACTTATTTAGCAAACATGATGCAGGACATGGTGGTTTTATTGGTTATCATATTATAGTATTACTTGTTGGATGTTTTCCAATTTCAATTTTAGCTTTACCAATGATTCGAAAGTATTTAAAATCATCGTACGATTTTGGTTTTTTAATGCTGTTAACATTGATCATAACCGTTGTATTATTTGAAATTGTGCAAACAAAGATTGTTCATTATTCGAGTTTGGCTTATTTCCCATTGAGTTATTTAGCTGCTAGCTATTTATATAAACATCAAGATAAAACCAAGAATATTAGTGCGTTTTTAAAAATAGGTTTGTCGATCGTCGCCAGCCTATGGGGAATTGTTGCCATTTTATTATTCTTTATTGGAAGAAACGCTGATTATTTGCTTGAAAATATAAAAATTAATGACCCTTTTGCTGTTGCAAATTTGGGTGCGAATGTTCACTGGCCTATGTTTATGATTTTTATTCCTCTACTCTTTTTGGGTTTAGTCATTTACAGTCTATATGGAGAACGATCAGCAAAAAGATCTTGGATTGTCTTATTTATAGCAAGCTTTCTATTCCTACATGGGTTACTTATCTTTTTTGTCCCTCGTATTGAGCGGTATACACAAAATGCCGCTATTGAATTTTATAAAACAAAAGAAAATACGGGAATTAGCTTGTCTACGTATTCTTTTAAAAGCTATGCTCATCATTTTTATGCAAAGCAACCAGCCGATATAGACTTTAGTTTGTCCAATAAAAGTGCTTCTGGAAGTATTGTTGTTTGTAAAATTGATAAGG